>JAEXFV010000063.1 GCA_023451115.1 Bacillota bacterium
GTACGGTGATGCCTACAAAGGTTTTCAGAGCGTCTTTAAAGCCTTCCCAGGGGCAGTCAACCACAGCCTGGGTGACTTCCGGAGGAACACCAACGATGACTACATTGCCCTTTCCACCCAGCATTTCGCCGGCAATCAGGCCTTCGCTGTAACCATTCTTATAACCGCCAAATCCGAAGCGGGCCGCATGGGCGCAATTGGGGGAAACGTTCAGGGAGATGACCGCCATGCCAGCGTCTTTGCACTCTTCAATAGAAGGCACGATAGCGCTGCTGTCTACGCACTGGATGATCAAGGCATCATAACCCTGGGTTACCAGGTCAGCCAGGATGGAAACCTGCGTTTCGTTGCTGCCGTTGGGATCAAACACGTTGAATTCAATGGTTCCATAAATCTCATTGAGGGGTTCCAGGATGTTGCGGATGCCTACGCCCCAGGCCTGTGCATTGGCAGAAGAGCCGGTGTTGGGAACATAAGCGATCTTTACGTTTTCCGTGAAGGGGTCTTTTTGCACATGGTTGCCAGAGGTTACCGGTGCGTCAGACTCGGTGGCTTCCCCATTGCTCTGGCTGCTGGAGCAGCCGGCGAACAATGCGCAGCATAGTGCCAATACCAGGATCATCGAAAGAACTTTTTTCATGGGTTTGATTTCCTCCTTTGTTCTTTGTTCCATAAATGCTTGCTGCCTTTATGAAAAACTTAAAAATTCTTTGTAGTTGCTCGGCGCCGGTTGTTACCGGGCCGGCGCATCTCCCTTATGCATCACGACAAATTCATTGAAATACTGGAATTCGTCTTTGCCAATCATATTGGCCTGAATGTAGGGGAATGCATCATCTGGGTCGTTAGGATCCTTAGGGGCGTTGATGTGATTCATCATATCCTCATACGTCTCCCAGTCCTCAATGCAGCGGAACTTGGTGGGGTGCTGGGCATCCTGGTACATACCAGCGCAAAGGCAGCCTTTGTCCGCCAGGGTTTTGGGCGTAGAGCGCTGCAAAATCTGCTTGAAGCCCTCCACCGCTTCTTCTTTCAGCTCAAATGTTACGATCACTCTTGGCATATCGCCACACTCCTTCAGGGTTTTATTCTTTCATTAAAATGGCTCTGGCCGGGCTGCCATTGACGCCGCGTACCTTAAGAGGCAACACGATCAGGGTGTAATCGCCTTCCGGCACTTGTGCCAGATCCACGCTCTCCAAAATAATACAGTCGTTATCAAACATGGTGCTGTGAATAGGGTTTTTCTGCTTGGTAATATCCGCCGCATCCCGCTCGCCATGAGGGGCGTCAAATCCAACCATTGTAACGCCCTTGTCGATGAGGTACTGCAACGCATCCGGCTCCACGCACACATGCTCGCCCGGGAATGGCAGCACTTTGCTCTTTCCCGAACGGGAATTTTCCGTTTTCAGCAGCACCGCGGTATTGGGTTTGATATCATATTTTTTGAGTTCTGCGATTTTTACAGAGTCCGTATCCTGAATATCCAACACCATTGCCGGGAGCAAAAAACGCTCAATGGGATATTGGTCGATGGTTTTGGTGTTGGGAGTAAGGTGGCAAGGCGCGTCCACATGGGTGCCATAATGCACGTTTAAGTCCAGCCGAAGCCCATTAAATATGCTGTCGCCAATGCAAATAGGCGTTACAATCTTCTGCACATAGTTATCCGGGTCTTCCTGGAGAAATACACTGATGTCATAAATTTTTGAATACTGCATGCAAATTAACCACCTTTGTTTTATTGAGAAATGCCTTAATGCAACATATCTATACGTGTTTTTCTTTAAAGTCTATACTCGTTCTAACAATTTCTGAAAATCTGTCTGCCATTATACTCATATTGTTTATACATGTCAAGCACAATAAATCTAAATTACGATTTATTTGCATGATATTTCTTGTTGCGCTTCGCCCCCACTGCATTCATTGCGGCATCCAAGCCGGAAGGCTGCAGCCGCTCTCCATTGAGCCCCCTTTGCTGCCGTTCCGTTTCTAATTGCTTGCAGTATACTATGTCACGCTATATGCTGTCAAGGAAAACTTATCTATACGAGTACAGATATAATTGTAATGTTCTTCATTTTTTATTGGGCAAATTTCTAATTTCCTTATATAAATAGGCCTTTTTAGCTCATATCCGTCTGGATTCTTTTGCTATGAATTCCACTATTTTTTCATATTTTATAGGTCATTTTGTGGCCATCCCATATAAATTCCTTTTCAATATGCTTGACAAACCATAAAATCATATATACAATACTAGACATCTAGACAACAAGGTGGCCAAAATATAGGCTTTGACACTGTTCCTTAGTGAAATCCGCGAAGCCTTTGGGCTCGGAGGATGGCCAATGTTACGATGACATGCGTTCTGTATCTATAGATGCAATTCCGGCAAACGGGCAATGACCGCCCGGCAGGAAACACCATTGCTTACACGATAACACCTATGAAAGTGAAACAATAAATTATAACCGGAGGAAATAATCATGGAACAAAAAATGATGCGTGCTGGATTTTGGGATGCCCCCAACTCCATGACAGTGATGGAAATCCCCCAGCCCGAAGTGGGCCCCGACCAGGTCAAAGTCAAAGTTGCCTATTGCGGCATTTGCGAAAACGACGTTTGGATGGCAACCGGGGCTTTTGCAGAAGTACAGCCGCCCCGGGTGTTAGGCCATGAGTTTTCCGGCACCGTGGTGGAAGTGGGCAAAGATGTAACCTCCTGTAAAGTTGGCGACCGTGTGGCCTGCAACATGCAGGTATTCTGCGGCCATTGCTGGTTCTGCCACAACGGCTTTGAGCATTACTGCGAAAACATCGTCCAGGCTACCGGCGCGTTTGCGGAATATGCGGTGGTTTCTGAAAATGCCTGCGAGCATATCCCCGATGACATGACGTTGCTTCACGCATCCTTCCTGGAGCTGACCAGCGCCGCCATGTACTCCATCGAGCGGGCGGAAGTGTTGATGGGCCGCAGCTTGGCAGTGATCGGCAGCGGCAGCAAAGCCATGCTGGAGTTGCTCCTGGGCCGTCAAAAGGGCGCCTACCCCGTCATCTGCATCTCTCCCTCTGAAGTCGCCCGGAAAAAAGCCCTGGAGCTGGGAACGGATTATGTGATTAACCCGGACGAAGAGGACGTGCATGAAGCCATCCGCCGCATCACCAATGGCCACGGCGTAGACCGGGTGATCGAGTCTTCCGCTGTGCCGGCAAATTGCAGCCTGGCCTGCGAAATTGCCGCCAAATGCGCCACCATCAATTTTGCAGCCCAATACACCCCCGGCCCTGACTGCAAATGCGTGCTGGATCTGGAAATGCTGCGTTATGGCAAACAGCTGAGAATCCATACCAGCATTCAGTCCCCCTACATGTTTGAACGGGCCATGGCCTATCTCCCACGGGTAGAAGTGGAAAAGCTGGTCACCGCCATCCGCCCCTTGTCAGAGCTCAACGATGCTTTTGCACAGCAGCGCCAGCACGAGGAGTTTAAAATTGTGATCAAGCCTTGGGAAGACGAAGAATAATAACATAGCAAGCAGGTTCCATGGCAGCGCTGCGGCGCTGGGTGGAACCTATTCCATGGTTCTATACCCCCGTACAGGGGACTTGAGCCGGTGCTATGTCAAAGCCAGAAGCTTTGACCACCAATCCAACCTGACTATTATGCATAGGAGGCATCTTCTTATGAGCGAAAAAATCAACAACGTGCAGGAGCTAAAGGCAAAAGCCAAGCAAATGCGGCAAATCATCCTGAAAACCTCCCCTTTGGGCTATGGCGCCCACGTCCCCTCCGCGCTGTCTGCCACGGATTTAGTAGCGGCGCTGTACTTCCACACCATGAATTTTGACCCGCAAAACCTGAAAATGGCAAACCGGGATCGTTTTCTCCTTTCCGCAGGGCACAAGTGCCTGGTGCAGTATGCCGCGCTTAATCTCTTAGGCATCCTCTCAGATGAGGAGCTCAAGACCTGGGAAGGATTTCAGAGCAACCTGGCCGGCCATCCCTGCTACGGCAAATGCCCTGGCGTAGAAGCTTCCACCGGTTCCCTGGGCCACGGCTTTGCTATGGCAAACGGCATGGCGTTGGCAGCGAAAATGGACAATACCGGCAGCCGGGTGTTCACCATACTGGGGGACGGCGAGCTGGCAGAAGGCTCCAACTGGGAAGCGGCAATGTTTGCCTCCAAGTATCAGTTGGATAACCTGGTAGCCATTGCAGATTGCAACAATATGAGCACAGTATACCCGCTGGACGATTCCATGCCGCTGTTGGACTTGAAAGCCAAGTTCCAAGCCTTTGGATTTGCGGTAAAGGAAATTAACGGAAATAAAATGGAAGAAATTGTGGAAGCGCTGGATGCGCTGCCCTTTGAAAAAGGCAAGCCCAACGCCATCGTGGCGCACTGCGTGAAGGGCTGCGGCGTTCCTTCCATTATTAATAAGCCAAAATTCCATGCTACGATGTGGAATGATCAGATGGTTGCCGACGCGCTCAAAGCGCTGGACGAGTATGAGTTTTAATCCTGTGACGAGAAATTGAGGTGAAAACATGGAACGTAAAGCGGAAAACATGCAAAAAGCGATCATTGAAGAGCTCAATGAGATCATGGATCAAAACGAAAATGTAGTAGTGGTGAATGCGGACTTAGGCCTGTTGTTTAAAGACGGCAAGGATGCCAGCCACCATCCGGAGCGGGTGTTTGACTGCGGCATTGCCGAACCCAGCATGATCGGCACTGCGGCAGGTCTGGCGCTGGCAGGCAAAATCCCCTACACCACCACCATTGCGGAAATGGCGGTAACCAGAGTGCTGGAGAATATCCGTTTGGATGCAGCTTACCAGCACTTGAATATGACTATGTTTGGCCAGGGCCGTGGCGTAGCCTACGGCGCAGGCGGCAGCACCCATGTAATGATTGAAGATATCTCCATGCTGCGCGCTATCCCGGGCCTCACCATCATATTCCCTGCGGATGCTTATGAAGCCCGTAAGGTAATCAAGGCCTCTGTGGATTACCCCGGCCCCAAATATATCTCCTTTGCACGGGGCGTCATTGAGGCTGTGAACCCTGGTATGGATTATGACTACCAGATCGGCAAAGCCAACACCCTCAAGGAAGGAAAAGACCTGACCATCATCGCCTGCGGCGACATGGTGGTAAACTCCTTGGATGCGGCGGAAGCGTTGGCGAAAGAAGGGATTGATGTGCGGGTGATCAACATGCACACCATCAAGCCGCTGGACGAAGCGGCAATCCTCAAGGCAGCCCGGGAGACCTCAGCTATCGTCACCGTGGAAACCCACAACAAGATCGGCGGCCTGGGCGCTGCGGTGGCCCAGGTATTGGCAGAGCAGCACCCCGGCACACCCATGAAATTCCTGGGTATGGACGACGAGTTCCCACCAGTAGGCGACGAGCCTTATCTCATCGCCCACTATCAGCTGGATGTCCCCGGCATCATCAAACAGGTGAAGGAATTTTGGGCAACGTGCAAAAAGTAAGGCCTTTGCCCTGGTAATTCCCCATATCAAGGAGACGCAGCCAAAGCAGCAGGCTGCGATATCGAGTTTGTTGAAATCCCCGGAGCCTCAATGCTTCGGGGGGAAGGAGGTTCTTTATGAGCAACGATGTACAGGCCCGTTTGGGCGATCTGGCCCAGTTAGAAGCAACCCTCACATTCCAACATTTCGGGGTGGAAGATGCCATCGCCATCGGCATGAAGCTATATGAAAAAGCCAAAGCCGAGGGGCAAAATATCGCCATCCATATTTCCATCAACCGAAAAGACCTGTTCCATCTGTCCATGGATGGCTGCAGTCCTGATAACGATGCTTGGCTGCGCCGTAAGGAAAACATGGTATACCGGCTAGGACAGAGCAGCATGCGCACGGTAACCTTCTGCGAAATGATGGGGGCTTCGGTATTTGATTTTTATGCCTTCGACCATGAGAACTACGTGGCAGCCGGCGGCGGCTTCCCCATCAACATAGCAGGGGTGGGCTGTGTAGGCGCAATCGCGGTAGGCGGCATGATGCCCCACCAGGATCACCAGTATATCGTAGACGTATTAAAAGAGTATCTCAAACAATAAAACCGCAGCGCAGCAAAGCAGCTGAAGCCCCAGGGATTTCAAATCCGCAAAAAGGATAATCCCCCATGTTTTCCGGGGAATATAGGCTTGCAATCTTTCTTTCAATCCGGTATGCTCAACCCAGGTAGCACAATGGGAGGTTTCATCCCTTGAAAGGTTTGATTCACGTTTATACTGGCGATGGAAAAGGCAAGACCACCGCAGCCCTGGGGCTGGCGCTGCGGGCAGCCGGGCGGGGCAGGCAAGTGATCGTCCTGCAATTTTTAAAAGGCAGATCCACTGGGGAAATTACAGCGCTGCAGTCCCTGCCTCAGGTTACCCTTTTGCGCAACAGCCGGGATTATGGTTTTTTTGCTGCTCTGGACGCAACCGTCCAGGCGCAAATCCGCCAACAACACAATGCGAACCTGGCCCGCGCTTTCACCGCTGTGGAACAGGGGCGCTGCGATCTTCTGATATTGGATGAAGCAGCCGCTGCTTATCAGTTGAATGCATTGGACCGCGCTGCAATCGACCAGTTGTTGTGCCACAAACCAGAAAGTCTGGAACTGGTGCTTACCGGCCGGGATGCACCCCCATCTTTTCTTGCGGCTGCGGACTATATATCCGAAATACGCAAAATCAAACATCCTTTTGATGAGGGAATAATGGCTCGAGAAGGAATTGAGTTTTAATAAGGTAGCCAGAGCCAAAGGCTTTCCTATTGTTTCTGATTGATACTCCGCACGCATGAGTTTCTGGGCTATTCAGCAAAAAAGGCCAAAGCTTTCGCTTTGGCCTTCTTTTATTATTGTTTTCAATCCCGTGTGTTATTTTCTCAATAACTGTATTGGAATGCTATTTGTACATACGTACAAAGGGGAGGATATCCCTCTACTTTTCCTTTTTGATATGCAGTAGCGCAAAGGAAACAAAATCGCGCTCCGCTTTGCTAAACACCGTATCCTTACGATATAAAAGGTAAATGTTTCGGTAGGCCCCTTCCTGATCCAGGCTAAACACTAACAGTTCCCCGCTGCTGGCATATTTTTTAGCGGCCAATTCCGAAATAACCGCAACCCCAA
>JAEXFV010000110.1 GCA_023451115.1 Bacillota bacterium
CGCCGCCCGCATGCCCTTCCCCATTGGTCGCCACGGTATGCACGATATTGCGGCGCATTTGATACGCATGGCGTTCCAGGGCCTCCCGATCCATATTCTGCATCAATATCCCTCCTTGATTTACTGCCTTTTGCCCGCCTAAAGGCGAACTGAAAATTCTTCCCTCACTCATGGGATTTAGGAAAATTACGTTCTATATCAGAGCCTACAGCTTTGACTGCTTTCTATATACAACCAGCATTCCACTATTATTGCTTTTTTACAATACCTGCAGCATACGGCTGCATAGGAAGCCACATGATATAATACCAATCCTTTCTTGTGTATACATGATAGTATTGATTAGTCTGGGTGTCAATAGGCAAACAGCGATTTTTTGCCTGTTTTTCAGCTATTCTCTTCCAGTATATTACACTGTTCTGCAGCGCTTTGCTAGTGTACTCGGCACAAATCAGCTCATTACGGCAAAATAAAATGATTGCAAGTTTTCTTTCAGCTGTTTATAATAAACTTAATTATACATAACTTTATAATGTTTTGGAATGAAATAAGGGTTTTCAAAACCGCAGGCTTTGCAATTAAAAATCTCCGAAGTGCAAGGGATTGGAAAAAAGATGGGCAGAGCTTTCTGTTTTGACATAGAATTTTGCTGAAATCCCCGAAATAAACAGATTTTGGGGCATGAGGGGACAATATGCTGGATCGCACAAGCGCAAAACCGTTATATGCTCAGATGGAAGAGCTCATTCGTACCAACTTGGAAACAGGCCTTTGGGCGCCTGGTTCTGCCATTGCGTCGGAAAACGAGCTGAGCCGTGAGTATGGCATCAGCCGGATGACAGTACGCAATGTTATTACCAAATTGGTACAAGAAGAGCTTCTGTTCCGTATTCCTGGCAAGGGAACGTTTGTGGCGGAGCCAAAAATCGTAGCCAAGTCTTTATCTTATGCCGGTATTCGGGAACAGTTGGAACAGTTGGGTTACGAAGTATCCACCAAATTGTTGGGCGTCAGCCGCAAAAAAGGCACCAAAGAAATGTGCAGCCGGTTTGATTTGGCGCCCGGTTCCTTTTTCTATGTGGTGCGCCGGTTGCGCAACGTGAAAGGTAAACCTTTTAGCATTCATACGTCTTATATCCCGGTAACCTTGTGCCCGGGGCTGGATAAGCTGGATTTGGTCAGCGAACAACTCTGCAAGATTCTGAGCCAGGAATATAACCTGAACCGCAGCCGTACCCAGGAAACGTTGGAGTCCATTGCCGCTACAAAAGAAGAGGCTGCCCTGCTCAACATCGACGAGGGGCATCCCCTGCTCTTGCTGCGGGACAATATTATGGATGAAAACAATCGCACTTTTGAATATGCCAGCGTAGTATTCCGGGGAGAAAAAATTAAGTTGCGTTTGGAATTTTAATTTGCCTTGCCAATTGGAATATCATATCGTGCATGACAGGAGGGGACGTTTGTGCAACATTCCGCCAAGCTTTCCGGGGTATTTGCGCCCATTGTCACCGTATTTGACGAACAGGAAAACATTCTCCTCGCGCACATTGTAGAAAACATTCTTGCTTACAATCAAACCCAGTTGCGTGGGTATATGCCTTTGGGCAGCAATGGAGAATTTCAGGGCCTGACCGACCGGGAGGCCCTGAATGTGTTGGAGGCCGTTTGCTGCGCCAAGGCGGCTGACAAAATCATCGTAGGGGGCTGCGGGCGAGAATCTGCCCGCAAAACCGTGGAGTTTATCCAGCAGGTTGCCAATTGTGGGCTAGACTATGCGTTTGTGCTTCCACCTCATTATTTCTTGTCTAAAATGAGCGAGGAAGCGTTGTACCGCTTTTACATGCAGGTTGCCGACGGTTCCCCTATCCCCATCATCATCTATAATGCGCCTAAATTTGCGGCAGGAATTCAACTTTCCCCGGCGCTCATACAACGTTTATCCTCTCACCCCAATATCGTGGCCATGAAAAATTCCTCCACTACGCCCAATCGTCTTTATATTGAGGCGGTAGATCCCGATGAATTTCTCATCATTGCAGGCAATGTAGCCACTTTTTATCCTGGCCTATGTGACGGTGCTTGCGGCGGCGTGCTTTCCACTGCGAGCTATCTGCCGGAATATTGTTGCCGGCTCTATGGGTTATACCGGGATGGCCATGTGGAACAGGCAAAAGTGCTTCATGAATTTTTATGTACCCTTTCTGCTGCTACCATCGGCCCTATGGGTGTTGCAGGGGTTAAACTCGGCTTGGAGCTTAGAGGGCTTCATGGAGGGCATGTGCGCGTACCGTTGCTGGACGCTACGAGTGAGGAACGCGAGCAAGTCGACGCATATTTCCGACAAGTCGGCAGAGGCCCATTTCACGGATAAGGCGATTTACAATAGGAAAACGGCCAAAGCCCAGCTTTGGCCGTTTAATATGTATTTTTCTAGCCATGTTAATTCTAACCATTTTGCAGTTAAAAGAGCTTATCCGCCTGCCAACTTAAGGAAGAAAAATTATTCCGCATTTGGCTTTTTCAACACTCTTGACAGAACCCTTGAGAAAGGATAGACTGTTTCGAGTGACGGGCAGCGGGGTACCGATGAAAGCAGATTATCCGGGCTAAGCAGTCAACAAAGCCGAGCCAGGATTTACACCAGGCAGCCCCAACACCGTTTTGCCCCAATGTTTGTGGTAAATGGTCAACGGTGTGTATAGTATAAAACTGAGAGGCAAAAAGAAGGTAAATTGATGTTAAGGCGGACTTACGAAATTGACATGTGCAGCGGCAAGATTTTACCCAAACTCTTCCGCTTTGCTATTCCATTGATGCTTTCCAGCCTGCTACAGCTGTTGTTTAACGCAGCGGATATTATTG
>JAEXFV010000116.1 GCA_023451115.1 Bacillota bacterium
CAGATGGAGAACCGGAGAAAAGAAGAAACAGGCAAACCGGAACGGTTCCCCCGGGCGCAACAGCATAAAGAAGCGCTGGCAGAAGAGGAAGCTTCCCTGCGGGATCGTGAAGATGAACCCCAACAAGAACAGGGGCAAAAGCAAGGGGCGTTGTTGGAGCAAACCGCCGAACAGGCGCCTGCGGAAACACCGCAACGGCAGACTGCTGGGGGAGAACCTCAATCTGCTGCATACGCAGAGCCTGGGCAGCAGATACCGACCCGGTGGGTTGACCAAGTTACGCCGGAATTGGCAGTGCCCGCGGAATTGGAGCATGTATCCGCCCCGCTGCATCCGCTGGAGGTTGCCCGTCAGCCGGAGGAGAATATGGCTGCACCGGTTGAAACACAGGAGCCTGCCCAACTCGAAAAGGCCTCGGCTGGGAACGCAAAGGCAGTTTTTCGCCAAATGCAGGATGTTTACGCAACAGAATATCATATGCCGGCGGATGGAAAAACACAGAGGGAATACCAGGAAAACGAGCAGCCCGGCGAAGCGGCTGATCCGATCCAGTTCGCACAAATCCCGGGAGACGCTGCGGCAGAACAAAATTTATTGCTTTCGGCATTGGGATTGGAGCATGCTGCAATGCAAGGGGAAGCAGCGTTGTATGGCAGCCCTGAGGAGCAGGTAAACAGTAAAAACGCAGCTGTTATCAGGCAATTGACAGGGCAGTTAGAGAAAGCCGGGCGGCTGGAAAACCCACGCCAACAGGAAAATGAACGGGGATATTCGCCTGAAAGAGCGGATAGCCCAGGTGTTTCCCACCAACCGGTATGGGATAAGGCGCAAGGCCCGGCACCATCGCAACAAGCATCACAGAACGATGGACTGCCAATGCAGGCAGATATCGCTGCGCAGCAGCCTATGGAGTTGCCGCCGTTACCTCCGTTGCAACAGTTGCAGCCTGCACAGCCCGCAGGCAGCGGAACAGAAACGCCGCATCAAATCGAAACAACGCCGCAAAACATTGTGCCACAAGGGAAAGCGGCTTTGGAAAAAGCGGCTATGGTTGATGAAAAGATACTGGCTTTGCCGCTGGAAGCGGCAGCGTTTGGAAGTAATTTTTCAAGTGTACCGTTGCAACATCTGCAGCAGGAAGGGGAAAAAACGGGGCTACCGGAAAAAAATCCTTCCCTCCTTTCCAAGCGGGATATTCGGGTTGCTAAGGCAACGCAACCCATGTTGCAGGCGAAGCCCATGGTGGGAACCAGCCATGCAGCAAAGATGCCCCTTGCACAGATGCAGGATTTGCGAAGCGGCGTGGCGTCGCCCCCTAAAAGCCTGCTAAGCCCAACGGCCCGAGGTGTGAGCGCCTCTTCCTCACTTTTTCAAGGGAGATATCCTGCCATGGGAGAGCTTACCTACGCCTTGCCTACCGCTGCGGAAGAAACGGCCAGGCGCGCAGGGGCCGCAATTTCTCAGCCTGGAGCAGCCTTGCCCCAGCGCATGCCTGGGGCGCAAGGGCAGGAACCCTACGCCGAATCCTCTTATGTGCAAACTTTGCCGGATTGGGCGAGAAGTTTTTTGAAAGACAGCTTTACTACCCATCCGGCTGCAGCACAGCCACAGCCCATGGTGCAATCCGGTCCAGCTCAAGGGGAAGGGAAGACGGTTCAGCCTCAACCCGAATTGCCTGACGGCGTATATCCTCCTAGCAGGGCGTTTCAAAAGCAGGCGGAAAACCAAATGGCCTGGTCCGCGCCGGGCTATGCAGGGCCGCCGACGAAGCTGGCACACAAACAGAAAGAAAGGCCGCAGCAGCAATCTGCTCCGCCAATGCGGATTTCCGATGCGGAAATCAACCGTATGGCCAACAAGGTTTATGGGATCATTGAAGAGCGGATGAAGCGGGACCGCCGCAGGCTGGGCCTGTAACACCGCCCGGAAAGGAGAGCGCCTCATGCAAATTGGCTTACCAAATCCAAATTTGGTGATGCCCCTGGAAAAAATGTGCATCACGAATAAGGCCACCAATGAAAAGATTTATGTGATGTATAACCCGGAATCCTACGTGCAGGAGCGGGGCACCAAATACAGTGAGGCTCCTGGCCTGGCTTCCAACATGCCCAGCATCCAATTCGTTCATGGCATGAGCGAGACGCTGCATATGGAGCTGTTTTTTGACACCTATAGCGCAGCAGCGCTGGTGGGCGGAAAAAAAACGGATATTCTTGCGCTCAATGCCACGGCAGTGGCCCCGGCTCCTGTGAAAATGGATGTGCGCAAGTTTACTGCCAAGATTTACGACCTGATGATTATCAACGCCAGTACGCATGTGCCGCCGCTTTTGAAAATCGAGTGGTCATCCTTGCAGTTTGAAGGACACCTGGTGAATTGCAGCCAGAAGTTTACTATGTTTAACCAGCTGGGCACACCGGTGCGGGCCACCTTGGATGTAACCTTCAAGCAATATATGAAGCCCAGCAAAATAGCCAAGATGAAGCCCAACGAATCCCCTGACACTGAGAAATACCGCACGGTGCATCAGGGAGACGCATTATGGAGTTTTTCCGGGCGAGAGTATGGGCAATGCGAGCAATGGCGGGTGATCGCGGATGCAAACGGCATTGAAAACCCCCGCCTGCTGGATACAGGGCATGTAATCAAATTGCCGGCGTTGAAATAGTTGAGCCGGTTTCGGGAGAGACGGTATGGATACTGGAAGCTATCAATTTAAGAGCCTGGAAGAAAAGTACGGCGGCTTTTTAGCCCCGGCCTTTGAGGTATCCGTAGGCGGTAAAAAACTGGATAGCTCCAAAGTGCATTTTTCATCCATTACTGTGGATATCGATGCGGGGTCAGGCGCAGGGGGCTGCAGCTTTACAGTGGAGGCCCAATACGATTATGAGAACAGCAAGTGGGACAACGACCTGCTCGGCACCATCCAGGTAGGGGAAAAACTTGAAATCAAGGCCGGCTATGTAAAGAAAGAAAGCGTGTTTTACGGCTTTGTGGACGATTATACCATCAATTATTCCGTAGATGCGGCGCCCAGCCTAACGGTCAACGGCATTGATGCAAAAGGGTTTTTAATGAATGCCAAGGATCGGAAATATATGAGCGAAAAATCCACTACAGCAGTGGTGAAGGAAATTCTCAACGAATGTGTTTCCAAAGGGTATGCCAAGAAGGTTACCGTAGGGACCATTAAGGATTTTGACGCGGAGCTCATTCAGGAGGAGATGGATGACTATAAGTTCCTCTGCTTTCTGGCACAAGTATACAATATGAGCTTTTTTGTGATAGATGGGGAAATCGTGTTTGACAGCATGATGAAAAAAACATCTTCCCTGATTGAGCTGACGTTGGGTGTAAGCCTGCTGAGCTTTTCCAAATCCGTTTCCTTGCGCAACCAGGTTGGTAAAGTGGTGGTATATGGGATTGACCCGAAAACCCTCAAACCGATCACAGGGGAGGCCAGCAGCACCAGCGCTTCAGGCGCAGGGAAAGAGGCGGGGGATGTTGCCCGGGGGTTTGACGGTATTGTGGAAAAGGAAGTAAGCTTTTTCGTGCAAACCCCGGAGGAGTGCAAAGAACTTGCCCAGGCACGGTTTGACCAGCGGGCGTATCAGTTTGTTTCCGGTAAGGGCCGCTGCGTTGGCATCCCGGAGCTGATCCCGGGCCGTTATGTGGAATTAAAAGGCTTTGATAAAAGCGCAAGCGATAAGTATTTTGTTAGCAAAGTGACCCATGAATATTCCCCGGATGGGTATTATACCAACTTTGAAGTAAAGGGGGCCAAGAGTAAATGAGCGATGGGCAAGAGCAGTATTTTCGAAAAAGCGGCGTGATCTTGGCCCAGGTGACCAACATTAAGGACCCGGATAATCTGAACCGGGTTAAGTGCAAGCCCATCACCGCAGATAAGGATGTTGCGGAAACGGACTGGTGCTACTGCATTACGCCAATGGGCGGAAAGGGATATGGGCAGTTTTTTTTCCCTTCCGTGAACGACCTGGTGTTGCTGGGATATTTAGGCGGAGATGTGCACCATCCCATCATATTCGGCTGTTACTGGGCCAATGATGTAAAGGCGCCGTATCCTATCACTGACGGAAAGAACGAGGTGCGCTCCATCAAAACCCCTGCAGGGATTGAGATTAAGATGGAGGATACCGAGAAGAAAGAAAAGCTTACTCTCACTACCCCTTCCGGAGCTATGATTCTGGTGGACGATGAGAATAAGACCATAGCCGTTAAGGATAAACAGGCAGAGAACCATTTGACAATCAATTGGGAAAAGGGTGAAATCACCCTGGCGGCAAAAACGAAGCTGACGCTAAGCGCAGGAGATACCCAGCTGGTGCTGGAGTCCTCGGGCAATATGGAAGGAAAGGCCAACAAGGCGGTGAACTTTACTGGCGCGGACATCGCCTTGAAGGGGAACAACTCGGTAAAGGCTGAGGGCACGCAGGTGGATATCAAGGCCAACGGCATGTTAAACGCCCAAGCGTCCGGCAATACGGTGATCAAAGGCGCAATGGTGCAAATCAACTGAGGTTGGGCGCGGCTTGGCCGCGAAGGAGGAACTCATGGGCAGCAAGGATTTTTTGGGCAGCGGGCTGAAATTCCCCCTGCAAATTGATTTACGCACAGGGAAAATCGCCATGGTGCAGCAAGAAGAGGATATCGCAGAAGCCATTCAGCTGATTATCCATACCTCCTTGGGGGAACGGGTGATGCGCCCGGAGTTTGGCTCCAATGTAGCGGAATATGCATTTTCCCCCTTATCCCATTCCGCAAAGGATTCCATTGCCTATGAGATTAAGGAACAGTTGCTGCTGCAAGAACCTCGCATTGTAGATGTTCAGGCATTTTGCAGGGAAGAAAACGGCGTTACGGGCAGCATGCTCATTGAAGTATCGTATACGGTGCGCAGCACCAATAACCGGTACAACAGGGTATACCCTTTTTACCTGACTGAGGGAGCGGAAGAATGAACAAGCCCACTCTGGACCCACGGACAAAGGAAGAACTGATGGCGCTCATTGCCAACCGGGCGGCGGAATATACGCCTGAATGGCGCTATGAGCAGGAGGATACGGCAGATCCCGGTGCGGCGATTGCAGCCTTATTTGGGGAAATGTTTTCTCAAACCATCGACCGGTTCAACCTGGTGCCGCAAAAATATTATACCGAGTTTTTGAACCTGCTGGGTATTCCTGCACCAGGGGTAACGCCCGCTTGCGGGCTGGTACAGCTGGAAGCAGGTGGCGGGCCCGGGGAGCCGGTGACCGTGCCTGCTGGTACGGAAATTTTTGCTGCAGCCCAGGAAGAGGGTGGAGAAGACGTGGTGTACTCCACCCAGCACCGGATTGCAGTAACCACCGCCAGCTTGCAGGATGTATTTTATGTGGAACCTGGCAGAGGCCGTATTGAGCGCCTGGACACCAACCGGGAGCAACCCTTTTTTGCTCCAACCGGCGGGAAAAACTTGCAATTTCATCGTTTTGCCTTTGCACAAAATCAGGTGCTGGCCCTTTGTGGCCCCTGTGAAATTCAGGTGGCGCTGCGGCAAAGCGCCCGGTTCCTAGAGGAAGGAACGGCCAAAGTGTTGGCGGATCCCGCCTGTGCTACCTGGCGTTACTTTAATGGGCAAGACTACCCTGCTTTTGATGCTGTGCAGGCAAAAGCGGATGTGCTGGTACTAAAAAAGGAAAATCTGGACGCCTTGTGCCCTGAGGAAGACGGAAACATCTACCTCTATTGCGATGTGGGTGCAAAGGCCCAGGGTGGCATTACGTTAAGCGGGATTTCCCTCAAGAGCAGCATGCCAAAGGGAATCCCGGCGGATTCCCTATCCAACAACGATGTGCCAATCTCCCAGCAGGACGGGGGATATTGCTTTGGCCGCAGGCCCGCGGCATACGAGCTGTTTTATATCCGCTCGGATCAGGTGTTCTGCAAGCAGGGCGCCAATGTGAACATGCGGATGGATATTGTGCCCGTTGTATTTTCCCAGGTGGGCAATGAGCCACAGTATGAATTTAACAAACGCATTATTGATAAAAACGATGCGGTACGGATTACCCCAGACGATGTATTTGTGCAGCAGGTGGTATGGGAGTACTATAACGGCACCGGATGGGCGCGGCTGGCTGTGGGGGGCAATGTAAACCCCTTCTCCTGTAAGCAGCAGGGGGATTTGATGGTGCTTTTTACCGTGCCGGAGGATATGTCGCCTGTCATGGTAAATGCACAGGAAGGCTATTATGTCCGGGCACGTGTTGTAAATGTGGAAAATTATTTGAGCACAATCCCCCGTTGGATTCTTCCTTTTGTAAAAGACGTTGTTTGCGATTATCAATATACGCAGCAGCGCAGTGCCACGGTGGTGCGGGCGTGGAACAACGCCAAGGCAAAGGAACTGCTGCAGGCGGATCGGATTACCGACTGGAATATGGCCGTATACGAGCCCATGGCGCCCCATCCGGCTGCGATGTACCTGCGCTTTGACGCATCTCCCCATGGGATGCCCCTTTCCCTTTTATTCCAGGTGGTGGGAGATACGTTGCTGGAGAGCAAGATCGTGTTTGAAGCGTGGGACGGGGAAGGGTTTTCCCAGGTACGCGCTGTTGACCAAACACAAAACCTGCGTTATACGGGAACGGCGTTTCTGTATCTCCCGGAGCCGCTTCAACCGGCGGAATTGCTGGGAGAAACCGGATACTGGCTGCGGATGAGCCTGAGCTCTTACACCCAGGATGAGCGGCG
Source organism: Bacillota bacterium (assembly GCA_023451115.1). Classification (GTDB taxonomy): domain Bacteria; phylum Bacillota; class Clostridia; order Christensenellales; family CAG-138; genus JAEXFV01. The sequence continues at coordinate 6,757 of JAEXFV010000116.1, forward strand.
CGTGCCCAAAATTGCTGGATTGCGGTTTAATATGGTAGAAGCGCTGCAACAGCAAAGGGCCGCAGATCAGTTTTTCAGCACAGAGGCCTATGACGCTGGAAAGGTATTGGAGCTGTTGGAGAAGCCTGTGCTGAAAAGCCAGGTTTGGGTGGACGAGATCGCCGAGCTTTCTACTGCCCAAGTTCGGGAGCTGGAACAACTGGGCGCGCAGCGCGTAACCGTAGAGCGTAAGGACGGGCAGCCTGTTCATTGCTGGGTGAAATGGGAGCCAGTTGCCAACTTGCAGTTGGCTGGGCCCCAGGACCGGGTTTATCAGGTGGAAGCTTGCGATGGCGTGGTGCGCTTTGGCAATGGCGCTAACGGAAAAGTGCCGCCACGGGGAGATTTAAATATTCGGGTTTCTTATTTCTATGGAGGCGGCGTGCGGGGGAACTTACCCGCCGGCCGGGTCAACGCTTTGATCGGCTCTATTCCCCGTATTACTGGGGTTTCTAATATAGGGCCAATGAGCGGGGGCACCGATCAGACTCCCATGGAAAAACTGGAGGCCCTGGGAAACAAACGAATTCGGCACCGGGAGCGGGCGCTGGGAGCTGCGGATTTTGAGCAGATGACGCTGTTCCGCTTTGAGCGGGCGGCGCATGTCAAGTGTTTTTCCAATACAGATCAAAACGGCGCAAAGGCGCCGGGGCATGTTTGCCTGGTTGTAATGGGAAGGGATTTTTCTGACGAACGGATGCGGTATGCCCTGTGCCGGGAGATTTATGAATATTTGGCCCAGCGCTGCGATTGTAATTTGATAGCCTCGGGGCGGTTGCATGTGGTGCCTTCCACTGAGATTACGGTTAATGTCCATGTTCGGGTACAAATGCGGGATTTGGATGAGGCGGCTGTTACACAGCAGCAGCTGGTAGAAAATATTGGGGAGCTCATTGAAAAAACCTGGCGCAGCCGGGAGATTGGCAGCCAAATCGACTTGCTGGAGCTTTATCAGGTGGTAAAGGCCACTCCAAACGTGCGGGTTGTGGAGCAGGTTTTGTGTGAAGGAAGTTATTTTGCCCAAGGCCGGCGTTGTCTGTGCGCTTTGGATGAAGATGCGGTATTCCCCTTTGCAACAGTGCGAAGCGGGTTGCATACGGTCCGCGTAGGTTAAAAACGGGAAAGGAGGGAATGGAGAATGCTGCGATCCAGAAATTTGGATGACCAAAGCTTTGAAGAAATTATGGAGTATGCCATTAGCCGATTGCCCTGGCTTTGCCCTGGGTGGACGGATTATAATGCCCATGATCCTGGCATTACCATATTGGAGCTGATCGCCTGGTACAAGGAAATGCAACAATACCACATGAATGTGGTCACCGACGAGCTCAAAAAAAAGCTGTTGAAACTGTTAGGCGTTTCTCCCGCAATGCCCCGCCCTGCCCATTGCCTGTTGCGCCTGCCGCAGCGGAGTATAGGAGGGTATCTTCCTCTGACCCGGGTGGAAAACGAGCAGGAAATTATCTTTGAGTTGTTAGAGGCCGCCCAGCCTGGGCCCCAGGTGGAAGCTTTATATGTAATGGGGGATCAGGGCGTCACGGATATGACCCAAATCATTGCCCAGCCCGGTATTTCCATTTGGCCATTTGCGGGCGAAAAAGGTAAAACCGAGCTGCTGATCGGGCTGTCCGGCATGCAACAGGAAATCCGCTTCTGGTTTGAAGTGGATGACAAGAGAGAGGTGGCCCGCAATCCGTTCCAAAGTGAGGATCAGGCGCCCCGGCAGCTGGAATGGCGCTGCGACGGTATTGCATCGTTGCTTGATGTGCAGGATGAAACCCATGCGCTCAGCCACAGCGGGTTTGTAACGCTGGAATTGCCCCAGGATTTTTCTCCCAGCGATGGCGGATGCGGCCTGCCTGAGCGATACTACGTTCGCGTTCGTCAGTTGGATGCAGGGTGCGAGGAAGAAGTGCGGCTTTGCGGCGTAACCACTGGGTGTTTCCGGGCAGCACAGCAGGAAACCTGGGCGAAAATGCGTTGGTTTACGGTAGCGCCGGGCCCGGCTTCCCTTCGGCTGCAGGACGCCCTATCCCGGGATGGAGGCGTGTATGTGTTCCTCCGGGAGGCGGATGGGTTGCGGTTTGTGGAAACTCAGCAGCAAACGGACGAAGCCGGCCGGACACTGGCCTTTGACGCTGCTGGTTGCGTAGAAGATGGGGATCCCAATGTGTTGGCTGTCAGCCAGGATCAATTGCGTTGCGGCCAGCTCCTGTTCCCGGCTACCGGGCTTCCGGATATGGCCATCGATTTGGCCCTGGGAGGAAGGCAGGTGCTGCCGGATACCCTGTGCCTGATTTGCGATACGCTTTGTGAGGATGGTGCAATTCGCCCTGGCGTTTGGAATTATGTGGAAGATCTTTCTTCCAGTGGCCCGCGGGATAGGGCATTTTCTTATGATCCGTTGCGGGAGCAGCTGCTTTTTGGGGACGGCCGTCATGGGGCCATTCCGCCCAGGGGAAAACAAGGCGTGCTGCTGGCGTCTTTGGCGCTGTCCTACTGTGGCGGCGGCAATGTGCCGGAAAACTGCGGTTTATATTTTGCGGATGGCAGCAAGGCCGATAATACGGCGGCCTTTGGGGGACGGGATGCGCAAAGTCTGGCGGATGCGGCTACCGGCTTTTTACACACCCTGGAGCACACGCAAAAATGCGCGTCTGAACAGGATTATGAGCGTGCAGCGCAGGGGACGCCGGGGCTGCGGGTAGCCGCAGCAAAAGCCATTGCAGGGTTTGATCCGGAAGAACCCACGGGACATAGCCGCATTCCGGTTGTCACAGTGGTCGTGCTGCCTTGGAGCGCAAAACCCCGGCCATTGCCAGATCAGCGCTTTTTGCATACGGTGCAGGCGCATTTGGAGCAGTTGCGGCCCATTTGCACCACTGTGAAGGTAATTGCCCCGCGCTATGTGCCGGTTGGCGTATCGGTACAGATAAAGGGAAAGGGCGGACAGCTTCGGCAACAAGTGCAGCATGCCATAGAAGAACACTTGAAAGTAACAGCCCATGGCAGGAGCATTGGGGACGCAGTCGTAAAAGATGATTTGATGGCGGCGCTGATGGCGGTAGACGGCGTGTTGAAGGTGGAGCGGATCGAATTGAGGCCTTTAGGGCCGGATTGTTATGCAGCCCCCAATGGGGATTTGCGCTTCCGACGGAATGCTGTGGCCTATTTGCAGACGCTGGATGTGCAGGCAAGGTAAAGGACGTGCAGGTTTTCACGCCATGCCGGCCTAGGAGGAAAGGATGAAAAGGCTTCATACACAACTTGTGCTCAACAAGCAGGAAGATTGGCAGGCCCCTTATTGCCAGGGGGTAATTTTTCAGGGGGATGGCCTAACCCTGAAGCCAGGGGAGCAGGGAGGTATCATCTGCCTGCGTGCTTTGGACAGCGGGGAAAAGGGCTTTACCTGGGGACGAGTTTCCCTGGACTGCCGCCTTGCGCCGGACAGTATCATCCGCACTTGGGCATATGCTGCAGAGGAAAAGCAGTTTGGTGAATATGCAGCATTGGAGGAAGGGCTGCGGCAGCTGGAACCTGGTAGCCCGCAGGCAAAAGCGTTTTTAGAGGATGTATTTACCCTGGCAGGCCAGGGGGATGACTGCTATGTGGACCAGAGCGGCCGGTATCTGTATCTCATGCTGGAATTTATGGCTTCTGGCGATGCGCCCAGGTTAGACGCCTTGCGGCTGCACATGACAGGGGATCATATGGTAGACTATTTGCCGGCGGTGTATCGCAAAGAAGGGGATTTTACCAAGCGGTACCTTTCCATTTTCGACAGCATCATGATGGATATGGAGCAGGAAATTTACGACTTGCCAGCCCGGTTTGATTATGAAAATACCTCGGATCAGATGCTGGAATATTTGGCCCAATGGATGTGTGTGGAAACCAGGGGAGAACAGCGGGCTTCTGTTTTACAACGCATTCGCACCGCCCAGGCAGATTATGAAAACCTGTATACGGTAAAGGGAATCAAACGTTCTGTCATGCGGCTCACCGGATACCAACCGCTGATTGTGGAGAGCGCCAGCGTGGATCCAAACCGCCCCGGTTGCGCGAATTCCAGGCTTTACCGCAAGCTATATGGCGAAAACCCTTATAAATTTTTTATCCTCCTTCCGGAAGAAGCCTTCAAAACCCGGGAGCAGATGGAAAGCTTTTTGGAGCGAATGCAGGAATGTATTCCAGTAGGCACGGAGTTTGAGCTGGTACTGCTCAAACGATGTGTGCAGTTGGACCGGCATACCTACTTAGGCGTAAATACAATCGTAAGCGGCTATGTGCCCGTTGTGATTGATGAAAACACCACCATCCACTATGACACTATGATCGGAGGCAACCAAGTTGAAAGATTTTAGTTTTTTCCCCATGGAACGGAACCGCTATTTCTATGGAAAGCTGCTGACGGTGCGGGATTTTGAAGCGGAACAGAACTATGCAAGCGCCAAGCACCGGCTGGTGAACCGTGTAGTGCATGGCGCGGGCGTGGTGTGCGGGCTGGGCGTTTCCCTGAGCGATGATACGACCCTGCTTATTGGCAGCGGCATGGCGTTGGACTATCTGGGGCGGGAAATCGTAATTGAAGAGCCTCTGGTTCGCCGCATTGAGATGCTCAATGGCCATGAAGCGCTCTTGGGCAAAGAGGATGCTTATCTTTGCCTGGCCTATGATGAAACCGACATTGAGCCGGTAAATGCAGTGGGCTCGGATACGGGGGAAAGTAGCCAATTTAACATGACCCGGGAAGGCTACAAACTGTACTTTTCCGCCCAGGCCCCCGAATATCGCGGGCTGATGGAAGCGGCAGGCAGAGAAAATGTGAGCGTATTGTACGCTTCGGATGGGCTTACCCTGGTATTTTACGCGGCAGGCGCTGCTTGCGCTGGGGATGAGTTTACGGTTGGTATGCTGGTGGTGAAAAACGAAAAAACTCCACCGGTGCGCTTTACTCTGGAGGGTGAAAGCGAAGTGGTGGATACGCAAAACGGCCGCATCCAGCTTTCCTACAGCGAGAGCCCGGAGGAAGGTCGTAATGTGCTGGAAGTGGAATTCAAGCTTAAAGCCCAGAGCCTTTCGGATGTGGTAGCGGCGCTGTTCCCTAAGGGCGCTTCGTTGACCATTGAGATGGGTGGCCATACCTATAAAAACATTATTGAAATTCCAGCGGAGCTTACCCTTTGCGCCAACCGGAATGCATACTTAGATTTTGTGCATAAAAAGGACGATTTAAACCGTCACCTCAGGGGGCGGGAAATCCCGATTTATTTGGCAAAGCTGGAATTGATCGAGGCCACTGACCGGGTATTTTTAGGCTCCGTCACCAACCTGCCCTTTGGGCAGCGCTTGGGAAAAGACGCTGCGGGCCAGGCTGCGGGAAAAGACCGCCTGGAGGTGACCACTTCGGTGGAGGCGCTGGAATTCTGGCAAAAGCCGGATGTAAAGGCCAGCTATCAGCAGGATTCCCATGCGCTGCATCTGGCATTTGGCATTCCTTCACAGGAGCTGTATGATTATACTACCAGCCATGGTGTGGTAGACATTGCCATGCCCGGGGGTATTAAGGTGAACGGCCGCTATCTTTCCGACGAAATCCCTCATGGATTGGGGCCTGGGAATGTGGAAGTCCGTTTGGCAGTGGAATTTGAAAACGAAGGGGAAGCCCATCTGTTTGGCAACAGCGAGGTATTCCGCTCGAAAAACAGTTCCATTACGCCGCCCTGGGTGGAGACGGCCGCAGTGGTGTATGCGGAGCGGGGAACCATGCGTATTGGCGTCTGGCTCCACGATAATGTGGAAGGCAACCGAGTGCGGGTACATTATTACGCCCAGAAACCGGAGCGTGATACCAAACGTCTGTTGGAGAACCGGCAAGTCAGCGTCAGCATTGTGCCGGAAGTTTCCCGGTTGGGCAAGCGGGAGCAGATGCGTTTGAAAGCCGTGGTACAGGGCAGCGAAGACAAGAACGTTACTTGGGCGGTAAAAGACGCAGGCGGCGGCGCCATCGACCAAAACGGGATTTACCAGGCGCCGGAAGCGCAGGGAACTTACGAAATTGTAGCGACAGCAGGGGCGGATGAAAAGGTCTGCGCCAGCGCTTATGTAATTGTGGAATGAAAGAAGCCGCAAGGCGGGAAAGGTGAATGCCGTGAATCCGATCCTCATCAAATCCAGATATAAGGTCACGCATATCCAGTACGCGCAGGAACAGTATGCAGCGTTGCTGGCCGTAGACGTGGAGAGCCGCGATAAGGAAGAATATTTGCTCAACGTTTACGAGGGAGACTTGGTCAAGCTTTATGTGGATCGTTTTGACCGGTTACGCCATTGCCAGGAATATCAGGGCATGTTTATGGATCAGGGGGCGCTGGTGGCGGCATTTCGGGCTTGCGGAGGCACCCCAGTGGACCAGGTGTTTTATAAGGGCGCTGAAATAGACTGGGAAACCCGGGTGGCGTTTGCCCAGGAGCTATTTCATTTGGGATTATGTGTTTCAGATTACCCGCCTGAAATCGGCTGTGCGATTTTTTTAAGCGAAAACCTTCGGCTTTGGCCTAAAGAGAAGCAGCTGGCGGTGAATTATCAGATACGGCCACTAAAGGGGATGAACCAGCGGGAGCTTGCCTATCTGGTGATGGATCAGGTGAAAAAGGCGCTGTTGTGGCGATATTCCTCGCCGAAAGCGGAAATCCAGTTTCTGGAGAGCCTGGAAAGCCAAGTATTTCCCACAGCGGTGGCCTTGTACTCCCACTGGATGGAAGCAAAAGCGGGGATCGTTGCAGATTATGAAAAACTGTATGCCAAACCAGGGCTGCAGCGAGCGCTATATTTATTTTTTCAAAACGTATTGCGCTGGGGTAAGCGCATATGGAAAGGGAAAAGGGGAAGACAAGCATGAGGAACCTGCGGAAATTTTCCATTTTTTTGCTCTTTATCGCCGTGTTTGGCGTGGTTGCCTATAGCCTTTTTCCGGCTTTCTTTCATGATGTCGCCCAAAATGTACGCAACGGCATGGGCCAGCGGGTTTATGTGCAGGCGGTGCAGGGGATGGATGGCAATACTTATGTGTTGCAGGCCCTTCCCACACAGGGGTATCGCCTCATCACCATGGGAGAACATGGCCAGGGCGGCAACCGCGCCTTGGAAAAAGGCTTGCCCCAAGATTACGAGGCAAATACCCTTTTCGTTTGCAGCAGCGGTACGGTGCTCATGGGAGTATATACCCGCAGCAATGGCGCTTTAACGGATTTTTCACTGTACGCTGCCCAGGATGGGAAACAATTTGCCCTGTTGCTGCAAACGCCCCTGTCCGGCCTCACGGCAGAGGAACGGCGGCTTAGCGCAGGCGTATGGAACATGGTGGAAGAAGCGGGCGTGCTGCACTTTACTGCCCTTACGGAAGACGGCTACCAACAATATGCCTTTGACCCAGCGCAGGAGCAGGGGCTGCGTTCAGAAGGACCCGTTTCTGCAGATCAAGTAGACGCGTTGCTTATGCAACAGCAGAAAAACCAGGAAAATGCGCAGCAGTTGGCTTTGGCCAGCATATCGGATCCCGGGCGAATCACATCCTTGGCCTCCACTCAGGGGGGAGGGGCGTTGGCGCTAATGGACCATGCAATTTTATATTCGGTTTCCCCCGAGGGAGAGGTATCCAACCTCACCGCGGGGATTTACCGGGTTGTTTGGCAGAGCGGATTAATCCTTCTTGGTGTGGTGCTGTTGGTATTGATTTGCGCTTATGGCTGCTACTATGCAGTGTGCGAAGCAAAGAAGCTTTATTTCCCTCTGGTAATCAAAAACCTGCTCATACTTTCCCTCATAGGATTTGTTTCCGTTACAGCGGTGCAGGCGCTGCTGGTGGCGCCCCAATACCGTGAGGGAATGCGGCAAAGCGTGCAAAATGCTTTAAAAGCGCAGCTATCGCAAGTACAGCCCACAGCACAAGGGGCATTGCCTGCGGCCAGCCAGACGCTTGCCGACACAGATGTAGCTTATCAGGACAACATCTTGTTGCTGCTGGAACGCCAGGAGCAAGGCGGATATGTGATACAGGACAGTAGTGCCGGATATGTTCAAGGAACGAGGCTGGATACGCCGGGATTACTCCCGGGTGAAGCGGGGCGGGCTATCCTGGCAGCGGAGAAGGGCATCCATTCCTTTGTGATTTCAAGCAACGGCATAGCTTATTACGTGATGTATTCCCCTCAGCAGGATGGCACATTGCTTTGCCTGCGGCTCAATGCCAGCATGCTGGAGTCGGGCATGAACGCCCGTTTGCAGCAAATTGCCCTGTATGGGTATGGGGTGGTGTTGCTCCTTATCGTATGCGCGCTGCTTGGCATTGGAGGTGCTGCCCGTGGCGCTCGCCGGGTCAGGAAAGGGATTGACCTGATGGCGGGAGGCGCGGCACAAGTGCGGGTTGTCAACCGTTCCGGAGATGAGTTGGAGGCATTGGCCGCCGCGTTCAATGATTTAAGCGGCGCGGTTGAGGAGAAGAAGCTGGATGCAAACCTCACAGGCAACGCTTACCTGCGTTTTGTACCCCGCCAGCTGGTGGCGCTGCTGGGGGCGCAAAACATTGAACAGGTGGATAAAAACACCAGCGCCTCTCATGAAATGGCAATGATGGTGGTGCGTTTTAGCTTTTCCAAGGCTGTATACCAAAGCGCGGCGCAAACCCTGTTTGATAACATCAACGAGGTATTTGATTATGTGGCGGGGCCTGTATCCGCCGCAGGCGGCGCCATTTACAACTTCACTTACGATGGATTTGACGCAGTGTTTGAAAGCGGCGCGCAAACAGCGGTTGGGGCGGCGGTAGCGGTGCGGCAGGCATTGCTGGAACTTAACAGCCAGCGGGAAATGCGGGGGGATGCCCTGGTGGAGCTCAGGGTGGCCCTTGACTATGGCACAGCGATGATGGGCGTGGTCGGCGATCAGGATCGGGTGGTGCCCACAGTGGTGTCCTCTTGCCTGAATACCGCCCGCAGCCTGGTAGAATTGGCCCAAACGCTGGATGCAAACATTTTGTGCACTACGCCGGTGGCGGACGCGGCGGGGGAATATGGCATGCGCTATATCGGCAAGGCCCGGGACGGCAGAACCTTTATTCGCATATACGAGATCTACGATGGAGACCCGTATAGCATGCGCCTTGCCAAAGAGAGTATGCGTGAAGCGTTCAGCGCCGGGCTATATGCCCTGTATAGCCGGGAGTTTTCCCAGGCAAAGCGTTTATTTATGGATATTGCCAGGCGGCAAAATGAGGATGGCGTTGTGCGGCATTACCTTTACCTGGCAGACCAATTTGAGAAGCAGCCCCCTGATGCAATTGGGTTGGATGAAGCGACGGGAGGGGAGCAGCAATGACAACGCCGCTGGAAACGGTAGGCAAACAAGTAGAAAGCGCTGTAAAAAACCAAATCCGCGGGGCGCAGGCGGAAGTGTTGCGGGAAACCAGCATCGTCCGTCAGGCCAATGCCCGTTTGGGTGCCGTCCTGCGGAATGGGGAGCATAAAGCAAAGGCAAAGCGGAACGCTGCCTCTCGCAGCGGCGTTTATGTGGAGGGCAGGCCCGCGCAAACCGGCCCGGATGGCTATGTGCGGCGTTCGCCGGTGCAAGCGCTCCGGGTTGCTCCGGATTATCGTAAACGCTGCTTGAAGCGGGCTGTTGGCGCGGTAATTGGCATATTGGTATTGTGCGGCATTGGGTTGTTGCTGATCAAATACCTGTTTTAACCTATGATTTTATTTTGAGAGGATATCCATTGCAGGTATCCTATGGGCCGGCAGGCAGCCGAGGAGGAAAAACTTGTGATCGCTAGATTTTTTCAACAGATTATCAATTCTTGCGGTGTGGTGTTTCGAACCTTCCGCGCATTCTTTACGCGGCAGATTATGGGCGTGCGCGCCCGCATCCGCAGGATCACCAGCTTTTCCAGGCAGGCTGCAAAACTCGTGCCCAAAGCCATGTCCTCAGTGGCGGTGGCGGGGAAAAAGCCTACCAAACGGGAGGACTTTGTAGAGACAAAGCGCTTGTTTGTAGCAAAATCTTTTCTGGCGCTGCTGCTGGTTGGGCTGGTGGCGCTGGGCTTGCTGATTTATTTTGTGATTTGGCCTTGGCTGGTCAGCCAGTTTTTTACGGCCCATCTTTTTCAGGGAGATCAGGCGGTGGCCGCTTATAATGGAAAAGTCGTGGTGTATTATGACGAGCAAAAGGATGCGCCCAAACTCCAGGGAAAAATGCAGGAAGGGTTGGTGCAAGGCAGCGGCAAAGCCTATGATGAAGAAGGCCGGGTATTGTATGAAGGCAATTTTGCAGACGGGTTGTATGAAGGCAAAGGCAGCCTTTATGAAGAAGGCGTGTTGGTATATGAAGGCGATTTTTCTGTCGGTGTGTTTGAAGGGAAAGGCAAACTGTACCAGGACGGAGAGCTGGTGTACGAGGGCGGATTTTCCGGCGGGTTAAGAGAGGGCACGGGCACTGCCTATGATTTGGGAGAGGTATGCTATAAGGGCGAATTTGCCCAAGGGCTTTACCAGGGACAGGGAACTTCCTATTATCCCAATGGCGCTATTCAATACCGTGGCGGATTTTTACAGGGGAAATACGATACGGAAGGAACCTTGTATTATGAAAACGGCCAGCTGCAGTATAAAGGCCAATTCTTGGAAGGGCTGTATGACCAACAAGGGGTCTTATATAACCCCGATGGAACGCTGCTGTATGAAGGCGGGTTTTTGCTGGGCGTTTATTCTGGCGAAGGCAAGTTGCAGCTTGATCCGCAGCTGCGGTTAACCGGCACTTTTGAGGCTGGAGAGCCGGTGGGGGACGTAACCATTCATCGCGGCGGAAGGCTATATTATCAGGGCCAGGTGGAAGAACTCACGCCCCATGGTGAGGGCACGTTATTTGCTACTACAGGCGCCGTGATTTACCAGGGGGCAATGCTGCATGGCGCGCCGGACTTAGGCGCGTTGCTGGGGAAAACCGCAGAGGAAGCCCGTATGGCGTTTGGGGAAGCGCCGCTCCAGGAAACCCAGGGGGAGAAAAACGGATTTTCTATCATAAATAAAGATCTGGGAGCAACGCTGTTTTGTACCTATAAGACAGAGGAAAATGAACCCACCGTATATTATGTGTACGCATATGAACAGGGGGCGGATGCTTTTGCCAATGCCATGGCATGGCAGAACGCCACCCAATATGAAGAACAGGCCCAGGGCTATGAAAAGCGGCAAGACAAGGAACGAGCTGTATTTACGGGAGGCGTCCCATATCCTAACGGGACGTATCAGCGCACCGCTTATTATTATGAAGACCATGTGTTTGTCGGCTGGAGCAAGGAAAATAGCCAGGAGTGGCTGATGATAGAATGGGTTACTGGCCAAGACCTGCCATCGGGTAGCGGGGCAGAGGCAGCGGGAGCAAACGAGAGCGCGGCGCGGCTGGATAACCTTTTAGGCGATCTGGGGCTGGCGGAAAAAACAGACGCCGGCCAGGCAACCCCCAATCAATACTATGGGCAGCAAGCGCCAGCAAGTTTGATCAGTGAAGAAAGCGCGCAGCAAACGCAGCAGATGGATGCAGCGCTGTTGGCCATGGCGGACTATTATTTGCAGGCGGAAACTCGCCAGGCGCTGGAAGAACAGGCGAGCTTGAAGAGCAGCCTGTTGCAGACCGAACAGAAAAAGTTGTCTATGGGAACCGGGAGCCAGGAAACAGTAGATGCTTTAGCGGGCCAGGTAAGCAAGCTGGAATTGGGCGCAAGCCGAGCCTCTGTAGCGATGGAAAAGGCCCAAATGGCGGCTGAACCGTATGTTACCGGGAAATTGGCGGATTATGATGTGAGCGCTGCGTTGTTTCTCGCGGATCCATCCACACTGGATGTGGCAGCATTAAAGGCTGCAGGGGAAGAGCAGGCGGTACAGCTGGCGCTGCTGGACTTGGAGCTGGCGTATCAGGAGATGCAGCAAGCCCAGAAGGACTATGAAGCTGCCTGCGGCGCGGCAAAGCAGGTGCAAGCGGATTATGATATGGGGAAGGCGGACGATGCGGCCCGTTGCGATGCCCTTTGCGCCCAAAGTGAAGCGGCGGTGGCGTTGCAGCAGGCAATTCATGCCTGCGTATCCCAAATGATTGGGCTTAACACTTTGACAAACGGCTATCTGGCAAACGAGTACGGATGGCTGGACGCCTTGCAATAACAAAGACCCCGGTTGGAATGGCGACGATTTGGGCTTGGGGGAAGGAGAAACAAAGTATGGCGGATTATACAGCCTTTGTAGAAGCGGGAAATGGCCTGGTAGAGCTGCTGCGGGATCAGATGACACCGGAACCGATTAACAAACGGGAAATGATTTCCCTTTGCTCCCCGCATGAAAGCGAAAATAACCAGCTTACGGTATATTTATTTCATATAGAAGAGGATCAGCAGAGCGCGCCTGGCGGAGGGTATGTGCAGCAGAGCCGGGATCTGCAGCGCATGTCGCCAGCACGGTTTCAGCTCAGCTTCCTGATCACGGCCCACTCCAAAGCACCGGTGCAGCTGCGGGAGGCAGATCAATACCGGATGCTGGGGGCGGCGGTACAGATCTTAAAAGATCACCCTATGCTGGATCGGCAGTATCTCCAGGGTTCCCTGCTGGATACGGGCGCCACGCCCCACCTTTCCGTTGAACGGCCCAATTTTGACCAGATGATAAAAATCTGGAATAATACCACAAAGCCATATAAGCTGTCTATCGTGTGCAAGATGGATGGCATCCTCATCGACAGCAAGCGCACTCGTAAAATTGCCAGGGTGGCTGATGTGGCAATTTCCCTGGATGAAAAACCCCAGGCCCGGGAAGGGGGGAGCGTATGATCCGTATTCAGGTCAGCGCCGTGCTGGCAGTGCGGGATGGATTTTCCGGCAAACCAATTGGCCAGTCCACGGTTCGCTGCTTTTTAGACGGCATGCCGTACCGGCCCCAATACCGAAACGGTGGTTACCTGGTATTTGTCAATCTGGAGCCAGGCGCCCATGAAGTGCGGCTTCAGGGGGCCTATTATCAGGATGAGAAGTTGACTCTGGAAATCCAGCAGGAAAAGCGGGAAGAACGGAGCATCACCCTGAAGCCTGCTGCAAATTATCCTTTTTACAGTGCGGTGACCCGCCTGGCAGGCACCTTGGTGGTGCAGGGCAAGCCAGTAGAAAACCGGATTTTGTGGGTAGCGGCAAAGACGCAAACCGAGGAATTGAAACTTGCGCAGGATACCGCAGAGGCAGGGGATCAAACCGTTAAGCTTTTTTACCGTGGCGGCAGGGAAGAAAACCGGTTTCCACGAAACTACCTGATTGTGGATGGGAAAAAAAGCGAAGTTGTGCCGATTACCGGCGCCCAGGAAGGCCAGGCGGCTTTGGATGTGCCGCTGAAATACCAGCATAAGCGCGGCGTAGCTTTTTATCCGGCCCAGGCATATTGCACTGGGGCGCAGGGGGAAATCCTGGCGTTTTTCCGGGAGGCGGTTCCGGTAGAAGTGTTTGATCCGGAAAGCAAAACACTAACCAGCCTGGTATTGCAGCCGGGCAGGAATGACATAACCTTTTAGGGAGTAAATGAGCAATGGCCAATCAAGTAGCGTCAACCGCAATCTGTAAATGCGCATTTGGAGCGGCGCCAGTGCCGCTGACGGTACCCCCTGCGGCAAAGGTGCTGGCCTGCGGGCTGCCTGCCGCAACCATTATGGATAACAAGCTGCCGCCGTTTGGCATGTGCAGCAATCCGGCTAATCCAGCCGTGCAGGCTGCCACAGCGGCCGCTTTGGGGGTATTTACTCCGGCGCCCTGCACGCCGGTATTGGCTGCACCCTGGGCCCCTGGCTCTCCTACGGTGCTGATTGCCGGAAAGCCTGCGTTGAACAGCACATGCACCTTGATGTGCGGTTACCCTGGCGGGGTGATTACCATCACCACGCCTATGGCAAATACTGTGATGGTGCCATAGCCATGTGGTGGGAGAAAAAGCCCGTACAGGGCAAGGGCCAGCAACCAGCGTCAACGGTTGCGCCGGAGGAGCCTGAAGTCAACCAGGTTGCTTACGAAAAGCTGGATCTCCCCTATCAGGATCAGTGGGAGCTGATGGCGGATCTGTTCGCTTTACTGGACTACCGGCTGTATTTATATTATAAAAGCCACCAATGGCTGGGCCCGCAAAGCGATATGCGCAATATGCTGGGGCTGGTAGTAAGCCGGGAGGAGTTTGAGCATAACCTGGTAAAAGCGGCGCAAACCGGATTGCTGGAAAAGCTTACGCCTGCCGAAAAAGAGCAGATACGTTTGGGCGAGGAGGTTGTACACCGGCGGATCGTCCACACGGGAATGGATGCATTACCCTTGCTGCGCCTGTTTCAGCGCTTTGCGTTGGACGAGTTTGCCATGGCGGTTGTGGCATTGGCTTATGCCGTGCGTTTGGATGCAAAATACGAGCGGCTGTTTGCCTATTTGCAGGACGACATCACAAAGAAAAATCCTACGGTATCCCTGGCGGTGCAGCTTTACCTGCCCCATGGGAAAACCGTAGAAGAATATACGGCGCTGTTTTCCCGTGAGGGGTTGTTTACCGCATTGTTCGAGGCGGGTGCGCTGGGGGAAGGCGTTTTGCAGTTACGGCAGCCTGTGTTGGAATATTTGAGCGCTGGGGATGTGTTGCCCCGGCCGGGCATGCGGCTGTTTCAGGGGGGAAAAGACCAAGTGGAAGATCCACTGGTGATAGGCGCTTCCCTTGCGCAGGCGCTGGATGAGCTGATGGAGGCTACACCCCAGGCGGTTGCCCTTACCGGCCCCCAAGGGTCGGGACGGCGGTTTCAACTGCAGCATTTGATGGCGCGCAGAGGGGAAACCTGCCTGTTTGTAGATTTGGAGGCCTTGGGCCATAAACAGGAAGCAGTAGAACAGGCTGGGTTGATTGCCCGGCTGGTGGACGCTTATGTTTGCTTTTGTAATCTGGATGTGGTGAACCAGGAAGGCGAACTGGAGCCGCCATCTTCCGCCATTATGGAAGCGATATCGCAAACGTCAATCCGGCGGGAGCCGATTTTCCTGGTATCCCAAAAGCGGTTGCCAAGGCAAGTGCGGCCGATTACAGTGGATTTTGAAGTTCCTGCCCCAGCTGCAGAGGATCGGCTGACGCTGTTCGCCCATTATTTGGGGGCTATTCCTTTAGAGCCGGAAGTATCTCTGGAGGAATTATCAGCAAAATTCCGCTTTGTGCCCCAGCAGATTAAGGGGGCGGCTATGCAGGCTGGTGGCCTTTGCCGGATTGGCGGGGATGCGCCGGTTAGCAACCAGGCGGTGCATCAATGCTGCTATCGGCAGGTGGTACACAAGCTGGATAAGCTGGCCAAGCGCGTGGAACCCCGGTTTACCTGGAATGACGTAGTGCTTCCCCAGGCACAAAAAAAGTTGATGCAGCAGGCGTGCAATCACATTCGCTTCCAGCATCGGGTTTATCAGGAGTGGGGATTTGAACAAAAGATCGGCTATGGCAGAGGGCTTTCCATTTTGTTTGCGGGTGCGCCGGGTACCGGCAAAACCATGTGTGCCCAGGTGATTGCCAAACAGCTCAATATGGAGATGTACAAAATCAATATCTCCCAAATTGTGAGCAAATATATTGGGGAAACGGAAAAAAATCTGCAAGCCGTGTTTGCGGAGGCCCGGCATTCCAACTGCATTCTGTTTTTTGATGAATGCGATGCCATTTTCGGCAAACGCAGTGATGTAAAGGACGCTCACGACCGCAACGCCAATGTGGAGGTAGCTTACCTGCTCCAGCAAATTGAAGACCATGACGGCGTTTGCGTGCTGGCTACCAACCTGGTGCAGAACATTGACGCAGCGTTTATGCGGCGTATTACCTATGTGGTGCATTTTCCCTTCCCGGATGCGGCGCAGCGTAAGGAGATTTACCTGCATACGTTACCTACACAAACCCCGGTGGATGAGGACGTGGATTGGGATTTTATCGCCCAGAAATTTGAACTTTCGGGCGGGCACATCAAAAACATTGTGCTGGGGGCAGCCTTTATGGCTGCCAGTGAAGGGTGCGCTGTGCATATGCGCCATGTGCTTACAGCAGCAGTGAATGAAATGAGGAAAAACGAGATTGTAGTGGTGCGAGAAGAACTGCGGGAATATGCGGATCTGATCGAAGATTAAGAAGCAGCAGTGAATATGGAGGTATGACTATATGGCTTATCAGCAATTGCGAAAACAAAAAAATATCCCGGTTTCAGGCTGCGAAGCGTCGCAGATTTCTACAACAAAGGCCCAGGCTCCCGGCGCTGCAACCGATGGCGCAGGAATGGGAGCACAATTGGATGAATTGATGCAGGCCAGGATGCAGCGTATGCTGGACCGGCAAATTCCCACGGCAGAGCGGGAAGCGGATGAAATTGCGGGTAGTGTAACAGGGGCCCGTACCCCGGAAGAGGTTAAGGCGCAGCTGGGCCAGCAGATGGGTGCGGACTTTTCGGAAGTACGCTTCCATACCGGCGCAGACGCTGTAGAAAAAGCGGAAGGCATGGGCGCCAGGGCCTATGCCACCGGGCGGGACGTTTACTTTGGAGAAGGCGGGTTCGATCCTGCCGTAGCCGCCCACGAACTGGTGCATACAGCCCAGCAGGGGGGAGTGGATAGCGGTATGGCCACCGTGTCGGCTCCTGCAGGCGGGGTGCAAATGCTGCCCAAATGGGCGGATATCAAGCGGGGAATTGGAAATGTTGGGCACGCAATTGCAGGCGGTGCAAGAGCGGTAGGCAGGGGTATTGCAACTGGTGCAAAAGCGGTAGGCCGCGGCTTTGCTGCCGCAGGGCGGGGCATTGCAGGGCTTGCTTCCAAGGCATGGGGAGGAATAAAGGGCTTGTTCAGTGGCGGGCAAGCGGAGCAGGCAGCGCCACAGGCCCCTGCAACTCCGGTTGGCACAAGCATGATGCCGCTGGGTGGAGACTATTCCGCATCGGAAATGCAATCCAGGGTTTCGGCCCTTCTGCCGGATGCGCAGCGGGAAATTGCCGCCTCTTCCGATGGGAAAGAGGCTACGGATGGCAATCGATTTTTCTTCATGCGCAATGGTTCCAATGGGGACACACGGGCGCAGTATACCAACATGATGAAGCGTGCAGGCAGACCGATTAATATCCAGATGTTACAGGATATGGCGCAAAATCTGGATGCCTTGCCTGTGGCTGATGACATTGGCGGCTACAAAGACCTGGGTGTGGATGATGCACGCAGGGGCGCCTACCAGGATAGGGGCTTGCAAATGACGCAGCATTACCTGGACCTTTTGGAACAAAGCCCTGACGCGCTGGATGCTTTGCGCCAGTCCTCCAGCGGATTATATGGTGGGCTAGGAACCTATAGCGACACCAACCAGGCGGGATTGGTAGGGGGGAAGTTAGAGGCCAGCCATAGGGCTATGAACGATATGCTGTTGCGCTCCTTCGGCGGAGATACGGTAGTTGGCCGGAGGGATTTGGGCTTGGACGCCACAAAGGACAAAAAGGTTGCGATCACGGGCCAGGCCATGGCAGCAATGCAGCCTGCAATACTTTCCGCTGTTATGGACCCATCTAAAATGCAAGATCTTACGCCGCAGGAACAGCAAATGGCAGTTATGTATCAGGCATTCTTCCAGAGAAATGGAATGCTATAGGATCATGACGCAAAAGCATTATGTAGAAAACCAGCGGCCTCATTATTCAAATTTGCCGCTGTTTGTTGGAGGAATTTTATGAAACGGCCGGTCCCAAGGAAATGGATCATTTTGTTATCTCTTTTATGTGTGGTATTATTGGGCGCTTGTTATTTGTGCAGGCACCTGCTAACCCATACGCCTTTTGCCACAAACTATGCCTTTGATGGGCCGTCTGGCGTATATCCCGGCGCCAGCGGCCGTTTGTATGTCATAGACCAGGGGAAAAAGACAGTGCTGTTGATTGATGAACAGGGGAAACTCTGGAGTACCATCCAAGGCGGGGAAGACAGCGATAGCCAGCCCTTCTATGCCTCCTTAGTGGCAGAAGGGGAGGATGGCAGCATTTACGTAGCGGATGCACGTTATGCTGGAAAAGGAACGCTGATCAGCCAGGAGCGCATTTTCCGCTATGATGCCAATGGACGGAATCCGGAACTGGTGTATTGCATTGATTATGGCGATAGTGAAAACGCTCCCATGCAGTATGGCAATATCCAGTCGTTACGGGAATGGAACGACAAACTGATATTTACGGTGCGCACAGAGCAGGGATTGGATGTGCGCATACTGGATGTTGAAACCAGAGAACTGGAAACCCGTGTTTACCCATTGCCCGGGCAATATTTTTCTGACGCGGATGTAGATCCCGAAACACTGCGGCCTATCTTTACCAACCGTATTGGCCAGTTGTGCACCGTGGCAGAGGACGGATCTCTTCAAGTGCTAAAAGACGAAGGCCGCACTTCCTGGATGCTGAATGTGGAAGGCGAGAAGGTGTATTATACCGACCTTGCTACCAATTCGGTGCTTTGCTATGACTTGGCTACCGGCCAGGAAGAATTGGCGATCCAGGCGGAGGATATCATTTATGCGGTGCAGGCACAGGGCGGCCGGGTGTATGCTACCGACTATATGGGTTACTACCTTCTGGAGGAAGGCAATCTCAACTATGTAGACAGTTTGGAATATACCCAACCGGTATTGCGGTGCATCCTGTGGGGAGCGCTGTTCCTGGGAGGGGCATTGTTGGTGGCAGTTGCTTACATTTTATTGGTGCGGCCACAAATTGGGAAGAAGAAAAGCGCGCTGTTTCAGCGCATCGTCATTGTGCTCAGCGTATCCGCATGTATCGGCGTGCTGGTGAGCTACATCATCATTGGCAGGATGATGCAAACCCAGAGCGCATCGGTTATGGAACAATTGAGCATTTTTGACGATATCCTGGTGCAGTCCACGGATTTGGATGCGTTAAGCCGCATTGACAGCGTGGAGGACTATAAGAACGAGGATTATAACAAGGTCAAGGAGCCGTTGGATCAATTGATCTCCATGACCTATGATAATAACTTATATTACTACTATATCCTATATAAAGCGGATGAAACCAACATCTATGTGGTGATGGATTTGGAAGAGGCGTCTACCGCATGGCATCCCACCTACGCCTGGGGAACGGAAGGATATACGGATGTATTCACTACCGGGGAAACGCAGGAGTTTGGCGCGGATGTCAGCTCCTATGGCTCCTGGTCTTTCCTGATCAAACCTGTGTTTGACGAGACGGGAGCAGTAGTAGCGGCCATGGAAGTAGGCGTGAACTTGGATGCCATGGCGCAACAAACCAGAGCACTGGTATGGGATGTGGTGCTCACGGTGCTGTCCATGACGGTGGTATTGCTCATGTTCGTCATTGAAACCATCTTTTATGCAGAGCATAGGGAGCAACGTAACAGGATGGCTTTGGATGAGCTTGCGCCCAGCCGCCGTTTCCCGCTGCGGACGTTGGTGTTCCTGGTGTTCCTGGCGGACTGCATGCAAGACCCGTTCGTGTCCATATTGGCAAATCAGCTTTATGAACCCTTATGGGGGATTCCTGCCAGCGTAGGGGCAGCGTTACCGCTTTCCGTGCAGGTGCTCTTTGCTGCTTTTTCATCCTTTGCCTGCGGCTCCATTGTGCGGCGTACCGGGGTAAAGCGGATGCTGATCATTGGCTTTGCAGTTCAAATATCCGGCTTTTTACTGTGCGGAGCCTATATGGAGTATTTAGGCCTGCTGTTGGGCAAAGCCCTGATCGGCATTGGCGTGGGCGCATTGCTGGTGAGCTCGAATTCGGTTGCGGCATCTGCTCAAAGCGAGGAAGAGGCAGCAGAAGCTTTCACTGCTGTAAATGCAGGTACGTTGGCGGGGATTACGGTGGGAGCAGGGATTGGCTCCATCATCCTTTCTTTCTCCAATTTTGCTACCGTGTATTATGCAGGGGGGCTGATCCTGCTGTTGGGCTTGCTGCTGGCTATCTTTGGGGAAGATTATAAAGAGGCGGCAATGCGCCGCCAACGGGAAAAAATGCATGCATTGCGTTTCCTGGCAGATCGCTCTGTTTGGACGTTCCTGTTATTGATGTTGATGCCATTTTTGATCGCAATTTCTTATCGGGAATATTTCTTCCCGCTGTATGCTGCAGAAATGGGAGTCACAGAAACAGACATTGGGCGTATTTACCTGTTGTGCGGCCTGGTGGTAATCTACCTGGGGCCAGTGCTTACAAGGGCGCTGATTGAACGTCTGGGTGGCAAATGGACCACAGTGCTGGCAAGCGGAATGATGATTATCGCTACTTTGCTGTTTGCCTTTGTGCCAACCATGGGGGCTGCAGTGGTAGGGCTGCTGCTCTTGTCCATTTCCATTTCCTTTGGCTATGCGGCACAGTCTACTTATTACGCCAGCCTCCCCAGCGTAAAAGCCTATGGGGAAAGCCGGGCTATGGGTGTGTATTCCCTGTTCGATAATGGCGGGCAGACTTTAGGCCCCATGGTATATGGCCTGGCGTTGCTTGGGGGATACCAAACCGGCATTATGACCATTGGGGTTGCACTGTTGCTGCTGTTGGCGCTTTTCTTGTTGAGCAATTATTCCAGAGGAAAGCAGAATTTACATAAGGCCCAAGAGAAGGAGAGGGGAACGCAGGATGTTGCACTATGATAAGGTTACCTTACAGGATTTGCCCCAAATGGCGGAACTGTTCCGCAAGTATTTAAATGATGGCGCAAGGGTGGAGGAATACCTGGAAGCGGGATTTCATATGCCCGGTTATATCGGAATGACCTGTAAGGATGGGGATAAGCTGGTTGGGGTTATCACAGCGCGGCCGGGTGTGGAGTTTACCATTCCGAAACCCGAAATCAACAAAATGATAGACGAACGGTACCCCAATAAAAAGATATATACTGGGGAAATGGTGGCGGTTGAACCAGAATACAGAGGCCTGGGGATATCCAAAAACTTGCATATTCAGTGGGCAGACGAGATGCGGGCAGCAGGTGGAGAGTATGTGCTGCTGGAATTATGGCTCAAACATGATGGGGATGTACCGGCCGGAGGAACGGTGAAATATGTTGGCACAATGGAAGAGTGCTGGACATTCCCGGATTTTTATAAAGGATTGGAAGCGTATGGGATGACTTGTGCGGACTGTGCCCCCAATCCGTGTACTTGTGGGGCTGTTGTTATTGTGGTACGCTTATAAATAAGGTTGCAAGTCGGCAGGGGAAGAAGGGATGGCATGAAGAAAGAGAAGAAGCTCAAAACATTGGGATTGAAGTTCACCCTTTTGTTTGTCGTACTGGCACTGGTGCTGTGCTTGGGGATTTGCGTGTTCAGCGGGTATTTATCCTGGCGGGAGTATACAGACTTTTTCTGGGAACAAGCATTGGCTTCGGCAAAATTGGCAGCAAGCTATGTGGACGGGGATCGTATCGCCGGCTATCTGGAAACCCGGGAGAAGGATGCATACTATTTTGAGTTGGAAAAAACACTCCAGGCCATTAAACGGGAACAAAATATTAAATACCTTTACATTTTTGTACCCGATACGGATCATTTTACCTACGTCATGGACGTAGCGCTGGAAACAGATGACACTTTGATGTTTTCAGAGATGGGAGACACGTTTGAATATACGGAGCTGGAATACCAGTATCTTGTGCAGGATGTAGCTGCCAAACGGGCCTGCCAGCAGAAGGTCATGGCGCTTTCCATGGACAGCATCTATGGATTGGGCGTATCTTCCTGGGCGCCGGTGTTCAACAGCCAGGGCGACCTGGTAGCCATGGTGGAAGCGGACATGGACTTAAGCGTAGTGGTGGATGCGTTAAAAGGTTTCCTCATTGCAACCGCTCTGCTTTGCTGTGCATTGGTGTTGGCTGTGGTAGTGGCCCTCGCTTTCATTACCCGCCGCATGGTAAGCAAACCCATTGCCAGGTTGACGAAAAACGTGCGGGATTTTGCAACTGAGCAAGGGTTAACCTATCCAATGGAGCAAATCCAAACAGGGGATGAGCTGCAAACCCTTTCGGAAGCATTTGGGAAAATGGCCCAGGATATTGACCAGTATACGCAAAACCTGGCTGCCGTAGCGGCGGATAAGGAGCGCATTGCAACGGAATTAAGCCTGGCAACCGATATTCAGATTTCCCTTTTACCCAGGGATTTCCCAGCTTTCCCCGGCCGGGAAGAGTTTGACGTATATGCTATGATGCAGCCAGCAAAAGTGGTGGGGGGCGATTTTTATGATTTTTTCCTCATCGACCATAAGCGGTTGGGGATTGTGGTTGGCGGCGTATCCGGTAGGGGTATCCCTGCTGCGCTATTTATGGTAGTGGCGAAAACCATCATCAAAAACCAGCTGATGACAGGCATGCCGGTAGAAGAAGCTATGAATACCATTAATGCCCGCCTATATGAGAGCAGCACGTCCAACATGACGGTAACTGCTTTCGTTGGAGTATTGGATACCACAACAGGTGGTTTTTCCTATGTGAATGCCGGGCAGGGCGCGCCGCTGCTGATGCGAAAAGATAGCGGATATGAATTCCTTGTTGGGCAGGAGATGTCCGTTTTGGCGGAAGTAGAGCATGTGAGCTACCGCCGAATGGAAGCGCAGCTGCGTCAGGGAGACTATTTGGTGCTGTATTCCGAAGGTGTACCCAGTGCAAAGAATTTGCAAGGACAACAATACGGCCTGGAGAGGCTCCGAAATCAGCTCAACGCCAACCGCGGGAAACAGAAAGACCTTAAAACCCTGGTTACCACAATGTGCGATGAGATAACGGCGTTTGAAGACGGCGCCCAGCGGGACGACGATGTTACCGTGCTGGCGCTGACCTACCAAAAAGGGGATAAGGCCCGTGCTGAAGTGGCTGTGCGTGCACGGGAGGGCAGCTTTGGCGCGGTGCAGAAATTTTTAAGGGCCCAGTTGGAGGAAAATGCATTGGGCGGCGCTTTCTATGCAAGGATTTGCGTGGCCGTGGAGGAAACGTTTGCATTGGCAGCCAGCCGCTGTGGAGGCCGGGGGGATATTATCGTTCGCTGTGTAGTGGCTGATGGGGAGGAAAAACAAAAGCAGGTGGTCATTTCCCTGCTGTACGGTGGGCCCCAGGCTAATCCTTTGGAAAGCTTAAATGAAACCCAGCAGGACGGTATGGCCTTTGTGAAAAAAAGTGTGGACGATGTCCGATACGCTTATCAGGAAGGCAAAAACACCATCATCCTGCTAAAAAGGGTTTAAAGACAAATCAATTAAAAGGGCTGGCTCCAGGATACTACCTGGAGCCGGCCCTTTTCTCTGTTTCATCATGGTATTGCTGGGGATTTCCGCAATAGGTTGTACGGATCCGCCCTGTGGCTTTACTCCTAGCGCAAGCTATTCGTTCATGCAGCTTACCGGCGTATACCCAGCCTGGGTAATCGCATCCATCAGCAAGGCATCGGGGACTTCTGCTATCAATTCCACATAAGCCTGCTTTTTCTCCAAATCTACGGATACGGATTTTACGCCTTCCACTGCCTCCAGCGCTTTTTGAACGTGCATTTGGCAATGTGCACACATCATGCCGTCTACGGTTACTGTTTTCTTCATGGTCATAATCCTTTCTTGCTCCGGCGCATGGACGCTGCCGGTATTTTGTGTTGTGTCAATGCTTTTTGAGGCCGGATGGACCGCTTCCTTATCTTTGAAAAAGCGCAGCCGCAATGCATTGGTTACCACGCATACAGAGCTCAGGCTCATGGCCGCGGAGCCGATCATCGGGCTCAGGCGTAGATGAAACGCGGGATATAGCGCCCCCGCAGCCACAGGGATACCCAGGATGTTATAAAAGAACGCCCAGAATAAATTCATATGGATGTTGCGCACCACGGCTTTGCTCAACGCAATGGCAGTGGCCACATCTCCAAGGGTGTCTTTCATCAGCACCACATCAGCAGCGTCAATGGCGATGTCTGTGCCCGCCCCAATGGCAATCCCCACATCCGCCCGGATAAGGGCGGGAGCATCGTTGATGCCGTCGCCCACCATAGCTACCTTGCGGCCTTTTTCCTGCAGAGCACGGATGCAGGCCTCTTTTTGCGTGGGCAGTACATCCGAAATCGCTTCTTCAATGCCCAGCTCCTGCCGGATTGCCTCAGCAGTGAGCCGGTTGTCGCCGGTAAGCATAATCACATGCAATCCCATTTTTTGAAAGCGTGCGATGGCATCGCGGCTGGTATCCCGAATGGTATCCGCTACTGCAATGATGCCCATTAGCTGGCCATTTTTTGCAAACAACAGGGGGGTTTTCCCCTGATGGCCCAACTGCGCGGCGGTGTTCTTCGCCGTTTGGGAAAGGTCGCTCTTGTCCAATAGCCCGTTCTCTTCCAGAAAGGCTGCATTGCCTGCCAGGTATTGGCTGCCCTGCACGGTGGCATGGACCCCCCTCCCAGCTTCCATGGAAAATGCTTCAGCAGCGGGGAACAAAATTCCTTTCTCTTTTGCATGCTGGACAATCGCCATAGCCAAAGGATGCTCGCTGTCTGCTTCTACGGCGGCTGCCTGGGTTAAAAAAGCCTCTTGCGTGAGCGTGGGGTCCAGCACCAATATGTCGGTAACGGAAGGGTGGCCCGCGGTAATCGTCCCGGTTTTATCCAACACAATGGTGTCTACACTATGGAGGGTTTCCAGGCTTTCAGCGGATTTGATCAGGATGCCTTGTTCCGCAGCCTTGCCGGTGCCCACCATAATGGCTACCGGGGTTGCCAGCCCCAGCGCGCAGGGACAGGAAATGACCAGCACGGAAATGGCGTTGGATAGGGCAAATTCAAAGCTTTGCCCTGCAAGGAGCCATATTACAACAGTAAAAAACGCAATCGCGATTACCGCTGGCACAAACACACCACTGACCTTGTCTGCCAGGCGGGCAATAGGGGCTTTGGAGTTTCCCGCCTCATCCACCAGACGTATGATCTGGGCCAAAGTGGTGTCTCCGCCCACTTTGGAAGCACGGAAGCGGAACGCACCGTTTTTATTGATACTGGCGGAAATTACCGTGTCTCCCGGGTGCTTTTCCACTGGTATGCTTTCGCCGGTAATCGCTGCCTGGTCTACATAACCATAACCTTCCGTCACCACTCCGTCCACCGGAATGCTTTCCCCCGGCTTTATCGCCACAATATCCCCGGCGAATACTTGTTCTGCGGGAATGGTTTGCTCTATTCCATCGCGAAGCACAACAGCGGTTTTAGGGGCTAGGTCTACCAACTTTCCCAATGCGTCGGATGTTTTGGATTTGGAACGGGCTTCCAGGTATTTTCCCACGGTTACCAAAGTCAAAATCATGGCAGCTGACTCAAAATATAACGCATGGGAATATTCGTGTACCACATTCATATCGCCATGGCCAAAGCCATAGGCCATGCGGAACATGGCGAATATGCCATATAACAAAGAAGCTCCGGAACCTATGGCTACAAGGGAGTCCATATTGGGTGATCGGTTACCCAGAGCTTTCAGCCCATTTACATAAAAATGGCGATTGATGCCGATTACCGGCAATGTGAGCAGTAACTGGGCCAAGGCCAGGATCAATCCGTTTTCCATGCCAGTAAAAAAGGAAGGCATGGGCAGGGAAAGCATGTTCCCCATGGCGATATACATCAGAGGCACCAGC
Source organism: Bacillota bacterium (assembly GCA_023451115.1). Lineage (GTDB taxonomy): Bacteria > Bacillota > Clostridia > Christensenellales > CAG-138 > JAEXFV01. Next base: position 32,522 of record JAEXFV010000116.1, read on the forward strand.
AGGACAATGGAGGAAATCAGCCGCCGTTTCATGCTTACCTGTTCCTCTAAAGTACGTTGCCGCCGTACCTGCCACTCGCTGCGGAAATCGTTTTGGCTTTCCACCTTTTGGCCCAATAGGCTTGCGCCGTAGCCGGTTTCTTCCACGGCCTGTATGATTTCACGGCTGCCAGTCACAGCCTCATCATAGGTAACGGACATTTGATTGGTGAGCAGGCTCACATTCAATTCGGATATTCCCGTTAGCTTTTGTATCCGCCGGGTGATATTGGCCTGGCAGGCCGCACAGGTCATGCCTGTAATGCTGAATTTTTCTGTTTTCATGGTTTTTTCGTTCCTCAAGGTCATAATCCACGGTCTGTTGTTGTGACGCTATGCTGAAATGCTCCATCCTGTGGGCTTATTTCAGCTTTTTTATTAATTCAATCGCTTCCGGCACTACCTGCAGGTTGCCTCCCTGAATTTCTTCCACCATGCAAGTCTCCATATGATCCTGGAGGATATGGTATCCAAAAGCCTGCAATGCCTTTTCTACGGCCGCAACCTGGATTAAAATATCGCCGCAATACCGATTGCCTTCCAGCATGCTTTTTATGCCGTTTAGCTGCCCGATCATGCGGTTTAAACGGTTTTGCAACAGCCGCTGGGCCTGTGGGCTTCGGGGAGTGGATTTCTCGTGGTGACAGCACAAAGCGGGGTTTGCTGGAGGAGACGATTGCTTCTGCATTTTAGTGGCGATGGGAAACACTCCTTTCTGGTATACCCTATAGGGGTATTTCTGATGTGCTCATCATATACCCCAATGGGGTATTTGTCAAGGGGGAAGAACGGAAAGAAAATATTGCCTGGGAAAGGAGGATAGAGTATGATGCAGGAAGGAGTGAAACAATTTTTGTAATCCGTGAGTTCTGGAAGGGAGCGGTTTGGTATGGGCGGAGAAAAAAAGGTTGTCCCAGGTATTGTGTGGCGTTTGCTCACATTTTTGCTGGTGTTGGCGTTGGGGCTGTTTGCTGTAACGGGATGCGGCGATATTTCGGTGCAGGATGTAGTGGATGTTATTGACACCATTGCGGAAATCAGCGAGGAAGACGCGGCTCCCTCCGCAACGCAGCAGCCGTCTGTTTTTGCTACACCGTCCCCTGTAAGGGGAGAAGAAGCCTGGGCGGCTACGCCCCAACCGGAACAAACGTTCTTGCCGGAAGAAACGGCAGCGCTGGAGGAAGGCGGCTGTTATACCGCCAAAGAGGATGTGGCGCTGTATATCCATACCTATGGGCGCCTGCCGGACAATTTTATCACCAAGGCAGAGGCAAAAAAGCTGGGCTGGCCGGGTGGCTCCCTGGAGCCATATGCTCCGGGCATGTGCATTGGGGGAGACCGTTTTGGAAACTACGAGGGCTTGCTGCCGCAGGATGGGGGGAGGACTTATATGGAGTGTGATAT
>JAEXFV010000138.1 GCA_023451115.1 Bacillota bacterium
GGCTCTGCTGGCGAATCTGGACAAGGATGCTCTGGACGCGTTGGTTGTTGACCGCAGCGCCACCACCGATAAGGCCGCTCTGCGCTTCTTGGATGCCGTGATGGAAGCCTACAACTTGGATCCCGCCAACTCTGGCAACATCCTGCGTCCTTCCTACTTCTCCACCGGTTCCTCCGCTAAGGACAGCAAGGAAGTTACCGTCGAGATCCAGCCCTGGGAAGCTTACCTGAGCGTTCCCGACGTAGTGGTTGTGGATCCTCCGAAGACCGGCGATGCTTCCACCATGATCGGCTTTGTGATGATCATTGCTGCTCTGGCTGGCGTGGTTGTGTGCAAGAAGGTTCGTGCGTAAGGTACATTCGCACAAACGTACTGTTTAAAAGTCACAAAAAGGAAGCCGCTTTTATGCGGTTTCCTTTTGTGTTTGTAGTTTAATAGTAACAAAATTTTCCGGGAAGTATTGTAAAACTTACCACCATCTGTTATACTGAATACAACCCCGAGTAAATGCAAATGAACTGCCACTCATCACAATTTCTTGGGGAAAGAGGCTGCCGCGCCCGACGAACCATCGGGCGCAGGCGCCTCTTTTTTTGCTGCAAACCACATCCCCCGCCCGGTGAAAATTCCGGCAGTTTCCCGATTGCCTTTTGCCCGGCGATTTGCTAAAATAGGTTGGCCGCCTTCCCCCCAACTCCTAAGGGTTCGGGGAAAGGCAAATAAAAAAGAACTGTGCAGGATATGTTGGCTATGACAAACCAAACGTTAAGCCGCAGCAGCCGGCTGGGCCCTTTGTTTTTGTTTCTCTCCGCGCTGTTTTGGAGCCTCAACGGCATTTTTACCAAAAGCGTAAGCTGGGGCAGCATGAGCCTGGCCTGCGTGCGCGGGGTGATGGCCCTTTTGATCACCGCATTGGTGCTGCGGCGCGTGCGCTTTTCCCTCAACAGGGCAAAGGTGATGACGGCGATTTGCTATTTTGCCCAGGGCATTCTTTTTGTGGTGGCCAACAAGTTCACCACCGCTGCCAATGCCACGGTGCTGCAAAACACCTCGCCCCTTTACATCATTTTGCTCAACGCGCTCATCTTAAAAAAGCTCCCCACCAAGCGTGACGTGGTGACCTGCATTTGCCTGTTTGCAGGCGTATCCCTTGCTTTTGCAGGCAACATGCAGGGCGGCGGCATGCTGGGCAACATTTCCGCGCTGGTTTCCGCCCTGTTCTACGCGGGGGTGTTCTTCTTCAGCAAGCAGGAAGGGGCAAACCCGCTGGAATCCATCGTGTTGGGCAATGTGCTTTACCTGTTCCTGCTGCCCTTCCTGTTTTCCGACCCGGCGGTGGCCGCCTCCACCCCTTCCACTTGGGCGTTTGTGCTGTTTTTTGCCACGCTGTGCGGCGCTGTGGCCTGGCTCTGCTTCTCCAGAGGCATCCGCACCACCCCTGCTTTGCAGGCAAATTTCATCACCATGCTAGAGCCGATCATGTCCCCGTTATGGACGTTTCTGTTCTTGCGTGAGCAGATCAGCCCCCTGTCTTTGATCGGCTGTGGGGCGGTGCTGGCTACGCTCATCGTGTATAACGCCCTGGAGGTAAAAAAGCCTCTGCCTCCCCAGCCTGCCAAAGCGGTTTCCTCTGAATAGCATCAGGCCGGCAACTGCCACATTGGTCAAAGCGAAATGCTTTCCCATTGCGCCTTATTGAAGTCCCCGAAACCCAAGAAATTTGGGGGGAGCGTAACGCCGTCCGCAAAACCTTAAGGGGTGAGAGGACGGCGTTGTTTTTCCCTTCATTTTTTCAAAAACTGCGGATTTGCCCCTCTTTCCTGCCCTGCTTCCCTTTTCCCGTCATAACCCGGCGTTGCCTCACATAAGCTTTAGCAAAGCTTGTTCAGGGGGAGGACGCAAAGTATGGCGCAGGGTTGGGGACGGCATGAAGCTGGCGCGCAAACCTATATTGAGGAACGGGTGCTGCAGGTGGCCGGCTATATCATAGAAAACGGCGCTACTGTGCGGGATGCGGCCAAAGTGTTTAAAATCAGCAAATCCACTGTACATAAAGACGTTTCCGAGCGGCTCCAGGGCATTGACCCGGGCCTGGCAAAAGAGGTACGCCAGGTGCTGGATTTCAACAAGGCTGAGCGGCATATTCGGGGCGGCCAGGCTACTTACCGAAAATATAAAGGTGGTCAAAGCGAAACGCTTTGACATTGCTCCTTACTGAAGTCCCCGAAGCCTCAGGGGTTCGGGGGAGGGTGGTCAAAGCGAAACGCTTTGACATTGCTCCTTGTTGAAGTCCCCGAAGCCTTAGGGGTTTATCCCCCTTTTCCTTCGGCGTTTCTACAGGCAAACATCCACCGGCCAGGCCGGTGGATGTTTGTTTGCAAAAACTGTGCCGCAGTGGGGCGTAGGGCCGTTATCCTTGCAGCCCTGCTTCCTGACGCTGCATGTTCTCGATCACCACATCATAAATCTCCCCCAACGAGGCGCAGTATTCCAGCACTTTCCAGGGGGCGTTGGTATGGTAATGGATTTTAATCAGGGTTTCATCCCCCACAGCCAACAGGCAGTCCCCCGCAAAATGCTCCGTAATGTAAGCGTTGATGCGGTCTTCGGACAGGCCCTGGCCTTCAATGAGCAACTGGGTGTCGAACTTATATTCCAGCATGGTATCTCTCCTTTTCCGTTTTGTTTTGGTTATGCCAACAGCTTCTTCCTTGCCACAGTCCCTGAGGGAAGGGTGACAAACGGCAGGGATTGCGCCTTTGGTAAAATCCTCCCAAACCGGCTCTGGCCAAGGCATCGGCACAGCGCACTGTAAAGTGCCCTCAAAGTCCCCTGGGGGGCTGCGTGACGCAGGAGCAGCATGCATACACCTGCCCCGCCCCTGCCATGTGCAGCGCCTCAGCGCAGGCGCGCAGGGTGCTGCCGGTGGTGTACACATCGTCCACCAGCAAAATGTCTTTCCCTGCAACGCCGCTTGCAGCGCAAAAAGCGCCTTGCACGTTCTCAAAGCGGTTTTTCGCGGGGAGGGCTGTTTGGGTTTGGGTATCCCGGGTGCGAAACAGCAGCTCCTCCGCCACCAGCTGGGAAAGCCCCAGCCGCTCCCCAAGGGCGCGGGCAATGAGGGCGCTTTGGTTATAGCCCCGTTTTTTTTGCTTTTTGGGCCAGAGGGGCACGGGGATGATCCAATCAAACCGCCACGGCTCCGGCACTTCCATCAAGCCTGCCAACCGCTTTGCCACATAGCTTGCCCGGCCATACTTCAGGCGATGTACCGCCTCTTCCACGTGGCCCTGGTAAAGCGTTGCGGCGGCGACCCCTGCAATGCCAGGCGGGCAGGGCAAAGGCAAAGCCGGCCGTTGCAGCTCTTTGCGGCAGGATGCGCATATGCCCAACGCATCCACCTGGGCTTCCACGTTGCATAAAAAGCAGGCCACGTCTTCAGGATACAGCCCGTTCAAAAAGCGGGCCAGCAAGCCCTCTATGGCGCCCATGTTATTCCCCTGCCTTTCTACGGCGCAAGCAGGAAATCCTGCGCTGTTTCATGCCAGCCTCCACGTTTGTTAGGCTTATGCCAGGCTTTTTTGCAAATTTTATCCTGTGCCGTTTTATTCCGTGCTCCTTTGTCAAAACCGCCGCAGGCGTATGCTGCCAGGGATAACGCCCTATCGGATCACCTTTGCCATCTCCTGCAGCCGCACCCCCAGCGCGCTGTAACGGCGCTTGGTTTGCTGGTTGCCCACCATGGAAAGCACAGCATCCCATCTGCCCAGAATGTGCACCCGGTGCCGGGCGCGGGTAATGGCGGTGTAAAGCAGGTTCCTTGTCATCAGCAGCGGGGGGCCGCTCACCAGGGGCAGCAGCACGATAGGGAACTCGCTGCCCTGGCTTTTGTGGATGGAGATGCAATAGGCAAGCTCCAGCTCCTCCAGCTGCGCAAAATCGTATACTGCCAGGCGTTCGTCGTCAAACAGCACCTGGAGGGTGCGCTCCACCATATCCATGCGAAAAATCGTGCCCAAATCCCCGTTAAACACCCCAGTGCCCGTTTCCACGGTTTTGGCTTTTGTCAGCCGGGTCCACTCCAGGCGGTAATTGTTTTTCACCTGCATCACCTTGTCCCCAAGGCGAAAAATGGTGTCGCCAAAGGCTCGCTCCGGCTTGTTGCGTCCGGGAGGATTGAGGGCGCTTTGCAGTTGCACGTTTAAATTTTTTACCCCCAAAGGCCCTTTTTTCATGGGGGCCAGCACCTGCACCTCCTGCAGTGGCTCCCGGGTGCCCAACAGGCCTGCCTCCTGCCCGCCGCAGAGGGCAAGCACCCTGGAAATCACATCTTCCATACCCGGGCAGGCCTCAAAGGTAAATTCTGAACCCGGCTGGGGCTGAGGCTCCTGGCCCTGGTTGATGCGATGGGCGTTTATGGCGATGCCGCCCCGCTCTGACTGGCGGAAAATCTCCGTAAGCCGGATCACCGGGATGACCCCGCTTGCGATAACGTCCCGCAGCACATTCCCCGCTCCCACAGGGGGCAGCTGGTCCGCATCCCCCACCATCACCAGGCGAGTGCCGGGGGGCAGCGCTTTGAGCAAGGCATGCATCAGGGGCACGTCCACCATGCTCATCTCGTCGACCACCACCATGTCAAAAAACAGGGGGTTGTCCTCATTGCGGGCAAATACCCCTTCCCCGCCGCCGCCATATTCCAGCAGCCGGTGGATGGTGCTGGCAGGATAACCCGTGGCCTCCTCCATGCGTTTTGCCGCCCGGCCGGTGGGGGCGCAAAGGGCAAAATCCAGCCCCAGGCGCATCAGCGCGTGGATGATAAAGCGCAAAATCGTGGTTTTCCCCGTGCCGGGGCCGCCGGTGATTACCATGGCCCCTTCCCCCAGGGCACAAAGCACCGCCTGTTTTTGCTGGGGAGCCAACGCCAGCCCCAGCTCCCGCTGCAAAAACTCCAGCTCCTCGTTCAAATTCAGCACTGCCGGATCCTCCGGCCGCACAGCCAGAGCCAGCAGCCGCCGGGCAGCGTCCTGCTCCAGGGCGTACAGGGCAGGCAAAAACACCATATCCATCTCCCCCAGCATCTGGTACACCAGATTGCCGGTGAGAATCAGCCCGTCCAGCGCCTCCTCAACAGGCTCAGGTTCCACCTGCAGTACGTCGCAGGCGATATGCAGCAGCTTTTCCCGGGGCAGGCAGGTATGCCCCCCATCCTGCCGGGCCCACTGCAGCACGTACTTGATGCCCGCCTGAAGGCGGGAGCGGTCATACTGTTCCATGCCGGCCTTGCGGGCAATAGCATCCGCGGTTTTAAAGCCGATTCCTTCAACATCCTCGATGAGTTGATACGGATCCTCCTGCACCCGCAGCAGGCAGGCGTTGCCATAAATCTGGTACAGCTTCACCGCCTGATTTACGCTGACCCCATACTCCTGCAAGCCCATCATCACATCCCGCATAGCGCGCTGCTGAAAAAAGGAAGCGGCAATGGAAGCGGCCTTGGATTTGCCGATGCCCGGGATTTCCCGCAGCCGGTCCGGGGCATTTTCCAGCACCTCCAGAGTTTGCATGCCAAAGTGATGCACAATGCGCTTTGCCATTGCCTCCCCCACGCCCTTGATCAGCCCTGAACCCAGGTAGCTCTCCAACGCGCCCAGGCTGGCAGGGGCCAGCGCCCGGCAGGAAACCGCTTTAAATTGCAGACCGTAGCTTTTGTGCTCCACCTGCTCGCCTTCAAACTCCACGCTCTCCCCCGGGGCGCAGGTAGGCAGCACCCCTACTACGGTGTGCTCTTCTCCGGTAGTTTGCTCCGCAATTTCCAGCACAGTCCAGCCGTTTTCCCGGTTGCGGAATATGATGTTTTTCACGACCCCGCTTAACGTTTGCGCCACGCCTTCCCCTCCTGCACGTAAGACGCTATCCCTTTTTCCATCCGGTTGTAACCCCGCCCGGCAAAGCCGGCGCGGCTTTTCGCGTCAGGCCAACACCTGCAGCAGCATGCCCGCTGCCACAGCGGCGGCATACACCACAGCCAAAGGCACCAGGCAGCTTTTCCAGCCTCTGCGGGAGCGGATCAGCTCCAGCAGGCCCAGCCCCGCTCCCACGCCCAACCCGGCAACAGCGGAGCCAAAGGAAATCGCTCCTTCCAGGTAAAACTCCGTGAGCAGCACGCTGGCCGCGCAATTGGGGATGAGGCCAAAAAGCCCCGCCACTACTGGCTGCCACAAGCTGTTGGAAAGAAACAGGCTCCCTAGCCGCTCCTCGCCAATCAAGCCAATGGCGCCGTTTAAAATAAACGTGGCCACAAACAGGAAAAACAAAATGCCCAGCGTATGCTTCACCGCCTCCCACAGGATGCTCCACAAACTGCCGTTGCCATGGCACTCGTGGGCATGCTCCTCCGGCGTAATGGGATCCAGGGTTCTGCCGGGCTTCCAAAAGGCGTCCAGCAAAAAACCCGCAAGCAGCGCAATTGCAATTTTTGCCAAAATTAACCTGCCAATTTCCCCTGCAGCTCCGCCTGCCAACAAAATGGGGATCGCCTCATCCGAAGTGGAAAGAAACACCGCTGCCAGAGTGCCTGCAGTGACCATGCCCGCATTATACAGATGCGCCGCTGCCACGGAAAACCCGCACTGGGGCACGCAGCCCAGCGCCGCGCCTACCGCCGGCCCAAAGCGGCCGGAGCGCTGCAGGGCTTTGGAAAGCCCCTTTCCCGCTCTGTGTTCCAAATATTCCAATAATAATAGCGTAATCAACAAAAAAGGGGCAAGCTTCAGCGCATCTATTCCTGCATCCAGCGCCCAATCCCAAACCTGTTCCACCAACGATCCTCCATTTACCAAGCATTTTCATTTCAAAATTTATTCTATGTTATTATACGGCTTTCCTTCCAATATTACCAGCATGGCCACTTTGTAAACCCAAATCCTAGGGATTTATCCAACAACATGCCGGTCTATCCTGTAGCGAATGGGGACATCCTATTACCAACTTATTTGGAAGGGTGTATCCTATGCAATTGAGCGTGGTGTTATTGCTATGTTTTATGATTTTATGCCTCAGTGGCGCTGCCCAAGGGCTTTGCAAGGCATGGGGGATGCGCTGGTGGACACTGCTGTTGTGCTGCGCAGCGTTGTTGTTTTGCAATGCGTTTTGCACCACCGTGCTGCCGGAGCTCATCATCAATCCGGCTTGTGTGCTGCTCATGGCGCTGCCGGGGACAATTGCCGTAGCCCGGGGACAGGGGAAAACCCTGTGGGCTGCTTTTGGCCTCTCCCTGTTGGGCGGGCTGGGCATGCTGCTAATGAAGCGGCTGAATTTATCCTTTTTTGAGCCGGGACTGCTGCTGGGGCTGATAGGCCTGGTATGTTCCCTACCCCTTTTGCGCGCCCCCTACAGCGCATTGTTCTGCATTGGCCTTTCTCCATTATGTATGGCCCTATGGGGAGGCGGGCTGGAGCTCTACGCGTTTGGCTACACCATCGTCACGTTGGGTTCCCCGCTTGCTTTTGACGCACAGGTTTCAGGGGCTGCGTTGATGCTGGGGTTATACTGGATCTACCACGCCCCGTTCCGCCTGCGGCAAGCCAGGGAATAGTGTATAGGGGGCGCTTTGGCCCCGCCGGAAAATTTTATTAAAAATAAGTTACCCCCATACCCGTTGGGTATGGGGGTAACGTAAAGTACCCGGTCAACAAAGCGCTGTTATCAGCCGCAAAAAATCCATTCCGTCAAAAACACCGCGCCGCAACAGGCTGCAGCAACGCCGAACAAGCCTACGCCGCACCAGCTTAATCCCACTCCCACCACCAGAGCGATCACCCCTGCAATGGGCGTTTGGGTGGCGTCTATAATAGCGGGAAACGTCATCACCGCCAATGTGACATAGGGAACATAATACAGGAAGGATCTTAAAAACTGGTTTTTTATAGCCTTGCGGATCAACGTTAGCGGCAACACCCGCATGGCATATGTCACCCCCGCCATAACTGCAAGGTAAAGGTAAATATTATGCTGCATTGGAGGCAGCCTCCCCTTGCTGGCGCACTGGAAAGAACAGCGCCGCAGCTGCTGAAAGCAGCACAGTTAGCAGGATGGTTCTGGTGCCGCTGGACATGGCCGATAAAAATGAAATACGGGCAGCCCCATAGCTTGCCGCAAAGCTTAGCGCTATCAGCCCCGCTACTACCTTGTTTTTGCGGGCGGGCGGGATAATCACTGCCAGGAACATGCCGTACAGCGCCATGCCAAACGCGCTGATTAGCCGAAAGGGAAGCAGGTTTCCCACCACAACCCCCAGGGCTGTGCCCAGCGCCCAGCAGGGCATGGCCACCATCATAGCGCCATAGCTATAGTAAGGGTTCAGGTACCCTGAACGGGCAACTGCAATTCCAAACAACTCGTCGGTCATATCATATGCAATCAGCATCCGGTGGCACAGAGGCGCCCCAGGCGCAAACTTCTGGCTTAAAGAACACCCCATGAGCAAATACCGGGCATTGGCGATCAAGGTAATCAGGGCAACTTCCCAATAAGCCGCTTGGGACGCGATCAGCGTAAATCCTGCATATTCCCCAGCCGAAGCATTATTGAGCAGGCTGGCCAGCAAAGCCTGAAAAACAGTCAATCCCGCATTGCGCGCCGCAATACCCAATGAAAATGCAACCGTTAAATATCCCAGCGCGATGGGCATTCCATCCCGCATACCTTCTCTCAGTGCCTGTGCGTTGGGCGACGCCCAATTGATTTTATGATTGGTTGCCCCCCTGGCGCCAATGGTTTCACCCTTATGCATAAAATTTCTTATTTCTCCTTTTTACTGCATAAATATCATTTTCTGCGCGCAACGAATTTGATTATAACGCAGTTCTTCCCATTGGTAAAACGATGATATATAATAGAAGCATAAGAAATTCTGATGGATGGTATGTGTATGTATTCCCGATATGATATTTTCAGCAAGGTGATTGAGGTGGGGAGTTTTACCCAGGCAGCCAAAGCGCTGGGATACTCCCAAAGCGCCATCAGTCAAACAGTGAAGGCGCTGGAAGAGGAGCTGGGCACAGCCCTGGTATTTCGTGGCAAGGAAGGTGTTTCCCTTACAGCGGACGGCGAAGGGTACCTGCCTTATATCCGGGCCATCTGCGGCGCACAAGAAGCGTTGGCGCAAAAAAAGCGGGAATTACAGGGGCTGGAAAACTGCGTCATCCGCATTGGCTCTTTTACCAGCATCAGCCGGAATTTACTGCCTCAGCTGATGCAGCAATTTAAGCTTGCATACCCCGGGGCTCACTTTGAGCTGTTACAGGGGGATTATGGCACCATTGGCCAATGGGTGCGAGAAGGCACCGTGGACTTTGGGTTTGTAAACGTACCCTCCTCCGCGGGGCTGACCGTGCAGCCTATATGCCATGATTCCATGATGGCGATCCTGCCACCGGATCATCCTCTGGCAGCGCAAGATCGGGTTTCCCTGGCGCAGCTGGCGCAAGAGCCCTTTATTCTGTTGGACGAAGGCACCCACAGCATGGCCCTGGAAGCATTTGCACGGCAACGCCTAGTACCCCATATTGAGTATAAGGTGTCTGACGATTATTCCATTCTGGCAATGGTAAAGCAAGGGCTGGGCGTGTCCATCCTATACAGTCTGGTGCTCACCGACTTTGTTCAGGGTGTTGCGGTGCGGCCGGTAGAGGAAACTATGGACCGTACCATAGCACTTGCCGTGCGCAATTGGGAAACATTGTCGCTGGCCGCTCGCCGTTTCTCCGCTTTTGCATTAAAATATGCCGCCTCCATACTGGATGGACGCGGCATACAAAAGAGCTAAGCCAGGCCTCTTACAGCACAAGAGGCTACAGAATAACGCTGCAAGCTATGGGCTGCATATGGTATTATTGCGAAAATCAGGCGGGTTCCACAGAATGGGCTGCGTTTTTCTTATTGTTTCGCAGATACAGGGCTTTGGATGCTCCTGCCTCCACCGTTTCCAGCTGCTCTAACAATTCCAACCCGGAGGGCACAAACAGATCCACCAGGCGATGGATCTCCGCTTGATTGGCTTCCTCGCTGGCATCATATACGCCCACCACATGAAAACCTGCCTTCTTGGCAGTACGGATGGCATAAAGCGCATCCTCCATCACCAGGGTGTTCTCTTTTTCTGTGCCCAAATGATTCAGCGCCGCCTCATAAATATCCGGATGGGTCTTGGTAATCCCAATTTCCTGGGAGGTAAACAGCCGGCTAAAGTAGCCCAGCAGGCCGTTACGCCGCAGGGCTTCTTCCGCCAGGCAGCGATCTGTGGCGGTGGCGATGCACATTTTTACTCCATGGGCATGCAACCGCTCCACCAGTTCCAGAGCGCCGGGTTTTCGCGCAACCGTTGTAAAATAATAACGGGCCATCAGCGCGTCCAGGTCCCTCATAATGTCCTCCACGCTGCCACTTACGCCATACTCTCTTTGGTAATAGGCAGCCGCATCTGCCTGGGGCATATACTTAAAGGCCTCCACATAATCCGCCTTGGGGGTAATCCCCTTGCTTTCCACAAAATCCCTGTCCACAATGTCCCAAACGAACATGGAATCCAGCAAGGTGCCGTCCATATCAAAAATTACACCATCAATGCGCACGGGTCGTCTCCTTTTTGCGTGTCATCGCCATACAAACTGCATCACATACTTTATCATCAATCCTGACGGGATGTCAATTGCGGTATCTCTGCTGTTTTCAGGCCATAAGAATGTTTTTATATATCCTCTTGTTTCCTCGGGTTACATGGGGTAGGATACTACCATGGATTTGTATTATAAGGTGGTCAAAGCGTCAGCTTTGACATGGCTCCTTAATGAAGTCCCCGAAGCCTTGGGGGTTCGGGGGAAGGTGGTCAAAGCGTCAGCTTTGACATGACTCCTTATTGAAGTCCCCGAAACCTTAGGGGTTCGGAAATGAAACCAGATTTTTGTAAAAATCTCTGCGCCCATGGGCTGCAGAGGGAGGCACCACTATGGAACATCAACCCGTATCACAGCCCGGGCAAAGCAAGCCCGGAAAAAAACGCAAATGGCTCAAATGGACTCTGCTTTCCCTGTTAGGGGTTTTGCTTTTGTGCGTGATCGCCGCGGTGGTATTGGGCGGGTCCTTGCTGTCCCGCCTGGCCAAGCCCGGCACCACCGTGTTTGGTGAGGAGGAACCCGAGGAGGTTTCCACCCCAGCACCCAGCACGGTTCCATCCCCCACGCCTAGAATAACGGCCACATTGGCGCCGGGCGCCGCCGCTTCTCCTTCGCCTACCCCGCTGCCTACGCCGGAGCCGGATCTTCCCCTACAGGATCTGTATCCCCAAACCCGGCTCACCCAGGCCCAGCTGGATTTGATGGGCAGCCTTAACGCCAATACCAATCAGTATGTAAACGTGTTGCTGGTGGGGGTAGACCGCCGCGGCCGCTCGGGCAATTCCCAGGCGGACACCATGCTCATCGCTACCTTGGATAAGAAGAACGGCAGGTTGAAGCTGACTTCCCTGTTGCGGGATCTGCTGGTAGACATTCCTGGATACGGCGCGTACCGCATCAATTCCGCTGCCACAAAAGGCGGGATGGACCTGCTTTTGGAAACTTTGAACCACAATTTCAGCCTCAACATCACCAAATATGTGTTGGTGGACTTTTCCATGTTTGAAAAAATCGTGGATAAAATGGGCGGCGTAACCGTGCGCATGACAGCTGCAGAAATTTCCGCGGCAAACGATTGCATTGCCGGCCTTAACAAGCAGCGGGGCGTAGATTATTTATGGGACGGGTTTATTTTTGCCGAAGCGGGCAATGTAAAGTGCACAGGCAAGCAGGCTTTGGGCTACGCCCGCATCCGCAAGATCGACAGTGATTTTTCCCGTACCAACCGGCAGTTTAAAGTGCTTACAGCGATTTTTGCTAAGTTTAAGTCCAAAAATTTGGCACAGCAGTATGACATCTTAAATGAGCTGCTGCCCCTGGTAGAAACCAATTTGAGCGCAGGAGAAATCATTGACTGCGCCATCTCAGCCCTCTCCATGGATACCCAGGGTTTGCTGCATTACACCATACCCATTGATGGGTTGTACCGATCCGGCAGGGTCAATGGCAGTTCCGTGCTGCTGCCAGACCTGCCCGCACATGCCTGGCTGCTCCACCAGTTTTTGTATTACAACGACGACCTGCCAGATGAAGCCAAAGTGCTTTCAGCAGGCGCATCGCTGCCCCCCCGTACCCCTTCTCCCACGTTGGAGCCCTGGCTGGATCCTTCCCTTTGGCCGGAAGGCTATACGCCTCAGCCCGGGGAAACCCCTTCTTCCCTTTTGCCAACGGATGATAGCGGCCTGAGCACGCCTGTGCCAGAGCCTGAGAGCACCCCGGAAGCGGTGGAGATCCCTGAAGTAGAAGTGCCGGAAGGCGAGGCTTCCTCCTTCCAAGAGGAGGAAGCATGATGTCTGATCCAGCCTTCCTCTTTGAAGGGCAGCCGGTAGACTTGCCCACGCTGTTACACAGCAGGGAAGCCCGCGTCCAGCGCCAACAGGCGCTGCTGGAAGCCTATGGCTGCCCGGTGATTTGTGTGCTGTGCAACATGCCGGGGCCGGTAAAGGATCACCCTGCCGCCCGGCAGGTACACCAGGCGGCCATGGATGCTTTGCTGGAAGCCCTGCTGCAGAAAGGCTTCCCCCCAGCCCGGTTTCAGCAATCCCTGCCACTTCTTACCGGGCCGGAGGGATATGTTTGCATCCAGGCGGAAGCCAAACCTTTAAAATCGCTGTGCTGCCGTATCGAACAAAGCCATCCTTATGGGCGGTTGATGGACCTGGATGTCATCGGGTTAGACGGCATCCCCCTTTCCCGCAGAGAATTTGGCATGCCCCCCCGCGCCTGCCTGGTTTGCGGCGGGCCTGCAGCGGACTGTGTCAGCCGCAGGCTGCATACCTTGGAACAGGTGCATGCAGGCATTGCAGCCATCCTGCAGCCTGAGGGCTGAGCGCCAACCCCACCATTTCAGAAAAAGGAGCAAATGGCATGGCTGAATTACGAGAGCTTTCCCTGCGTTGGGATTGCAAACTGCTTGAAGCGTTTTTGGCCCGGGCAGGCTTGCGGCTTGAGCCGGATCTTACCTATTGCTGCGGACTGTATGAAGGAGACGATTTGCTGGCCTGCGGCGGTTACAGTGGGCATACCATCAAGTGCCTGGCCGTTCGGGAAGACCGGCGAGGGGAAACGCTGCTCAACACCCTGGTTTCTCACCTGTATACCCGGCTGCGCACCCAGGGCGCACAAAACGTATTCGTGTTCACCAAACCGGAAAACCAGCCGTTGTTCCGCTCTTTGGGTTTTTCCCCCGTTGCCCGGGGGGAAAGCGCCTTGCTGTTGGAAAGCGACCGCCACGGTATTTCCCGCTACCTGACCTGCTTGCAGGAAGAAAGCCCATTCACGCCTTCCACCCCCGTTGGGGCTGTGGTAATGAACGCCAATCCCTTTACTCTAGGGCATCAATTTCTGCTGGAACAAGCTGCTGGCCAATGCGGTACCCTTCACGTGTTTGTGGTGCAGGAGGAAAAGAGCGTGTTTCCCTTTGACGCCCGCTTGCAGCTGGTACAGGAAGGAAGCAGGCATATTCCAGGCGTTGTCGTGCACAAAGGCGGCCCCTACATTATTTCCTCCGCCACATTCCCCAGCTATTTCATTAAAGACCCTGCTGGCGCAGCCCCAGCACATGCCTCATTGGACGCCGCCTTATTTGCCTCGCGCATTGCACCAGCCCTTTGCATCAGCGTGCGCTTTTGTGGCGAAGAGCCATTGGACCCTCTGACCCAACTCTATAACCACACCTTAGCCCGGGTGCTGCCCCAACACGGTTTGCGTTTCTGTGTGTTAGCACGGCAGGAGCAGGACGGCGCTCCTATTTCCGCCTCCCGGGTGCGGAAGCTGCTGGCCCAAGGGGAAACCCAACGGGTCAAGCCCCTGGTACCTGCCGCTACTTATGCCTACCTCACTTCGCCCCAGGGCGCAGCAATCATTGAAAAACTTCAGCAAAAGGACGGAACGCTGCATGGTTCTACCCAACTCAGCCCTAATCGGTGAGGCAGCGTACCAGGCGCTGCTTTGCGAAGTAAACGCTACCCCTAAGCCTGGTTTGGTGGACAGAGCCAATACCGGCGCCCACAGCGATATGGATCACACGTTATTTTGCAAAAGCGCCCATGCCTTGCGCCCTTTCTTTGCCCAGTTGGCGGCTTTGGGCAGCCAAACGGCTGGCCTGCCCCAACATACGGTGCTGGCACAGGTGCGTCCCCTCGGCCTGCAGGCCGAGGCTGCCATGTTTCATGCCACCCAGGGCGTTAACACCCACAAAGGCGCCATCTTTTCCTTAGGCCTGCTTTGCGTCGCTGCAGGGAGACGCATGGCCTTAAAGCAGTCCTTTGCCCCTGAGGCGGTATGCCGCCAGGCCGGCGCTCTGGTAGCAGGCATTTGTCAAAGAGAACTTGAAAAAAAGAAAGACGCCCCCTCCACCAAAGGAGAGCGCGCTTTCATCCAATACGGATATCGTGGCGTTCGGGGGGAAGCGGAAGACGGTTTCCCCCATGTGTGGGGCGTAGGGCTGCCCGCCTACCAAGCCGCGTTGGCGCAAAGCGAAAACCGCAACAACGCCCTGTGCACAGCCTTGCTGCACCTGATTGCCGCCCTGCCGGACACCAACGTACTCACCCGCCTCAATTTAGAAGCAGCCCTCTATGCCCGGCAGGCAGCGCAAGATTGCCTGGAAACCATTTCAAACGAAGTCCCAGGCTCTCCCTTATGGCTATCCGCTCTCAATGCCCTGGATCAGGACTTTATCGCCCGGCGCATCTCTCCCGGGGGATGCGCGGATCTTTTGGCCTGCGCCTGGTTTTTAGGGGAGCTCTCTCAACAGAACTGATTTTACAGCCTGCTACAAATCCGTCGCTCTCATCACCCTTTGCTTGGGCGCTTGTAGCAGGGTAAACCTATTTGACCACCGCCAGATATAAAATGGAAATCCCAATGTTCAGCATATAGCTAAAGGATATTCCCCGCAAAAAGATAGCGGCAATCAGCACTGTGCAGCTCAAAAGCAGCATGGCATAGCCCAGCGCCCGCCAACGGTTCCTGGCTTTTCCAGCCAGCCCCAGCACGCCTCCCGCCACCATGGCAAGCCCCATCAGCGCCAGCACAAGATATACCCAGCTTTCCAGCAGCCTGCCGCTTCCACCACCCAATAAAGCCGCCAATCCAACGAATAAATTAAATGCGCCAAAAGCCGCTGTCAAACCTGCGGCCAGCAACCGCATTTGTGCCTGTTGTTTTTCCACGATACGCTCCATTTCTTTGGTAAAAGCGAAGGGGGGGCCTGATCAGAAGACCCCCCAAGCCATTTCCCTATTGTTCCGCCAGCATCTCTTTGGTTTTCATCAGGCGGGTTTGGTTGCCCCGCTCATTTTCATCCAGCTTCATTTTGATCTGCCGAATGGCCTCGGTAAACTGGGGGATCATCACATATTCCAGTGCGTTTACCCTCCTGCGGGTCTTTTCGATTTCGTCCGCCAAACGGTTGCAGGTTTTTTCAATGGCTGCCAGTTCTAACAGCAGGGGCAACACCTCCGAAAGCGCCTGCACCGCCCCGTCCAGCTCGGAAGACGTGGTCGCAAATCCATAAGGGTACTGGAATTCGCCCACCTCCTCCAGCGCAAGGGTTGGCACCTGGATGGAAAGCACATACTCCTTCCCCACCTGCACCTTGGCCGGCCGGGCAGGGTAAGCCAGCGCCTCTTCCACCGCCTCATTGCCCATGGAAGCCCGGGCCAGTACAAAGGACTGCATGGCCAGGGAAAGCTTTTGCTCCACTTCTTCCCGCAATGCTTTGTTGCGGCGGATATAGAGGATAAAGCGGCGCACCATTTCATCCCGCTTATCCTTCATCATTTTATGCCCCCGCACTGCCACGGTCCGCCGCTTTTTCAGGTTGGACAGCTCCATGCGAGTGGGTTTATACTGCAATGCGGCCATTGATTATCCCTCCTCTTGAGGGAGATATTTGTCCAAGTATGCATCCCGGATACGCTTGAGTTCCGTCCTGGGCAGGATGGACAAAAGCTTCCAGCCGATGTCCAGGGTCTCCTCAATGGAACGGTTGGTATAATACCCTTGGGACACATATTCCGCCTCAAACGCATCTGCAAACTTGGCATAGAGTTTATCCGTATCGGACAGGGCGGCGTCGCCCAGGATCACCGCCAGCTCCTTTGCGTCCTTCCCGCGGGAATAGGCTGCAAACAGCTGGTTCATGGTGTCCGCATGGTCTTCCCGGGTCTTTCCCTTGCCGATGCCTTTATCCTTCAAACGGGACAGGGAAGGCAACACGTTGATGGGCGGCGTTAGCCCCCTGCGGTAAAGATCCCTGGAGAGGATGATCTGGCCTTCCGTGATGTACCCCGTCAGGTCCGGTATAGGGTGGGTTACGTCATCTTCCGGCATGGACAGGATAGGGATCATGGTGATGGAACCCGCGTTGTTCTTGATCCTGCCTGCCCGCTCGTACATGGTAGCCAAGTCCGTATACAGATAGCCGGGATACCCACGGCGGCCGGGAACTTCCTTACGGGCGGCGGACACCTCACGCAGCGCTTCTGCATAGTTGGTGATGTCGGTAATGATTACCAGCACGTGCATCCCCAGCTCATAGGCCAAATATTCCGCCGCGGTAATGGCCATACGGGGGGTTGCAATACGCTCGATCGCAGGGTCGTTCGCCAGGTTGATGAAGGTAACAGTCCGGTCAATCGCGCCGGTTTTCTGGAAATCGCTGATGAAGAAATCCGCCTCTTCAAAGGTAATGCCCACTGCGGCAAACACCACGGCGAAGGTTTCATCCGTTCCCAATACCCGGGCTTGGCGGGCGATCTGGGCGGCAAGGTTGGCGTGAGGCAGGCCGGAGCCGGAAAACACGGGCAGCTTCTGGCCGCGCACCAGGGTATTCAGCCCATCGATAGCGGAAATGCCCGTCTGGATAAACTCCGAAGGGTAGTCCCGCGCCGCCGGGTTCATGGGCGCGCCGTTGATATCCAGCCGTTTTTCCGGGATAAGAGCGGGCCCGCCGTCTTTGGGGCGGCCCATGCCGTCGAATACCCGGCCCAGCATATCCGGCGCCACGTCCAGCTCGATGGAATGCCCTAAGAACCGGGCCTTGGAGTCGCTGATCTTCAGCCCCTGCGACCCTTCAAACAGCTGTAGCAGAGCCTTATCGTCCTCTACCTCCAACACACGCCCACGGCGCAGTTCGCCGTTGGCCTGCTGGATTTCCACCAACTCGTCATACTTGACGCCTTCCACTTCTTCCACCAGCATCAGCGGGCCAACCACTTCGCGGATGGTGCGGTATTCCTTACGCATCCTGCGTCCCTCCTTCCGTCAGCGCGCGGATCTGGGCGTTGAGCGCAGCCGAGACCTCTTCGTACTTGGCCGGCATTTCCTCTTCCGGTACATATTTAATGCGGCCAATGTCCTCTCTAACAGGCAGGCTGGCTAGCTTGGAGAAGGACGCGTCCGCTTCCAGGGCCGCCATGCCCTTCTCGTAATAATCCAAAATCAGCTTGAGCATCATGTATTGCTTCTGGGGGGAGGTATAGGTATCCACCTCATGGAACGCGTTCTGATGCAGATAGTCCTCACGGATGGAGCGGGTAGCCTCCAGGGTGAGCCTGTCTTTATAGGAAAGGGCGTCAATACCTACCAGGCGCACGATCTCCTCCAGTTCACTCTCCTCCTGGAGCATGTTCATAGTTTTCTGCACCATATTGGCCCATTCTGGGGTAACGTTTTCGTTAAACCAGCCCTCCAAACGATCCAGATACAAAGAATAGCTCTGCAGCCAGTCGATGGCCGGGAAATGGCGGGCATACGCCAGCTTGGAGGACAACCCCCAATACACTTTTACAATACGCAACGTAGCCTGTGATACTGGCTCGGAAATATCGCCGCCTGGCGGGGAAACCGCGCCAATGGCAGAAACCGCGCCCTCACGCCCCTCGGAGCCCAGGGCTTTTACCACCCCCGCCCGCTCATAAAACTCGGCCAGGCGGCTGGAAAGGTAAGCGGGATAGCCTTCTTCACCGGGCATTTCTTCCAAGCGGCCGGACATCTCGCGCAACGCTTCCGCCCAGCGGGAAGTGGAGTCCGCCATGATGGCTACCTTATAGCCCATATCCCGGAAGTATTCCGCTATGGTGATCCCGGTGTAGATGGAAGCTTCCCGGGCCGCCACCGGCATGTCGGAGGTGTTGGCGATCAATACCGTGCGCTTCATCAGGGAAAGCCCGGTGCGGGGATCCTTCAATTCCGGGAACTCCATGAGCACGTCGGTCATCTCGTTACCCCGCTCGCCACAGCCAACGTATACGATAATGTCCGCGTCCGCCCATTTCGCCAGCTGGTGCTGCACTACCGTTTTGCCCGAACCGAAGGGGCCTGGCACTGCCGCCACGCCGCCTTTGGCCACAGGGAACAGGGTGTCAATCACGCGCTGGCCGGTAATCATGGGCTCGGCAGGGGCTTTCTTTTCCCCATAGGGGCGGCCCCGTCGCACCGGCCATTTTTGCAGCATGGACAGCTCTACCTCGCCCCGGTCCGTTTCCAGCAGAGCGATGGGCTCCACGATGTTCGCTTCGCCGTCTTTGATCCACTTCAGCTTGCCCGAAACGCCAGGCGGCACCATCACCTTGTGCAGCACCGCTTCTGTTTCCTGCACGGTGCCCAGCACATCCCCGGCTACCAATTGGTCCCCCACTTTCGCCTGGGGCATAAAGTTCCAAAGCTTTTCATGATCCAGCGGGTCCACCATGATGCCGCGGGTGATGCGGTCCCCCGCCTGCTGGCGGATCTTGTTCAGCGGACGCTGGATGCCGTCGTAAATCGACTCAATCAGGCCTGGCGCCAATTCCACGCTCAGCGGCGCGCCAGTGCTGTAAACAGGCTCTCCGGGGCCAATGCCGCCGGTTTCCTCATAAACCTGGATGGATGCGCGGTCCCCGCGAAGCTCAATCACCTCACCGATGAGGTGCCTTTCGCTTACGCGCACCACGTCATACATCTGTACGTCGGCCATGCCGGACGCCACGATGAGAGGCCCAGATACCTTGACGATCGTACCTTGCATAACGCTCTACACTACCTTCCTTCCGAGAATAGGATATCCGCGCCAATGGCTTTTTCCACATTGGCCTTGATCTGCGCCATAGCCACGCCGGAGGCTCCATGGGAATCCGGAATGGGGATGATGGCGGGGAATGGTTCGGATTTATACTTTTGCACCGCTTCCTGGCAAGCCTGGTACAGCGGCTCCGTCAGATAAATAATTTTGCAGTCCTGGCGGGCCAGCTGGTGAATCAGACGGGAAGCTTTTTCTGGATCGCTCTGTGCAACCACATGCAGGCCTACTGCCTTAAAGAGCAGCACCGAATCCCGGTCGCCAATCACGGCAATATCGGTTCTGTTTTCACTCATACAACTCACGCAGCCTTTCCGTTATGATTTCCACCGGCAGGCCGTTGCGCTTTGCCGTTATGATGAGGCGGATGCATCTGGCCTCCTGCTCCCGGGCCAGCAGATAGCCCACCACAGGCGCTATGGTATCAAACGCATGCCGTCTGCGGCTGATGAGCTGCATCAGCGCGTTATCCCGGGCTTTTTCCAAAGCGCTGATCCCAGCGCCATGCTGCATTGCTTCCAGCCCCTGCAAAATCCCCTCCCGGGCAGGGCCCTGGGCGATTTCCTTTCCCAGCGCTTCCAGAGGCGTATCCAGCGCCTCCAGCAACTTCTGATGGGGGATATCCCCCTGGGGCAGCAACATGGCCTGCAATTGTTCGACGCCGCCTTGCATCTCCCGCACCCGAAGCAGGGCCAGAACGTTGTTAAAGTCGGCCTGCATGCGGAAATACTCTTTTACAAAAGCATATTTTCGCGGGAGCTTGCAGGCATACGCATATTCCACATAGGCCCGATCCAGCGCAACCGAAACCGCCACCGGATCTACCTGGGTTACAAAGGCTTTTTCCAATTGATCCAAATGCTGTTGGAAGGGCTTGGGAAGCTCCCGATAATCCCCTTCCTGCACCATATGGGCCAGTACTTCCGGGGGGTATACGCCGCCCTGCATCAGCACCGGCTCCTCTTTGCTTTCTTGCAGCCGGAGCTTGAGCAGTACCTTCAGGTTGTGCACGTCCGCCTTCATTAAAAACAGATCCGTCACCAGAGGATCAAAGGATACCTCCCGCACCAGCTCATAGGTGATTTTCAGTTCGGACTCGATCAGCTGGTCCATGTCGTCCACAGTGGCGTCCGGCATAGAGCCATAGCCCGCGTCTACCAGCATGCGCACAGCTTCTTCAGCGCTGCCGTCAATAAGCCGCGCCATCATGTCCCGGCCAATGAGTCCCGTTTCGTGGCAGCGAATGCGCGCCACACCGTAAATGCCACTGTTTTGGGGCATGGTTACTACCTCGCTTTATCCGAAGAGTATTTGCGCGACTTTGGTTTCCTCCTGCTCGCGCACGCTGTGCAGCACAGCCTCAAAGGAACAGTCCTTTTCAAATCCCTTGCCCAACAGCAGGAAGCCGCCCTGGATGTCTGGGGCAGGTTGGCCCAGTTTCACCGGGGCTTTGCCCTCCTTTGCCAACGCCGAATTAATGGCGGCCAGCAGCCCTTCCATGTTCTCCTGGTCTGCTTTTGCAGGGGCGATGGTTTCACCGCCTGCGGCCTCACCCAGCGCCAGGGAGCGCAGCAGATCCTGCCGTTGTTGGCCCCCCAAAGCGCATAGCTGCTCAAATGCTTGGTCAAATGCCACCTGGATCAGTTGCCGCTTTGCCAAAAGGGCTTCTTTTCGGGCTGCCAGCTGGGCATTGGTACGGCTGCGCTCAATGATACTCTCAGCGTTTTTTTTGGCCTGCTGCTGTTGTTCCAGCTGCAGCTTCTTTATTTGTTGGTCGGCAAGCTCTTTGACCTTATCCTGCTCGGCCTGCGCCTGCTGGGCAATCTGCTGCGCATCGGCCTGGGCATCCGCCAGGATGCGTTCCACCAATCGCTGCGCCCCGTTGTTCAAATCGTTTGCCATACAAAAGCTCCTTACTTGACCTTAGGCTCGTTACAGGACAACGCCGTTCACCATCAGGAACGAGAACAGCAGGGACAACACCGCGTAGGTTTCTACCATTACGGCGAAAATAATGCCCTTGCCCGCTTCTTCCGGCCGTTTGCCAACCATCATGATACCGCTTGCAGCAACCTTAGCCTGGGCAATTGCAGAAAGCAACCCTCCAAAGGCGATGGGCAATGCGGCATAAAACAGCTGCCAGCCCTGGGCCACGCCTACCACTACATCGCTTGCGCCCAAAAGCCCTGCTTTGGCTGCGATTACGAAGCCGATCAGCAGCCCGTAAATACCCTGGGTGCCAGGGAGCAACTGGAGCACCAGCACGGAACCAAACTTATCCGGATCCTCTGCGATTACCGCAGCGCCCGCCTGACCCGCAATGCCAACGCCAATTGCCGAGCCAATGCCCGCAAACATCGCCGCGCATACCGCGCCAATTGCCGCAAGAATTTGACCATTTTCCAACATTGATTTTCCCTCCAAATCGTTTCATTTGCCAGTGTGAAAAAGAATGATGTTTATAAAGCAGCCCCGCCGCTTATTGTAATGTGCAGGCAGAACAGGCCAAACGCCATTCTACCCAAAGTGCTTAGCGCTCCACATTTACGTGGCGGGTTTTATACCCCAGGGGCCGAAAGGGCTTGCCCCCCGCTTCATAGAATTTCCCAAAAAACTCCACGTATTGCAGCCTTGCCGTATGCACAAAGCAGCCCAGCGTATTGATTGCCAGCATAAACATATGCAGCGCCACCAGCATAGCGGCGGTGAGAATAAATCCGATGATGCTCATAATCACGCTGCCCTGGAACGCGCTATACAGCATGCCGCCCAAGGTGTTGAGCACCAGGCCGATCACCGCACCGGACAAGCTCAACGCAAACACACGGGAATAAGACAACACATCCCCTAACCAGGAGGTTACATCGTAAAGCTTTCCCGCGCCGCTGATAAAACGCCCGGGTTTCCACCCTTTGCTGCGTCCTGCAAACAGCAGCACCAGCCCTGCGCTAGCGATTGCCATCCATAACCCGGCCGTGGCTACGCCCTGGGGCAAGCCAATCATCGGCGCCGCCTGCAAAAGCAACCCGGTGATGATCAGCACCCAGCACAGGTTATCGATGATGGCCCCCATATAATCCTTGCGCCGAATGCAGTTGGCTATTGACAGGAATACGCCGTAAAACATGTGCACAATTCCCAATCCAAAGCACAGCACCAGCATGGATACCGGATCTGCTGAGGAATCGATCAGCGGAAATGTATTGCCAATGAAGGTGTTGGGCAAAAGCTCCGGCCATGGTACGCCGAAGAAGGTACCCAGCAGCACGCCCATTATCATGGTGGATATGCCGCCCTGCCATAACACACCGGCAATTTGCCGCATCATGCCCTGAGGCTTTACGAATTTAATAAACAGCAATGCGCCTGCAAACAACACAATGCCATAACCAAGATCCGCCAGCATCATGCCAAAGAACAAGAAGTAAAACGGCGCCATCATAGGCGTAGCGTCCATTGTGCCTGGCGCAGGCAGGGAATACAGGTTGACCACTGCCTGGTAAGGCTCCACCAAAGGCTTGTTTTTCAGCACTACAGGCTCTTTCTCGTCTTCCTGGGCTTCCCGGTATTCCAGATAATAAATATCCGTAACAGAGGAAATCGCCTGCTCTACTTTTTCTCGTTCATCCTCCCGCACCCAGCCTTCCAACTGGAAGGTAGCTGCGGTTTTGGACAACGCTCCCCGGGCCGCGGCGCGATCCCGCTCAATCACAGCCGCATCCGCTCCCTGGGCAAGCAAAGCGTTTTGTTTTCCCAATTCCTGCAAGCGGGCTTCCAGCTCCTGCTCCTGCTGTTGCAGCCCTGCAACCTGGGCTTCCAGATCTGCAATTGCCTGGCAGGGGGTGCCTTCCGCTTTGGGGAAGGTAACGTCCACCCAATTCAGCTGCTTTAAATAGCCGCCTACTTCCTGCCCTTTTTCCTTGGGGCAGGCAACCAGCACCGCTTTTTGCCCTTCGCCGTCCAGTATTTCAACGGCGGCATCTTCCGGCAAATCTTTTAGCTTTTCCAGCTCTTTCAATGGTAACAGCCCGGTAAATAGCTCTGTATGCAGAGTGGGCTTCAGTTGAGAAATGGAAGTGTCCAGTTTGGCCCAGGGTGTTAGCAACGCAATGGTCCCATTACATTTTTCTATTTGGGACCGCACGGCCGTCCTGGCTCGGTCCGTCTCCTCCAGCTGCTCGCAAAGCGTCATGGCCTCCGGGAGATCTTCTTTCAGCTTTTGTGCTGTGGATTCCGGCTTTGGCTGCAGCAGAGAACGTTTTTCTGCATAAGGTTTGAGCAGAGACAAGGCATTGTTCAGCCGCTGCACGCTGCCTTCTGCTTGCGCAAGGCCCGCCTCGTCAGCTACGGGTTCCTCTTTTTGGATCACCTGCACCGCACAGATGGCTTGCAGCGCCTTCATGATACGCGCCTCATCGTCCTTCAGGGCGACCAGTGTGAGGCGTTTCATCGGCACGATCATGCAGTACTCACAACCCTTCCTATTAGATAAGCGACTGCCTGGGGCAAGTTCTCCTTTGCGGCATTGCATTGGGCCTGTGCTTGCTCTTTTCCTTGGGCAAGCACCATCTGGGATAGCATGCTGCCTTCTCTTTCCGCCCGCTGCGCCGCTTCCCGCAGCGCCGCCCTGCCCGCTTCCGCCTGGTCTCCCAGCCGTGCGTCCGCTTCTTCCTGGGCAGCCGCCAGAGCTTCCCTGGCCGCAACGGCAGCTTGCTGCCTGATTTGAGCCGCCTGTTCCTCCGCGCTGGCAATCTCATCGATGATCGAACGCATGACAACCACCTCCTTTGTTAAATTGCTAACAACACTATTTTACTCGGTACTTTTT
>JAEXFV010000183.1 GCA_023451115.1 Bacillota bacterium
CAGCCCCAGGATGGCCACATAAATCGCAAAGCCTTTCATGCTCTTGCGGGTAAGGAGCATCAGCATAAAACGGATGGCGAAATAGCCGGACAGCGCTGCCGCAGCCATACCCGCCAGGATAAACCACCAGTTGATTTCCCCCACGCCGCCAGAGATCATGTCAGGCACCTGCAGCACCACAGACCCGAGAATGGCCGGGATGGACAGCAGGAAAGAAAAATCAGCGGCTGTCTTCCTTTCCAGCCCCGCAAAGAGGCCTCCTGCAATGGTAGAGCCGCTGCGGGAAATCCCTGGCAGTATGGCCACGCCCTGCATGGCGCCGATGAGCAGCGCGTCAGTATAGCGCATCTCCTTCAGGTTCTTACGCTTTCTGGGCTTGAGCCGTTCGCACAGGGTGAGGATAATGGCGGTGGCCAAAAAGCCCACGCCCAGCCAGGCGCCCTGGTAGGAATCCTCAAAGAAGTCTTTGAACAACAGCGCGATTACCACCGTGGGAACAAGCGCGGTAAGCAACAGCCCCACCTTACGGCTAAAAGGATGGCGCAGCATGCTCCAAACCTCTTTCCAGTACACCGCAAACACTGCGATGAGCGTGCCCACATGCAGCATGGTGGTAAAAAACAGGGCCCCTTCTTCAATGCCAAAGATATTGTGCAGCAGCACTAGATGGCCTGAGCTGGAAATAGGTAAAAACTCACACAGTCCCTGTACCAGGCCCAATAAAATCGCAATCCAAATGGTCAAATCCAACACCTCCTGCTGATAGCGGGGCAACCCCTCTATCGTTTCTATCCTATCATATGCCAGGATAGCGTATTTCACAAGCAAAGCTTTATTAAGAAACAAAGCCCCCGGCTACAATCCCTGAGGCTTGAACATTTAAGGAAAGCGCCATGGCAATGGGTTCCGGCCTGGAATTTCACAACCTGTTTTGCGTTGGGGCGCAAGCTATGTTATACTGTAAAACTGGAATTGTATCGGGTGTTCCGCCCAGCAAACTGAAATGGATTGAGGGCAACTACTATGGCATATTTTGCCGGGACCGTGGATGCGGTGGTAATTGGCGCAGGCCATGCGGGCTGCGAGGCCGCGTTGGCGCTGTCCCGTATGGGAAATCAAACGTTATTGCTCACGCTGAATTTGGACAGCGTGGGCCTTATGCCGTGCAACCCGGCCATTGGGGGCACCAGCAAGGGGCATTTGGTGCGGGAGGTGGACGCGCTGGGCGGGGAAATGGGTCTGGCTGCAGACGATACCCTGATTCAGATCCGCATGCTCAACACCGGGAAAGGCCCTGCCGTACATTCCCTGCGGGCGCAAATGGACAAGAGGCGCTATCATGAGCGCATGAAGTCCGCCCTGGAGGCGCAGGAAAACCTGCAGCTGGTGCAGGGAGAGTGCGTGGAAATCCTCACACAGGGCGGCCGGGTGTCCGGCGTGCGCCTGAGTGCAGGGGGGGAATATCGCTGCCGCGCTGTGGTGGTGTGCACCGGGGTATATTTAAAAAGCCGTATTCTCATCGGGGAGTGGTATCAGGAAAGCGGCCCGGCCGGGCTGCTCAGGAGCGAGGGCCTTTCCGCTGCGCTGGCAGCCCTGGGGCTGAAGCTTCGGCGGTTTAAAACCGGCACGCCTGCCAGGGTAAGCAAAAGCAGCCTGGCGTTTCACGAGATGGAAATCCAGCTGGGGGATGTGCCCATGCCGGCCTTTTCCTTTCTTACACCGGCCCGGGACTTTCCCCAGGACCCTTGTTACCTCACCTATACCAACGAGGAAACCCACCGGATTATTCGAGAGAATATCCACCGCTCCGCCATGTTTAGCGGCATGATCAAGGGCACCGGCGCCCGCTACTGCCCTTCTATCGAAGATAAGGTCACCCGATTCGCAGATAAAGACCGGCATCAGATCTTTATTGAGCCGGAGGGCCGCTCTACCCAGGAGATGTACGTCCAGGGCATGAGCACCAGCCTGCCCATGGATGTGCAGGAACGCATGCTGCGCACCCTGCCAGGGCTGCGCCATTGCCAGGTGATGCGGCCGGGATATGCGATTGAATACGATTGCATCGACCCTACTGCACTGGATGTTACCCTGCACTGCAAAAACACCCCGGGGCTGTTCCTGGCGGGCCAGATCAACGGCAGTTCCGGTTATGAGGAGGCGGCGGCCCAGGGGTTGTATGCCGCCATCAATGCAGGCTTGTGGCTCAAAGAGGAAGAGCCCTTTGTGCTCTCCCGTTCCGATGCTTATATTGGCGTGCTGACGGACGATCTCACCACCAAGGGTGTGGACGAGCCCTACCGCATGATGACCTCCCGGGCTGAGTACCGGCTGTTGCTTCGGCAGGACAATGCGGATTTGCGCTTAACGGAGCGGGCCCGGCGCACGGGCCTGATTTCCAGCGCCCGTTATGATGCCCTGATGCGCAAGCAGGAAGGGATGCAAATGGCCTTGCGGGCGCTTGCCTGCACTGCAGCGCCACAGGAGCGGCTGCAGGCGTTTTTGCGGCAAAAGGGAGAGCCCGTCCCCAAAGCCGGGTTAAAACGGATGGATGTGCTGAAGCGGCCGGGGGTGCGCTATACTGAACTGCTGGCCCTTTATCCGGATTTGCCACAGCTTTCCCCCGAAGTGGAGGAGCAGGTGGAAGTGTATGCCCATTACGATGGGTACATTGAAAAACAACGCCAGCAGGTGCGGCGGGCACAGGAGCTGGAGGGGTTGGCTTTGCCGCAGGATGTGGACTACCTGGGGGTGAGCGGCCTGCGCATTGAGGCCAGGCAAAAGCTCAATGTTCAAAAGCCCCGTAACATTGGCCAGGCTTCCCGCATCCCTGGCGTATCCCCAGCGGACATCGCGGTGTTGATCGTGTGGCGCAAAGCCAGAGAGGTGCAATAGCATGCAAGCTTTGTTGGAGCAATATCTGCCAGAGCTCAGCGCCAGGCAGCAAGAGCAATTTTGCCGTTATTATGACATGCTGCTGGATTGGAATGCCAGGGTAAACCTGACGGCCATCACGGAGCCCGCGGAGGTTGTGCAAAAGCATTTCGTGGACTCATTGGGGGCCTTGCCCTATCTGCCCCAGGGAGCAAACTGCGTGGATGTAGGCACGGGGGCTGGCTTCCCCGGTATCCCGCTGTGTATTGTGCGGCCGGATCTGTCCATGACGCTGGTGGATAGCCTGGGCAAACGGGTCAAATTTTTAGAGGCGGTATGCCAGGCGTTGGATATTCCTGCCCGCTGCGTGCATAGCCGGGCGGAGGATCTGGGGCGTGCGCCGGAACACCGGGAGCGGTATCGAATTGCGCTTTCCCGGGCAGTTGCGCCGCTGAATGTGCTGTTGGAACTTACCACGCCGCTGATCCAAACCGGAGGCAGCGCCATCGCGTATAAGGGGCCTGCCGTGGAGGAAGAAGCTGCGGCGTGTGGGCGGGCATGCCAGGCTTTGCACTGCACCCTTAACGTGTATGCGCTGGCAGCGGCGTATGGGCAGCGGCGGCTTGCCATCGCTACCAAAACAGGCCCTACGCCCAAACCATATCCCCGCCGGGCCGGCGAGCCAGGGCGAAAACCCCTGTAGCGCTAAGCGGTTTTGCGCTGGGGAAAGCAGAGGAATGTTGGGGGAATACCACGAGTTTTAGCGGGTGGGAAGGAATTTGCCCGCATTGATCGAAAACAAGCCAAAAGAGCCGTAAAAGGGCGGCTGGCGGAGCGCGCAGTGTGTGTACTGGGGTGGCCCGGTAAGGGGAGGTAACAATATGGCAGTATTCGATTTTCTAAAGGATAAGGGTGCAAAAAACCAAGCGGCCGCGTCGGCGGAAAACACCCAGGATGAAAAACGTACCCTGGAGCAGGTGCCCATCGACAGCATTCGCCCCAACCCCAACCAGCCCCGTAAGACGTTTGATGATGAAGGGCTGGAGGAACTTTCCGATTCCATCCGCCAGGTAGGGTTGATCCAACCGCTGGTGGTACGGCGGATGGATGGGTTTTACGAGCTGGTGGCAGGGGAGCGTCGCCTGCGGGCCTGCAAGCTGTTGGGCCTTAAGGAAGTACCCTGTCTGGTGCAGCAGGACGTGTATGAGGAGGACAGCGCCATGATGGCCCTCATCGAAAACCTGCAGCGGGAAAACCTGCATTATTTGGAAGAGGCGGAATGTTACGCTACGCTGCTTTCCACCTATAACTTAAAGCAGGAGGAGTTGGCGGAACGGGTGGGCAAGAGCCAAAGTTCCATTGCCAACAAACTGCGGGTGCTGCGGCTTTCGCCCACTGTAAAAAAAGCCATGACGGATGCAAAAATGACGGAACGCCACGCCAGGGCGCTGCTGCGTATCCGGGATGAGAACGTGCAGCTTTCCATTATCGACAAGGTGAAAACCAAAGGCCTTTCGGTAAAGGATACGGAAAAGCTGGTGGACAAGACTCTCAATAAACTCTATGACGATAAGCAGGCGGGCGCGGCGCCCCGGCCTAAAATTTTGCGTTATTTGCGGGATTATCGCCTGTTTCTCAACACCTTGCGTACGGCTGTGAAGCAGCTGGAGGAGGCGGGCATGCAGGTGGAAATGGAGCAGCAGGAGCTTCCAGACGGGGTAGATGTAAAAATCCGGGTGCGCCGGGCAGAGTAGCAAAGCGGGAAATCAAAGGATTTGCGCCAGATAGGCTTGACAGCTCGGGCGTTTGTCCATTATACTGTTATATCGCGGGCCTTCTCCCAAGCCCAGGGGAGTCGGGAGGGGCATTCCGGTTTTGCGTCAAGCCTATGGCAATGGCGCCCAGGGTGCAGGGGCCCTTTCACGAGTAAAAAGCACGCCGTGCTTGGCGCGGCTGACGATCCAACAGGAAAAGAGGTGCAAAGCGACATGAAAATGACTTTCCAGCCCAAAAAACGGCAGCGCAGCAAGGTGCACGGCTTCCGTAAACGCATGCAGACCACCGATGGCCGTAACGTGTTAAAGCGTAGGCGCGCCAAAGGCAGAAAGCGCCTGAGCGCCTAATGGGGTGCCGTTAAGCGCAGAGGAAGGCGGGGGTAAATACACCCGCCTATTGCTTTTGGGAGGCCTAGGGATTGAAACGTTGCTATTCCCTGAAAAAGAACAAGGACTTCCATTTTACCTACCGTGCGGGCAAGTCCGTGGGCAGCAGGCTGTGCACTTTGATTTATGTGCACGACCGGCGCAAGCCCAAGCGGCGTTGCCAACAACAACCTTCGGCTCAGCCCATGCCTAAGCCACGGGTGCGGGTAGGTTTTTCGGTGAGCAAAAAACTGGGCAACAGCGTGCAGCGCAATCGGGTGAAACGCCGCCTGCGGGAAGCGTTTACCCCCATGCTGCCGGAGATAAAGCCAGGGCACAACCTGATTTTTATTGCCAGGGAGCCCATCCGGGAAGAGGATTTCCACAACATTCAGAAGACATTGCGCTATCTGCTGCGCAAGGCAGACCTTTTGATCGCAGAGCATCCACAAAAGGTACAAGAAGGCGGCCAGCCATGATGCGGCGCGCATTTCTCGCCATCATCCGCTTTTATCAAAAACATATTTCCCCCGGCTTGCCGCGCTGCTGCAAGTATTTGCCTACTTGCTCCCAGTATGCTGTGGAGGCCATCCAAAAGTACGGCGCGCTCAAAGGGGGGCTGTTGGCCCTGTGGCGTATTTTGCGCTGCAACCCCTTCTCCAAAGGCGGGTATGACCCTGTGCCTTAAAGAAGCGGCTTTCATCCTCAGAGCGTTTCCATAAACTGAAAAGGAGGACCATCGGAGTTGAACGGCGATTTCTTTTTAACAAATTGGATATTCCTGGGCATGCGCTGGCTGTCCGAAAACGTAACGGGCGGGCACATCGTGCTGACCATTATCATCAGCACCGTGATTATCCGCGGCATCACCATGTTTGGAGATATCAAATCCCGCAAATCCAGCATTAAGATGCAGGAGATCCAGCCTGACCTGCAAAAACTGCAGCGTAAGTATAAAGATAACCCGCAAAAGCTGCAGCAGGCCCAGTCCAAGCTCATGAAGGAGCGGGGCGTTTCCATGTGGGGCGGCTGCCTGCCCATGCTGATTATGATGCCGCTGTTTTTCTGCTTCATCGCGGCGTTCCGGTATTGGGGCTATGAGCAGATGATCAAGGTCATCATTGAAATGTACGAAACCGGCAGCTCAGAGCTGTTCAGCGATTTCCATTTTCTTTGGGTGCACAACATCTGGCAGCCGGATAACGGCCTTAAGCCTGTGATTATGGCGGCAAACGAGTTTTTGGCCATCCCCAAGCTGCAAAACCTCATTTATTTCCAGGAAAACCCTGCGGCGCTGGATGTGTTCCAAAAGCTGGGTTTCATCATTGCAGATACGAAAAACATCCCGGAAGCGGCTATTACGACTTACAACAACCTGATGGCTCCCTTGGCAGCCCAATATGAAGGCTATAACAACGGTTGGTTTATCCTGCCCATTTTGTCCGGCGTTACCACCTTCCTCACCAGCTGGCTGATGCAAAAAGGGCAGCCCAAACCCCAGCAGGGCCAGGCGGATTCCGCCCAGGGCGTTAACAAAACCATGATGTATGTCATGCCCGCTATGTCCATCTTCTTCTGCTTGACGGCAAATGCCGCCTTTGCTGTGTACTGGATTATCAGCAACCTGGTTTCTGCGGCCAGCAACTATGTAATCAACAAAAAGCTGCTCAAGCCCGCGGATGCAACGGAGGTACAAAAACAATGAGATCAATGGAGTTTTCCGGCCGTTCCGTAGACGAAGCGGTGTTCCACGGCCTGCAAGAAATGGGGCTTTCCATCGACGAAGTGGAAATCGAAACCCTGCAAACCGAGAGCAAAGGCATCTTTGGCATTGGTGCGAAAATGGCTCTGGTTCGTTTGACGGAACGGGAGCCGGAATATGTGTTGGAAAAGCAGACGGAGCTTGCGGAACTGGCCAAACATGAGCCTGCGCCCCAGCAAGCGCCCAAAGAGCGTCAGGAGCGCCCTGCCAGAGAAGGCCGGGAACGTACCTCGCGCAACCAGCGTGGCGGCCATCCTGCCCGGGAGAACCGGGAAGAAGCGCCTGCTGCGCCCCAGTATGCGTATAGCCTGGAATTGGCCCAGGAACTGCCTGCTGCCCAGTTTTTGAAAGAGCTGCTCCAAAAGATGGGCGTTGAGGCCCAGGTATTGGCCTGCAATACCGAGGATGGATTGCGGCTGCGCATTGACAGCAAATCCATGGGCATCCTCATCGGCCGCCGGGGAGAAACGCTGGATGCGCTGCAGTACATAACCTCTTTGGTGGTAAACCGTAACCGCAAGCAGGAAGGCTATCTACGCGTTACCCTGGACACGGAGGACTACCGCAGCAAGCGCGAGGAAACCCTGCGCCGCCTGGCCCGCAAACAGGCCAGCCGCGTGAAAGCAACCGGCCGTTCCATAGCGCTGGAACCCATGAATCCTTATGAGCGGCGGGTGTTGCATGCATCGTTACAGAACAATCCATATGTAACCACCCATAGCGAAGGGGAAGAACCCAACCGCCGTGTGGTGATCGAGCCAAAACGATAGTAATACATTCCCAGCATACCATGTGGCTGCCTCTGGTTTTCTGAGGCAGCCCTATTCTTGTAATGATAAACGGAGAGCAGCAATCCAATGGAAAACAAAATGGAGAAGTTGATGGCCACCAAATGGACGCCTGCATTGCTGGCAATATTATGTTGCCTGCTGTGGGGGAGTGCCATACCTGCCATGAAAATTGGCAATCAGCTGTTTCAGATCGACAGCGGGGACTATTTTACCCAAATGCTGTTTGCGGGCTGCCGGTTTTCACTGGCAGGGATCATTGTAATCGTGGTCCTCAGTCTAAAAGCGCGCAGGCTGGCAATACCCCGGCGCAAGGGATGGAAACAGGTGTTTCTGCTTGGCATGGTACAAACAACATTACAATATGGCTTTTACTATATTGGCCTGTCCAACGTCAGCGGAGTGGAAGTTGCAGTTATTCAAGGCTTTAGCGTGTTTATTACAGTGCTCGTTTCCAGCTTTGTATTCCGGCTGGAGAAATTCACCTTTATCAAATGCCTGGGGTGCGCTATGGGGCTGCTGGGTATTATTCTGGTGAACATTAACAGTCTGAAAGCTGGCAGCGGCAGCCTGTTTGGCGGAGCTATGGTGTTGATCTCCACCTTTGGGGCTGCTTTTTCTTCCAGTATGATCAAATGGTTTTCTCAAGAAAATGATCCGGTTCTCTTCAATGGATATCAGTTTTTGCTGGGCGGGCTTGTATTGATATTGATTGGTCTGCTGGGGGGCGGAAGGCTACGGCATGGCAGCATAATGGGGCTGGGCATGATAGGCTATCTGGCATTTGTATCTGCTATGGCTTACAGCCTGTGGAGTCTACTGCTCAAATATCGCCCCGTTTCTCAGGTTGCCATTTTTAACTCCATGACCCCGGTGTTCGGAGTGATATTCTCCTGCCTGCTGCTGGGAGAGAGCAATTTGCTCAGCTATTGGACGCTGCTGGCGCTGGCTTTGGTGTGCGGAGGCATTGTGGTGATCAACCGCTTTCAGCCCCAAACCCAGGAAGCAGCGAGCACATTGGGCCCTAAGGTATAAGCGGCCCTGGCGCCGGCATCTTCCTGGAGCGCAATCCAGGCCGGGCAGCGCCTGTTATAGGCCCAAGCTGGACCTTTTGGGGCCGATTATATGGTTGTTTGATTTTCAGGAGGATC
>JAEXFV010000019.1 GCA_023451115.1 Bacillota bacterium
CCATTACATAATAATTGCCGCTGCGATGTTCCGCTACGAAATAAGCTTAATAAACTGTGCCCAGATAAAGCATATAGTTTTAGCAGACAGGGCAGCAAAACAGCCGTTTCAATTTGCAGCATGAAAAGCAATACAATTGCGCTCCAACATGGTAAGGCGCAAATACAGCAGAACAAGCCACAGCCCAGTAAAAAGGCTCTGATGAACAGCATAATTGGCCAAAATAAAAGAAACGGCAACCATAGTGTACATAACAAAGCTACCAAGCCGGTAATTCCATTCAAACACAAAGCAACCAGGAACATCCGCAAAATATTAATGCTGTTTTCCCCAAATGCAGCGGGTAATTCCTCCACCATGGTTGCGGCTACATCGCCATACAAAAGCTGAGTAGTCGTGATGCCTGAGGCAAGCCCTGCAACAAATAAAAACAGGAAAGCAGCGCAAGTAGGCAGATTGTCCCGCATAAATGCAAGCTGTTTTCCCAATTGCCCTCGTATAAACTGAAACGATTGTTTTTTCATATGGCACCTTCCTTCCAGATGCCCATATATATTCATTATGACAGCGGCTTATTCCCTGCAATCATTGGGATGGCATGCTGGAATTGCCATCAAGCGCACCCGGTCAGCAACCATAGTAATAAATTCTGCGTTGGTAGGCTTCCCCTTTTTATCATCAATGGTATATCCAAAAAAGTCATAAAGGGTATCGGTATTTCCTCTTGTCCATGCTACCTCAATGGCGTTACGGATGGAGCGCTCTACTAAGGCTGGCTTGGTATTATGCTCTTTTGCAACTGCGGGGTACACATCTTTTGTCATAGTAACACCGGCAGGGTCTGAAGCGTTTACCACTAGAGAAATTGCAGAACGCAAATAATGGTAGCCGTATAAATGTGCTGGAACGCCCAGAGAGCGGATTTGCCTCGTAATTTCTCTAAGCTGGCTTTCCTTTGAATAAGGTGCGTATTGATCTTGAATGTACTGCTTACGGCTCTGCGCAGAGGGGATATCGGTAAGCATTTGAATGCGCCGCAGCACGGAAACAAAGTTTTTCAGAGGCTTTGCAAAGCAATACAAAGCCCCTCTTTGTTGGAATTCATAAAGCAACTCATCATCAATGAACGAGGTTGTAATAAATATCATGGGCGGGCTAATGGGCAAGGTAGAAATCATATCCAACAGCCGCAAGGAATCAATCGTGCCTGGCAACACCGTATCCAAAAGCAAAATATCTACTACCCCGGTGCGTAATGACTGAAAAGCGTCTTCGCCAGTATTGACTGGTGTTAGCATACGAAACTCAGGCATTCGAGTACAGTACGCCATCATCGCTG
Source organism: Bacillota bacterium (assembly GCA_023451115.1). GTDB lineage: Bacteria > Bacillota > Clostridia > Christensenellales > CAG-138 > JAEXFV01. The sequence goes on from JAEXFV010000019.1 coordinate 1,340, forward strand.
TACATTCTCCTTGATTTGCATTGGCGATTAAAAACGTCAACTGCCCAGTCATCTCTCTTGTCCCCTTCCCCTAACCTAAGCTCAAAAATAGCGTTTCCAGCTAGCCAGCAAGATCTAAAATTTGCTCCTGCATCCATTGCGCATACATACAATAACCTTTTGTGGGATCATTGATAAATACATGGGTGACAACACCAATTAATTTCCCATTCTGCACCAAAGGGCTCCCACTCATCCCCTGGACAATGCCGCCTGTTGTAGCAAGCAGTTTTTTATCCGTAATTTGCACAACCATCCCCTTAGGCGAGGGCGCGTTTTGGGAGTTAAGCTTAATGATTTCACAAGAATAAGCCGCCACCCCCTCATCATTTAACGTTGTTAATATTTGTGCCGGCCCTTCCTGGATTTCCTCTGGGTATGCCATAGGCAATCCATTCGGGTAAAGGATGTTATGGTATTCTTGATACATTTTACCATATATTCCATAGTCCCCGTTAGCCTCAATTGTACCCAAAGGCAAACTGGAAGAATTAAAGGTCCCTCGTAATTCACCGGGTTCTCCCTGTGTGCCCTGGACAATATCAACAATGGTAGATTGGACGATTTCCCCTTCCCGCACTGTGAGATTAGAACGGGTATCCACATCCATTACTGCATGTCCCAAGGCGGCATACCAGCCGCATTCCGGGTCAAAAAAGGAAAGAGTGCCGACCCCGGCAGTGCTATCCCGCACCCACATGCCCATACGGTATTGCTGATCGGAAGGATCTAACACCGGGCGTAAAGTAGCCTTAATTACTTTGCCACCACGCTGTATGGTAAGCTCCAAGCTATCCTTGCTGTGATTGCATATCTGGGCTAAATGGGCAGCGCTTTTAATTTGAGTTCCATTTGCGGCTTCAATAACATCCCCTGCCTGAATGCCAGCAACTGCAGCCGGACTAATCTCGCCTGCATCTGTTTCTACCGAGCTGATGCCAACGACTAAAGCGCCTTTGGTATGCAGGGTTACGCCAATGGAAGTGCCGCCGGGTACAAGCTGAATGCTATTGCGCACATGGACATTCACTTGCTTTAAGGGAATGCCAAATAAATTTACACAAAGAGCAACCTCATCCATGTCGCTTTTGCCGGTTACCTCTGCCAACGTTTGGTCACCCTGGTGGGATACCTGGAGGGCATCCTCCTGTGTGGAAGCCAAGGTAAATGGGGATGGCAGAGAAATAGGCAACTGATATTGCTCTCCAGCCAATATATGGACATCTTCCGGTAAATTACGGATGGATGACATTGGGCTTGTATAATTAAATGCCAGCAAAGCTAGGCTCAATGCCGCGCCACAAAGCTTGCATATGGATTTTAGATACTGTTTCTTCAAAGCCAACACCTCATACAACGGTAATTATTGCTGTGTTGCAACAATTCTATCATTGGCATGAGATGCAAAACCTATCCTAGGGAATAGATACAAAACCCAACTATTATATGGGAAAAAGCCACAACGCTATAATTTCTGCGCGTTGGATAATAATTCCCGGGCATGCTCCATGGCATGTACATCCGTATCATTGGCACCCATAATCCGCGCCAACTCCCGACACCGTTGCTGCATGTCCAATACTTTTACTGTTGTATAAGTCCTACCATCCGCCTCCAGTTTTTCCACAAAAAAGTGTATATTGGCCATTGCGGCTATTTGTGGCAAATGCGTAATGCATAATACTTGATGCATTTGAGCAATATGCAACATCTTTTTTCCCACAACAGTTGCAATGTGGCCACTGATTCCCGTATCAATTTCGTCAAAAATCAGCGTTGGAATTCCACCTAGGTCCGCCGCTACGGTTTTAAACGCCAGCATAATTCGGGATAGCTCACCACCAGAAGCCACACGGGATAACGGCTTAAGTGGTTCACCCGCGTTGGTGG
>JAEXFV010000128.1 GCA_023451115.1 Bacillota bacterium
GTGGGCGTTCTATGAATACCCGGACGTAACCTTTGAGCAGCTGATCACCCCCTTCTCCTTCCCGGAGCTGCGGCAAAAAGCCAAATTTGCGGCCATCCCCAGCACCTCTGGCACGGCTACGGAAGTCACCGCATTCTCCGTGATCACGGACTATGCCAAAGGCATTAAATATCCCCTGGCGGACTTTAACATTACGCCAGATGTAGCCATTGTAGACCCGGCTCTGGCAGAAACCATGCCCCCCAAGCTGGTGGCGCATACCGGTATGGACGCCCTGACCCATGCGATTGAAGCGTATGTGTCCACGCTGAACTCCCCCTTCACCGATCCGCTGGCGCTCAAAGCCATTCAGATGGTGTTCGAGCATCTGCCTGCATCCTTTGAGGGGGATATGGCAGCCCGTGAGCAGATGCATTATGGCCAGTGCCTGGCCGGCATGGCTTTCTCCAACGCCTTGCTGGGCATCGTACATTCCATGGCCCACAAAACCGGCGCGGCGTTCTCCACGGGGCACATTCCCCATGGCTGTGCCAACGCCATGTATCTGCCCTATGTCATCCGCTACAATGCCAAGGATGCAACCGCCCATAAACGGTATGCGGACATTGCCCGGTATGCAGGCTTGCAGGGCGACAGTGATGAAGCGTTGGTAGAGGCCTTGATTGAAAAGATCAACAGCTACAACGTCAAGCTGAATATCCCCGCAACCCTGAAAGATTTCGGCATTAACGAAGCGGAGTTTAAGGAAAAGATTAAGAAGATTGCAGAGCTTGCCGTGGGCGATGCCTGCACAGGCTCTAACCCCAGAGCCATCAACCCGGAGCAGATGGAGCAGCTCTTCACCTGCATCTACTATGGCAACAAAGTAGACTTCTAAGGCTCCGCAAAAACGCCTCCCTTCCCCTTATTATACAGAAGCGGCTGCAAGTGATTGCAGCCGCTTCGCGTATAAAGGAAACAGGATCATCCCGGAAGATCTAGCCAAAAAGCGCCAATCTCACAGAAACATGCTACCAAATTTCTGAAATTTTAAGGGCGTCATGAAGGCACTGCGTCAAAGCGTAAGGCTTTGGCCAACAGGAATCAAAAGGCCCGCTTTTAAGTGGGCCTTTTGACATGAGGGAATCATCTTCATTATAGCATTTACTATAAAAAGAGCATAAGAATAAAAGGGCGGCTATGCTAACTCTCCCAAAAATGCAATTTGGGCAGCGGCGCATCACAGCCGGAAAGCAGCCATTGCGGAGTTACTCCCAGCACATGGGCAAAGCAGGCAACTTCATAATCCGTTACCGTGCGGCAGTTTTTTTCGATGCTGCTGATCATTTGTTGATTGATGTTGGCGTCATGAGATTGCATCAGCTGTGCCAGTGTGGCTTGTGACATGCCGCATTTTAACCGGCATTGCTTTAGACGATGATGTACAACATTCTTGCTTCCCCGATATTGAATCGCATTCATAGGAAATCCCCCTTTTTTCCAATAACGACTCATATATTATACACAAAGAACATTAAAACGCACAAGAGCTTTTACAGATATTCCAAAAAATTTTTGATTCGCGTGATACCAGGCTGCAAAGCGCCATGCCCCCTACTACCAGCACCAGCCCGATGCTTTGCAGCGGCGTAGGAAACGCCGCGCCTAAATGCAATATACTGCCGATGAGGGTAAACACCACTTCCAGGGACTGTGTAGACTCTGCCAAAGCCAGCTGGCGGATGTTATTGCGCACAGCGTCCTGGCCTTTAAAGTAAAGCGTGGCGCCCAAAATGCCCAAGCAGATTGTCACACCCAACGACTGAAGCAATTGGCTGCCGGAAGGCGGCAACCAGCCAGGATTCTCCAACCGCTGTGGCATAAGCGATCAGCGCATAAAACGCGCCAAAAGACAGGCTTGCCCACAAAATCCATGAACGCCATAGCACAACGCTTTTTTCATTATGACCTCATGTACGCAGGGATTATTTTATTCGAAAAAACCTGCTCTCTGGACAGGGACATTGCGAGCTGTACCCAAAAAGAGGGCCTGGGGGCGCAACAAAAAAGCCGGGTAAGCCAAACGATTGCCGGCTAGGATTGGGGATAAAACATGGTAATATAAGCGGCGCTCATGCCAGAGTGGGGGTTGCTGCAACCATGGGACACATCCGCCCGGTAGCGAATGGACTGCCTTGCATTGAGGGAAATCGTTTCGCCGCCAATCATGACGTCCAGCTTGCCTTCTACTACAAAAAGCACTTCTTCACAGCCGTTGATATGCCGCTCTGAAATACGGCGTGTGCCGGGCGCATAGGTAATATACACCGTTTCAAAGTTGCGAACCGGATCAAAAGAAATCATGGGGTACAGATGAATACGCCCCTCATCATCTTCCAGTGTGGGAATATCACCGGCAGAGGCAATGGAGTACTGGGGATGCAAATCCTGCAAAAGGTAAGTAAGGGGTGTTTTTAACCCATACGAAATCTTTGTTAAAGTATTCAGGGTGGGGGAGGACTGGCCGCGCTCAATCTGCCCAAGCATCGGTTTGCTCACACCGGTGATTTGCGCCACTTCGTCCAATGTTAATCCCAAGCCCATGCGAAGGGACTTGAACCGTTCGCCAATTACGTTTTTGATGACTTCCATAAATGCCTCCAACCCCTGGAATACGTTTTGTTATAAGCCATGTACAGTATAACGTTTCCAGCAAAAATGTCAACAATATATTGCCTGGTGCATGCTGGCAAAACAAAAGGTGCCTTTTGCAATCTTAAGGCGAAAGAGGAAAGCAGGGCGGAGAAAGCGCAATGCTTTCGCCGCCCTTAAATTGCATTATTCTTCTTGGGGGAGCTCCGGCTGCGAGGCAGGAGCCTGTTCTTCTTCGCTCTCCGGCACGTCCGCCTCTTCGTCGGCGTGCTCGGTAATCGCAATGCTCACCACCCGAGTGCCTTCCTCAAAACGCATCAGCTTAACACCCTGGGTGCCCCGGTTCACGGTGGTGGAAATCTGCTCCACCGGCATGCGGATGATCATGCCGTCATCCCGGATCAGCAGCACGTCTTCGGTGCCGTCTACCATGTGCAAGCCGCACAGATCCCCGGTTTTTTCCGTGATCGCCATGGCAATAAAGCCTTTACCGCCCCGCTTTTGGCCTCGATAGGCATCCTCAGGGGTGCGCTTGCCCATGCCGTTCTCCGTTACGGTGAGAAGCTCCGCCCCTGGGATAACCTTCACCATGTCTACCACAGCGTCCCCTTCTGAAAGGGTGATGGAACGCACGCCGGTAGCGGTGCGGCCCATGGCGCGCACATCCCCTTCGTGGAAACGGATGCACATGCCTTTGCGGGTGCCCAGCATAAACGCATCGTCACCGCTGCTGTGTTCCACTGCGATCAATTCATCGCCTTCCCGAAGGGTGAGGGCGATCAGCCCGCCCCGGCGGATATTGTCAAACTCGGTGATAGCGGTTTTTTTGATCACACCCTCCCGCGTGGCCATGACCAGATATTCGCCATCCAAATCCTGGGTCACCGGGAACACTGCGGTAATGCGCTCACCGCCCTGCAGCTGCAGCAGGTTGACAATGGCTGTGCCCTTAGCAGCTCTGCCGGCCTCGGGGATGGCGTAACACTTGAGCTTGAACGCCCGCCCCAGGTTGGTGAAGAACAGGATGTTGGAGTGGGTGGAGGTGATAAACAGATGCTCCACAAAGTCTTCTTCCCGGGTGCCGGTGCCCATAATACCCCGGCCGCCCCGGTTCTGTGCCCGGTAAGTGTCCGCAGCCAGGCGCTTCACGTAGCCAAGGTGGGTGAGAGTAACCGCCATCTCTTCTTCCTGGATGATGTCGTCCAGGTCGATGTCGTCCACAATCTGGGTGATCTCGGTACGCCGGGCATCGGAATATTTATCCCGCACAGCGCTCACCTCTTCCTTGATAATGGAAAGGAGAAGGCCCTCATCCGCCAGGATGCTCTGCAGGTATGCCACGGTTTTGGTCAGTTCCTCGAACTCGTTTTGCAGCTTTTCCCGTTCCAGACCGGTCAGGCGCTGTAAGCGCATATCCAGTATGGCCTGGGCCTGCTTTTCGGAAAAGGCGAAGCGCTCGATCAGACGGGCTTTGGCCTCCTGCCCGTTGGGGGAGGAACGGATCAGGCTTACGATTTCGTCGATATTGTCCAGGGCCTTTAACAGGCCTTCTAAAATATGCAGCCGCTCCTGCGCGCGCTCCAGATCGTACTGGGTGCGGCGGGTCACCACATCTTTCTGATGCTGGAGGTAGTAATATAACACCTCTTTCAGGTTGAGCACCTTGGGCTCCCCGTCCACCAGCGCCAGCATAATCACCCCAAAGGTGTCCTGCATGGCGGTGTGTTTGTAGAGTTGGTTTAATACTACGTTTGCGTTCACGTCCCGCTTGAGCTCGATCACGATGCGCATGCCGTTGCGGTCGCTTTCATCCCGCAGCTCGGAGATGCCGTCGATCTTTTTTTCATGGACCAGTTCTGCGATGCGTTCCACCAGACGGGCCTTATTGACCTGGTAGGGGATTTCCGTAACGATAATGCGGCTTTTGTTGGGGGCGTGCTGCTCAATTTCCGCTTTTGCACGCACCACAATGCGGCCCCGGCCGGTGCGGTAGGCCTGGGCGATGCCGGATTTGCCCATGATGATGCCCCCTGTGGGGAAGTCCGGGCCTGGCAGGTATGCCATCAGCTCTTCCACCGTGATGTCCGGGTTGTCCACCAACGCGCAGAAGGCATCCACGGTTTCCCGCAGGTTATGAGGGGGGATGTTGGTAGCCATGCCCACTGCAATGCCGCCGGAGCCGTTGACCAACAGGTTGGGGTAACGGGAGGGCAGCACGGTGGGCTGCATCAGCGTTTCGTCAAAGTTGGGGTAAAAATCCACCGTGTTTTTTTCGATGTCCGCCATCATGGCGGTGGCCATCTTGGAAAACCGGGCTTCCGTGTACCGCATGGCGGCTGCGGAGTCCCCGTCCACAGAGCCAAAGTTGCCGTGGCCTTCCACCAGCGGGTAGCGGGTGTTAAATTCCTGGGCCAGGCGCACCATGGCATCGTAAACGGAGCTGTCCCCGTGGGGATGGTATTTGCCCAGCACATCGCCTACGATACGGGCGGATTTACGGAAAGGCTTATCCGGCTGCAGGCCCAGCTCGTCCATAGAGTACAGAATGCGCCGGTGTACGGGCTTGAGCCCGTCACGTACGTCGGGCAGCGCCCGGTTAATGATGACTGCCATGGCATAGGAAATAAAGGATTTTTTCATCTCCGTTTCCAGATCCAGCGGCAGGATGCGGGAAGTTTCGTTCATAGATGTCCCCTTCTGTTACAAATACTATGTGGGAGATAACGCTTGGAGCGCTGCTCCAATGCCGCCAGAGGGATACCCCTCTGGGGTTCCAGTTTCCCCTTCGGAGGAGGGCGGGAAAAGCGCCCCCCTGATAGAGGGCAACGCCCTCAAAGCGTATCCCGTTAAATATCCAAATCCGTTACCAGCTTGGCGTTGTTCTCGATGAACTCCCGGCGGGGTTCCACCTTGTCTCCCATGAGCACAGTGAAAATTTCATCCGCACGCATGGCGTCCTCCAAGTGCACCCGCAGCATAATCCGGTTATCCGGGTCCATAGTGGTTTCCCACAGCTGTTCCGGGTTCATCTCGCCCAGGCCTTTATAGCGTTGGATGGTAGGCTTGGGATCGCGGCCGATTTCGTTGAGAACCGCTTCCAGCTCTTCGTCGGAGTAAGCATAGCGCTCGATGTTCTTGCCCCGGCTGATCTTGTACAGCGGCGGTTGGGCGATGTACACATATCCATGCTCAATCAACGGCCGCATATGCCGGTAGAAGAACGTGAGAAGCAGGATGCGGATATGGCTGCCGTCTACGTCTGCGTCCGTCATGCACACGATTTTGTGATAGCGCAGCTTGCTCACATCAAAATCCGTGTCCAGACCTGCTCCAAAGGCAGTGATCATCGCCTTGATTTCTGCGTTGGCCAGCATCCGGTCCAGCCGGGTTTTTTCCACGTTGAGGATTTTGCCCCGAAGGGGAAGGATAGCCTGATACTTGGGGTTGCGCCCCTGCTTGGCGGAGCCGCCTGCGGAGTCGCCCTCCACGATAAACAGCTCGCACAAAGATGCATCCTTTTCCTGGCAGTCCGCCAGCTTGCCGGGGAGCGCCGTAGAATCCAGCGCCGTTTTGCGCCGTGTCAGTTCCCTGGCCCGCCGGGCAGCGTCCCTGGCCCGGGAGGCGGTAATGCATTTGTCAATGATCTGCCGGGCGATGGCGGGGTTTTCCTCCAGGTAAGCCGCCAGCCCGTTGGAAACCGCGCCGTCCACCAGGGGACGGATATCCGCGTTGCCCAGTTTGGTTTTGGTTTGCCCTTCAAACTGTGGCTCCGTCAGCTTGACGCTGATGATGGCCGTCAGCCCTTCCCGGATATCCTCGCCGGTAAGGAGCGGGTCGCTGGCTTTGAGCAGGTTATATTTTTTTGCATAATCGTTGACCACCCGGGTCAGCGCCGCCTTAAATCCGGTGAGGTGGCTACCGCCTTCGATGGTGTTGATGTTGTTGGCAAAGGTAAATACGTTTTCGTTGTAACCATCGTGGTATTGCATGGCAACTTCCACGCTGGCGGTTTCCGCCCCGTTTTCTTCCCGGGAGGCGGAGAAATAGATGGGCTCCGGGTGCAGCACGTCTTTGTTTTTGTTGAGATACTGCACAAAGCTGACGATACCGCCCTCGTAATAATAGCTTTTCAGCACGGGCTGCTCCGGCCGTTCGTCCTTTACCGTGATGGTAATGCCCCGGTTTAAAAAGGCCAGCTCCCGCAAGCGGGTCGCCAATGTCTCAAAGTGGAAATTCACTTCGTCAAAGATTTCCGCATCCGGCAAAAACCAGATCAGCGTGCCGCTTTCCTGGGCAGGGCAGTCGCCTTCTTCCACGACAGGGCCCAAAGGCACGCCCCGGGAATATTCCTGTACATACACTTTGCCGTCCCTGTGGACTTCCGCCCGCAGCTTTTCAGACAGGGCGTTGACGCAGCTTACCCCCACGCCGTGCAAGCCGCCGGATACCTTGTAGCCCCCGCCGCCAAATTTGCCGCCGGCGTGGAGTATGGTCAGCGCTACTTCCAGGGAGTTTTTCCCGGTTTTTTCGTGGTATCCTACCGGGATGCCCCTGCCGTTGTCCTGCACGGATACGGAGTTGTTTTTGTGGATGGTGATTTCAATGTGGGTGCAGAAGCCCGCCAGGGCTTCGTCGATGGAGTTGTCCACCACCTCGGTTACCAGGTGATGCAGCCCCCTTGTGTCTGTGGAGCCAATGTACATGCCCGGCCGCCGCCGGACCGCTTCCAGGCCTTCCAGAACCTGGATTTCATTGGCGTCGTAATGTTGGGGTGTGTTGGTCATAATGGTGTTTTCCCTCCAGTGGTCTGCAAGCCGCGGCCTGTAAACCACAAATTTATTCTGCGTGTTTTATGAGGCTTGCCCCTCTGCCATGGGCTCGCCCAGGACGTTGCCCCAAGCCTTCCGGCTTTGGCGTTTCTTGGCTTATGCCCAGTCCCAGGCCGGCCGCTCCAACCGTTTGAGCAAAGTGGCGGGGCTGATGGCGGAAGCAAGCACCTGCAGCGGCGCGTCGCCCCCGTCGCAAAGCAGCACGTAAGCCTTTTCCCCCTCCGGGCAAGGCGTAAAGCGGCCTTCGGCTTTGGCTTGCTGAATCAGGTTGGCGGTATCCCGGGATTTTAGCGCGCTGCGGGCATTGAGCACTGCTACCACCCGCTCCAGGGATACTGGCACATCCCACCCGATATGAACGATCATGGAGCCTGCCTCCTTGGAAGTCAATGTAATTGAAATTATTGCCAATTTATTGGCTTTGCAAAAGGCCGCTTCCATGGGAAAGCGCCTTTCCAGCGGCGAAAGATTGCCTGCCATTGGGCAGAGCCGCTATGGATACCGGCAGAACGTCAAAGCAGTTCCACCCGCCCCTGGGATACCCGGTATAACGTAGGGTTGCCAGGCAATTGGGGCGCGCCCATTCCCAAATGGGTGCAGGTCAAAAAGGTTTGGCAACCTTCCATGGCGCCAAATAGCATGCGCTGGCGGCTTTCGTCAAGCTCTGAGAGCACATCGTCCAGCAGCAGCACCGGGGGCTCCTGCCGTTCCGCCCATAGCAGCTTCAGCTCTGCCAGCTTCAGGGAAAGGGCGGCGGTACGCTGTTGGCCCTGGGAGGCATAGGTACGGGCCTGCGCGCCATCCACCAGCAGGCTAAAATCATCCCGGTGGGGGCCGGCGGTGGTTGCTCCCCGCAGGCTGTCCCGGGGCAGCGTTGCCATCATCTGAGAAAACAGCGCCTCCGTTAAAGCCGCTTTTTCCTGTAAAGGCAAGGCCGGATGGTAGGCAAGGGTCAACTGCTCTCCGCCGCCGGTGAGGGCCTGGTGAGTATCAGCGGCAATTTTGCCTACCCGCTCTAAAAAACGGGCTCTCTCCAGCATGATTTCCGCTCCCAGGGAAGAAAGCTGCTGTGTCC
>JAEXFV010000163.1 GCA_023451115.1 Bacillota bacterium
GCAGGGGAAGTTTCCTACGATATGGTGGAAGTGATGGCCTGCCCTGGCGGCTGCATCAGCGGCGCTGGCCAGCCCTTTGCCATGAAGGCGGAGAAGGAAAAACGGGGCGAAGCGCTGTATCGCAACGATAAGCTCAGCCAAATCAAACGCTCGGAGGAAAACCCGGTGATGATGTCCCTCTACAGCGGCGTGCTCAAAGGGCGTGTACATGAGTTATTGCATGTGGACTATAGCAAGGGAGGAAAGGGAGAATGCTAACCGTCAGCGTATGTATTGGCAGCGCCTGCCACTTGAAGGGTTCCTATAACGTAATCAGCGCTTTCCAACAGATGCTGGAAACCCACGGCCTGACAGATCAGGTAGAGCTTAAGGCGGTGTTTTGCCTGGGGCACTGTACCCAGGCGGTGAGCGTCATGGTAGGGGAGAATGGCCCGGTTTACAGCGTATCCGGCGCCACAGCACAGGAATTTTTTGAAAGCACCATACTGCCCCTGGTGGCTGCGTAGACGCTGCTGCAGCCAATGCTTTCAGAGGAATTTGCTTGTGTGTGTAACACCAAGTCAGTATAATGATAGTAACGCACAATAAGGTGCGTCCTGCCTTTCTATCTTATATTTGGTGTTCGCACCCCGAATGTGTTTTCGGGATTACAGCAAGGCTCGATGCCAAAACGTTCCGTTTTGGCCGCCTTTTGTGAAAGCTTGGAGGGATTTGTATGATTGCTGTTACCATTTGCGTAGGCAGCGCTTGTCATTTAAAAGGTTCTCAGGGGGTAATTGAAATCTTTACCCAGGAGGTCCAGCGTTTGGGCCTGACGGATCAGGTGGAGTTACAGGCCAGTTTCTGTATGGGCCATTGTCTAGATGGCGTCTGCGTCAGAGTGGGGGATAAAACCCTGCGCCAGGTGAACCAGGCAAACGCCAAGGAAGTGTTTGAAAAAGAAGTGCTTCCGCTGGTTTAGCACATGGGAGTAGGGGGAGCGTTGTGGGGCGCTCCCCTTAACATTCCCCACAACCCATGGGATTTAGGCCCTTTACGGAGGCGCTATGCCGCAGCTTTCCCCACAAAACGGTCTGCTTCCGGGACCGCAGCAAGGTTTTTGCCAACCCTTCCTTTGGGTTGTGATGGCAGGCGGCGTGCCAGAGGGCGCGGCTGCCAGGTGTGATAGGAGGAGAAACAACCATGAGTATCATTCAATTGAGGGAAGCCAACTGCAAAGGGTGCTATAAATGCATCCGCAATTGCGAGCTCAAGTCCATCTCCTTTAAAAAGGACCAGGCCCGCATCATCGACAATGATTGTATCCTATGCGGCAAATGCACGCTGATTTGCCCGCAGAACGCCAAGGAAATTCAAAGCGACATCCCCCGCATCCGGGAGACCATGGCCGCCAATGTTCCCCTGTATGCCAGCGTGGCCCCTTCCTTTATGGCCGCTTTTCCCGGCGTATCCTTCGCCCAGCTGTCCGCAGGGCTAAAGGCTTTGGGCTTTGCAGGCGCGGAGGAGACCGCCATCGGCGCCCAGGCAGTGTCCCATCAGTACGAAACGCTGATGGCCCTGGGGAATATGCCCAATATCATTACCACCTGCTGCCCTTCTATTAACATGCTGGTGGAAAAATACTATCCGGAGCTGACGCCTTTCCTGGCGCCTGTGGTAGCGCCCGCTACTGCCCATGCCCGCATGCTGCGTGCCGCCCACCCCGAAGCAAAGGTGGTGTTTGTGGGGCCGTGTATCTCCAAAAAGCAGGAGGCGTTGGATGGGAACGACATTTTTGCAGTGCTGATGTTTGAGGAGCTCACCCATTGGCTGGAGGCGCAGCAGATTACTTTGGGGGAAAACGACCCTGCCTCCGCCGGAATGAAAGAGACCATTGCCCGGTTGTATCCTACCCCCAGCGGCATCATCAAAACCATTCCCAGGGAAAAGCGGGGTGGGTATCGCTGTACCGCCATCGACGGGTTGGATCGCTGCATTGAAATGCTCAACAATCTGCGGGATCATCCCGAAATCCGCGGCTTCTTCCTGGAGATGAGCTCCTGCGCCAATTCCTGCATTGGCGGCCCTGGCCTGCATTATAAAAACGCGCCTTTCCTGCTGGTCAAAGAGGATATTACCAGCGCCCTGCAGGAGAAATCCGACGCTCCTTCTACCGAGGGCAGCGCGGTGCCTATGCGGGTTGTGTATAACCATTCCCGGGTGCGGGAGCATATGCCGGATGAGGAAACCATTAAGGGCATCCTGGCTTCTATCGGCAAAACCGATGAAAGCGCCATGCTCAACTGCGGCGCCTGCGGGTATCCCACTTGCCGGGAAAAGGCCATTGCTGTGGCCCAGGGCAAGGCGGAGCTGCACATGTGCCTGCCTTATATGAGGGAAAAAGCAGAATCTCTCTCCAATGTCATCATCGAGTCCACGCCCAACGCCCTCATTCTCATCGATGAAGAGGGGAACATCCTGCAATATAATAAGGCCGCTCAGGAAATTTATGGCATTGCGGAGGAGCGGGGCAAAGGCTTCCCTGTGGCGCTTTATGTGCCTGTGGAAGAGGTGGAGCAGGTGCGGGCTACCGGCGAACCCATGCCGGATGTGCGCCAAACCACCCTGGAAGGCAAGCGCATCGTGCTGCAAACCATTATGCCCGCGCCCAACAACGATGTGCTCATCGTAGCCAGGGATGTTACGGACCAGGAAAACGCCCACAAAGAGATGGAGCAGCTGCGCCGGGAGACCCTGGAAACCACCCAGCAGGTCATTGACAAGCAGATGCGGGTGGCGCAGGAAATTGCCAGCCTTCTGGGAGAAACCACAGGCGAGAGCAAAGCCGCGCTTACCAAACTGAAAAAATCCATTATGAAAGGGGATACCCTATGAACAGCCGGCTGTATTTTGAAACCAGCTGGGGCAGCCTGTTCAAGCAGGGGGAAGAACTCTGCGGCGATAAGGTGGAAATTATCAAAAGCGGGCAGGACACCATCATGGTGTTGGCCGATGGTTTGGGCAGCGGGGTCAAAGCCAATATCCTGGCCTCCCTCACCAGCAAAATCGTGGCCACCATGCTGGCAGCCGGTGCAGATATTCAGGACGTAATTGAAACCATGGCGTCTACCCTCCCGGTTTGTCATGAGCGCAAGGTTGCCTACTCCACCTTTACCTTCCTGCGGCTCAACCCCAATGGCCAGGCCCATATCGTAGAGTTTGACAACCCCAATCTGGTGATCCTGAGAAACGGCAATTGCCTGGATTTGCCCCGGGTAGAGCGCACGGTGGGGGAGAAGCAAATCCGCGAAACGGACATCCTCTTGCGGCCCGAAGATTACTGTGTGTTTTTCAGCGATGGCGTTATCCACGCAGGCGTGGGCAAGCTGTTAAACCTGGGATGGCAGCAGCAAAACGTAGAGGAGTTTCTGGAGGAAAACATTGGCCGCACGGAAACGGCCAAGGCGCTGCAGGAGTGTCTGCTTTCCGCCTGCAACAGCCTTTATATGGGCGAGCCGGGGGATGACACCACCGTTGCGGTGTGCCATGTGCGCGTGCCCAAAACCGCATTTGTCATGGTGGGCCCTCCAGTGCAAAAAGGCGAGGATGAAACCCTGGTACAGGAGCTGGTCAGCTATGACGGCCCCAAGATCGTTTGCGGCGGCACCACCTCCCAAATCGTATCCCGGGTTTCCGGCAGGCCGCTTACTGCCTGCCTGACCTACCTTACGCCGGATGTGCCGCCCATCGGCGCCATCCCGGGGATCGACCTGGTCACAGAGGGGGTCATCACCCTGGGCAAAGCCTATGATCTGCTTCTGCGTTATGAAAACCGTACCGTGGCCAGGGAGGATGAGCTGCTCAGCAAAAAAGACGGCGCGCACCTGTTGGCGGCTATGCTGGCCCTGTCCTGCACAGGGGCGCGGTTCGTGGTTGGCCGGGCGTTGAACCCCGCCCACCAAAACCCGGATTTGCCGTTAAACCTGGGCATCAAGCTCAAGCTGGTGGAGGATATTGCCGCCTGCTTAAAGCGCCTGGGCAAGGAAGTCACGGTAGAATATCATTAACCTTTCCTCGGCCCCCTTGGGCGTCGGGTGTTTGGAAAAACGTGTATATGGCAAGGCCTATGGCTTTGACCATCTTTGGCCCTTTGTGGGCGTCCTATGAGGCAGGCTTGTATCGCCTGCCTTGTTTATGTTAGGATATATGTTAAGATATAGGAAAACAGGAAAGGGATACAAGGAGGTGGGCCTTTGAACCTGCAGCATTTAAAATATGCCATCGAGGTGGAAAAAACCGGCTCCATTACCCAAGCGGCGGACAACCTGTTCATGGGGCAGCCTAACTTGAGCAAAGCCATACGGGAGCTGGAATCCTCCGTGGGAATCACCATTTTCCAACGCACCTCCAAAGGGGTGATTCCAACCCAGCGCGGGGCGGAGTTTTTAAGTTACGCAAAAGCGGTGCTGCAGCAAATTGATGAAATGGAAGCCCTGTACCGCCCCGGCCGGGAGGATGATATTTCCTTCCGGGTGTGCGTGCCACGGGCCAGCTATATTGCCCATGCGTTTACCGGCTTCGTCAACAGTCTGGATGACAAGAAAAACCTGGATCTCAGCTTTATGGAAACCAATTCCGTAGCGGCTATCAACCAGATTGCCCAGGGGGATTGCAAGCTTGCCATCATCCGCTACCAAAACGCTTATGAAAAATATTTTTTGCGGTTTTTAGAGGATAAAAACCAAACCTTCCAAACCATATGGGAGTTTGAATACCTGGCGCTCATGCCTTGCGCCCATCCTCTGGCCCAAGTAGAAAAGATTCAATACGTGGATTTACAGGATTGTGTGGAAATTCTCCATGGCGATCTGTCCGTGCCCTCTCTGCCGCTTACGGATGTCACCCCTGGCCCACAAAATATCCGGGCCAAACGCCGGATCTATGTATATGAAAGGGGCAGCCAGTTTGACCTGTTGTCCAGCGTGCCCAATGCGTATATGTGGGTGTCCCCTTTGCCGGAAATCCTGCTCAGCCGTTATGGTCTGGTACAACGCCGTGTCAGTGGCGCAGAGCAAAAATATAAAGACCTGTTGATTTTCCCCAAAGAGCATAAACTCACCGCCCTGGAGCAATCGTTTGTGGATCAGGTGATCGCTGTGCAGCAAGAGGTTTCCGCAAAAACTTATCATTAGGCCCCAAAGGGCATATCTCCTTGTTTTTTTGCATAAGAATACAAAAACCAAAGCATACATGCCAATGCTTTGGTTTTTTATTTCCCGTATCCAAAATCATTGGTTTTAGGGGCTTTCACAAAGGCTTGTGCCAAAATCTGTGGCTTTGGTCACCTGAATTTATGCCGAAACAGGTATAGAACCCTAAATTAGGGAAACAATGGAAGCATCTATAGTGGAATGACATCCGCTATAAACCAAAACAGGGAGAGATGAATGCATGACAACCATGGAAACCACACAGGCGCGTTTGGGCTGGAGCGCCCAGGAGGATGCGCTGCTGTTTGAGCAGGTACAGGCCGCCAGGGAAAATGGCGCCTCGTTAAAGTCCGTGTTTGAGCAGGTTGCTCAGCACACCGGACGCAAGCCCAACAGCATCCGGAATTATTACTATGTGCGCATCAAACAGGGCGGTTTTGACTGCCCACAGGGCGTCCATAGCCCTGCCTTTGTCCCCTTTACCGATGGGGAGATCAAAGCCTTGCTTACCGCAGTGCTGGGCGCCCAGGCCCGGGGCATGAGCGTGCGGGCCTGCACGCTGGAAATGGGCGCAGGGGATAACCGGGCCATGCTGCGTTACCAGAACAAGTATCGTTCCCTCATCAAGAACAATTCTGCCCTGGTACGCCAGGTGATGGAAGAAATGCGCGCCCAGGGGCAACCTACCTTTGACCCCTATGGGGAGAACACTTCCCGCCGGGCAGGCCGTCCCAAGGGTAGCCGCCGCAGCGCCCAAAGCCTGCTGGATGTGGTGGGCGGCGTGGTTACCCAGCTGGACCGGGTGGAAGGCCTGGATGTGTCCGCCTTTTTTGAAAGCTTGGGCGCATTGGCCGTCAGCGCTGCAAGAGGCGCAGAAGCCCAGGAACGTTTGAAGGAGTTGGGGAAGGGTGAAACAGAGCTCAACTTGCTGGAGGAGAACCAGGAGCTCAAAGCCCAGCTTCAGTCCCAGCAGCGGGAATTGAGCGCCCAGCGGGAGCGGTTTACTACCCTGCTCGGCTATTTTAAGCAGTTGATGAAGGTAAACCAGGAATTTTTGGGCATGACCTCAGTGGTGAAAGTGAGCAGCCTTTCTACGTATATCAGGGAGTTGGCGCAGAATATGGAAACCTGCGAAAAATGGATGTTGGAGTGTAAATAACACATTTGGTTGAATACCCCAACAGCGCCCCATACCTTGAGGGGGACTCAAGTATGGGGCGCTGCCTTTTTATGGCAGCCAATGGTGCGCTGCCGATTGAGGGGGCAAAACAATGTAGCCGAAGCTGCAGACTTTTTGTTGAAATATCTGAATACCTAAGAAACAGAAAAAACTAATTATATTTGTATTATACTTCATATTTTGGTTTTTGGCTACATGTAATTTTATGTATGATACGTTTTTTTATAGTAGAGGGGGTGACTAGCGTGAAGAGTATGTTGGAAATAATACGCGCTTTACGGGAAGATAATGATTTAACCCAACGCGAATTGGCAAAAGCGCTAGGCATTACCCAACAAATGTGTTCCCAGTATGAAACTGGTACGGTGGAATTGCCGTTGGATATTTTTTCAAAATTGGCGGAATATTATGATGTTTCTGCGGATTATCTCTTGGGCAGAACCAAGTTGGCAGAAGGAAAGTCCTTCCATAACGTGTATGTTACCAAGCGCTATTCCTGCGACCAGCTGGTGGAAGACGTGCTCTCCCTGAGCGAGGCGGGCAGGGCCTCCGTTCAGGAATATATTCAACTGCAAAAACTCAAAGAGCAAACCCAAAAATAAAAGCCGCCGTAAAGGCGGCTTCAGACTGTCGAAAAACCTTGGGATTGTCAAGGGCCGCACCCTTTGACATAAAATCCGGCTTCGGCGGCGTGTACGCCGAAACGGATGAAAACCTTGTGTTTTCGTACTTTGCAGGTTTTGCCGCCCGGCGAAGCGCAGCATAGTAGGCAAAACCTGTAATCTCAAAAAAGTCCAATTGGACTTTTTTGACACAC
>JAEXFV010000025.1 GCA_023451115.1 Bacillota bacterium
GTGGAGATACGGCAAGATAAATGACGATATGCGGAAAGCCTTGATTTTAAGCCATTTTCGCAAGGTTTTATAAACATTTGCGAGGTCTTATAAGAAGATTTCCGTCTATCAAATCAATAAAAAATTAATCGAAAATTCACGGTTTATGGTGTAATATAGCTGTAATACTGTGGGAAAACGCAGTATAATCAAAACGGTGTTCAAAGTATTGGGCTTTGGCGCAGCGCTTTGCCAGCTTCCCAGTATCATTGCGTCTCCGGGAAGCATTGGTGCAAAATTACACTAAAGGTTGAGGGTTTATTGCCATGCAGAATAAACGTGACCCCCGTAAGGTTGTGCATGTTTCCAATCAAGGGGAAGGCACACCTGAGAGCGTGCCACAGCAGGGCGGGGAGCAACAGGCGGTCCCCAGCGCTTCCGCCCGTAGAGCAGCAGATATTGCTTATGCGCATCAGCTGCAGCGTGAGCGGCAGGAGCAGCATATGGATCAAGCAGCCCATGATTATGATGAAATGCCGCCAGAGGGGAAAAAGAGGCGGAAGAAATCGGGTAAAGGAACAGGAAAAAAGAGAAAACGCAGGATATGGCCCTGGGTTTTGTTGGCGATTTTGGTAATCGGCCTGGGGATAGGCGTAAAATTTTATGTGGATATTACCAACCGCCAGGCATTGTTCCATACCGACCCGGTTACTACCCCGGTTTTGGAAGAAACGCCGGAAGCTGTCCCTACCCAAACCCAGTCCATAGCGCCTACGCCAACTCCGACACCAGATCCGGAGGCAGTGCTGCTCTCCCAAGCGGATCTGGAGTTTATGAAAAATCGGGTAAATATTTTGGTGCTGGGTGTTGATGAAAGCACGGAACGGGAAAATTGGGGATCTTTCCGCACCGATACCATGATTTTGGTTACCATCAATTTTGATACCAACGATGTGGATATGATTTCCATCCCCCGGGACAGTTATGTAAAAATTTGCGGTTCTTCCGGCAGCCCCACGGGAAAATTCAACAAGATTAACAGTGCTTTTTCAGCGGGAGGCGGCGCCCAGAAGAATGGCTACCTCTATTCCATGAATACGGTAAGCCACCTGCTAGGCGGTATTCCGGTAAACTACTATGTTGGGTTCAACATGAACGTAGTCAAGCAAGTGGTAGACGCCATGGGCGGCGTAGACTATGATGTTGATGTGGAGATCAATATGAACGGCCGCCATCTGGATACCGGGTACCAGCATTTGGACGGCCAGGCGGTGCTGGACTATTGCCGGCAGCGCAAAGGCGATTCGGATATCAAACGGGTGGGGCGTCAGCAAATGATGCTGAAGGCCATTTTCCAGCAGCTCAAATCTACTGGGCAGATTGCCAATATCCCTCAGATTTATCAGGCTGTGGAGCAAAATGTGCAGACCAATCTCACCTTTACCCAGATTTCTTCACTGGCCTTGCTGGCAATGCAAATGGATTTTGACCAGTTGAATAGCCATACGGTGGAAGGAACAGGGCTTACGGTAGGCAGTTCAAGCTGTTGGGGGCTGTATATGAGCAAGCTCAAGTCCCTGATCAGCGATGTTTTTGGCATATCAGTTTCCCTGGATCAGGACATGGATGTGGGAAGAATCAAAGAACAACTGCAGGCTGCCCAATCTTCCCTGGCTGTAGAAATTTCTGCGGCGAACAGCGCCATTTCCACTGCGGATGGAATCCTTTCCCAATATGGGGATTGGCTGGCTGATGATACCAAGAGCCAGCTGAAAAACCTGAGGGATACCTTAAAGGACGCTGTGGATGAGGTGGTGGATGCGGACGAGAGCAGGCCAATCCTTGCGCAGTATACGGCTTCATTACAACAGCTGAATCAGGCTATTTTGCAGCAGTTAAGTCAGTATGGCCAGGGAGGCGTGGAACCTTCTCCACAAGAGCCGCAGATACCGGAAGTGGAGGAGTATGATATTCCTATCATTCCAGAGGAAGAATTGCCAGGATAATGCGGTTTTGCCTGAGGCCTTTTGGGGTATGGATAGTATAATCACCCCGGAAATCTCCATTTTTTGTGATTTGATAGAAATCTGGGGCTGAAATACCCGGCGGGGAGGCGACGGCAAATGGGTGGATGCATTCATGACCCTGGTGCGTGCAAGGATATGATGGAAGAGCACGCCAAAAAAGGTTTTTCAGATAGGATGGACCAACAGCTGGAAGGAGCGAAAGGGAAACCTTTGCGGCAGCCAGGATGGGCTGAGCTGGGCGTTGTGGCAGGGGTACTTCTCCTGTTGGGAATATTGTACATATTGGGCCTGTTTGGCTAGGCCTTCCCCGAGAAGAAAACTGGCATTCCGCCAAACTTCTGGAGCGCCGGTGCATTATGCGAGGGATAAAACAGAAGCATAAAGAACGGCATATGAGCAATCACTCATATGCCGTTTTCTTAAAATTTCTTTATTTTTGGCCGTTATCTCCCCGGCTTCCTTGCTGGAATGAAGTCATTCTGCTATAATGAGCAAGGATTTATTTTTAATTTATTGCTCATATAGCGGGGGGATGGTTTACATGGTAACCATACAGGAAGTATCCGAGCGCAAGGATATTAAAAAATTCATTGCGTTTGCGAATAACCTATATCGGGACAATCCTTATTATGTGCCGGATATGTTTGACAGCCAGGTGGCGGATTTTGACAGGGAGAAGAATCCAGCATATGAATACTGCGATTCCAAGTGCTTTTTAGCCTATCGGGACGGGAAAATCGTGGGGCGCATTGCGGCGATTTATAACACCCATGCCAACCAGAAATATAATAACAACCAGCTGCGTTTTTCCCATGCGGATTATATCGATGACGACGAAGTGGTAGACGCCCTGTTTGGTGCAGTAGAGGCTTGGGGACGGGAGCTTTCCTGCACGGCGGTGCATGGCCCCCTGGGGTTTTCCGACATGGATCGGGAAGGCCTGCTGGTGGAAGGATATGACAGACTCAGCCAATTCTTCGTATATTATAATCACCCATATTATAAAAAACAGATGGAACGCATGGGTTATACCAAAGACGTAGACTGGGTGGAATATCGGGTTACTTTGCCGGAAAAGCCGGACGAACGGCTGGCCAGGCTGGCAGCGGCGGTGCAACGTAGGCAAAAACTGAAAATTGCGGACCTGAAAAATCGCCGGTCTATCAGACCTTATATTCAGGGCGTGTTTGAACTTTATAACAAGGCTTATATGGCATTATATGGCATGGTGGCCCTGACGCCGCGGCAAGTGGAAAAATATGTGGGAGAATTTCTTCCACTGGTCAGTGAAAGGACTACCTGCATTTTGTTGAACCAGCAAGATCAGGTGGTGGC
>JAEXFV010000175.1 GCA_023451115.1 Bacillota bacterium
AAACATAGCAGGCCTTTACAGAAAGCTGGTGGCCCATAACGGCAACGCGAATTCCAACGTGTGGCCCATTCAGCGCCAAAATAAAAAATCCCTGCAATTGCTCAGATATACCGCTATGACGGCCCTGCTGGTTCCCGGTGCGATCACCGTGAAAGCGGTACGGCCGGAAATCGGCATAGGGAACGGCATGACAAAAGCCTTGTTATTGTCAGCCCCATCCGAACAATTGCAGTGGATATATTATGGGAATCTGGCCGTCTAATTTTTTGAACTAGCTCAGTTCAGCCTGTTCCAAAGCTTCATAAATTGCCTGGGCAGCCTGGCCCACCCGGGGGCCGGGGCGGGTAAGGAGTTCCGCCTCAATGGAAAATACGCGGCCTTGGGAAATGGCGGAAATTTCGCCCGGCATAATGGCGTTATAAATCGTATCCAGCGCATACTCAGAGGAAACCAGCAAGACCTGGGGATTTAAAGCCACCAATTGCTCAGCTAACAGTATGGGCCAGGGCTCCAGCGCTTCGCTGGTTGCAGGGAGGCCGCCGGCAGTTTCTACTAGGGAATTTAAAAAGGAACCGGGGCCTGCCACGGTATAGCCCCCTTCACTAATGCCAACAATGCAGCAAACGCTTTGGGGCAGAAGGGCTTCCGCCTGGGCGGCTACTGCGTCAATCTCCTGCTGCATGGTTTGAATTAAAGAGGAAGCATCTTTGC
This sequence comes from Bacillota bacterium, assembly GCA_023451115.1. Classification (GTDB taxonomy): domain Bacteria; phylum Bacillota; class Clostridia; order Christensenellales; family CAG-138; genus JAEXFV01. Next base: position 712 of record JAEXFV010000175.1, read on the forward strand.
CCATAATTTGCGCTACCAGCGCAATGCCGGGATAAATATCCCCATAAGTATCCGCCTGGGCGCACACTGCACAAATGCCGTTCGCCTCCAACGTTTTAATCATGTCTTCATCGTCTGGCGTGAATACAAGGTCAGGCGCAGCGGCAATTGCGGCGTTGAGATCCGCTATTTTAGGGATAGCCGCCGCTTCCGCAGGATAATCGCTGGAGGTATCCACCCCAATCAACGAATCGCCTGCTCCCAAAGCAAACAAAATTTCTGTAGTAGTAGGGGAAAGGGAAATAACCCGGGTGGGAGCACCGGAAATTTCCACCTCGTTACCCAATAGATCCTTCAACAACACGGAAACGGGAGCGGGGTCCGTAGTAGGGGCAGGAGCAATGGTTTGTGCTGCGGCTTGTGTGGGCTGGGCTGTGGCTACGGGATTGTTTTGAGCTGGCGCGGTACAGCCACATAACAATAAAATGCAGAGGACTAGAGTAAGCGAGACATTTTTCTTCATGACGGTTCTCCATCTTCACAGTAATCGACAGGGGAAAACTACGCAATTCCAGCGGGTATATCCCTCTCTTTGCATTGTAACATTTGGTTTCCGGGCTTGCAATGCGTGCCAGGAGTATTCATATATTGTTCATGGGATAAAAAGACGAAATGAAAAGGCAGAAAAGTCTTGACGTTTGGTGTATGCTTCCCTATAATAAACAGGGTGCCGGTTCTTCCGGTATATCCCTTCGCCAACGTAGCTCAGTTGGTAGAGCAGCTGATTCGTAATCAGCAGGTCAGGGGTTCGAGTCCCCTCGTTGGCTCCAGCATATCGAGGTGTAGCGCAGTTTGGTAGCGCGTTTGGTTCGGGACCAAAAGGCCGCAGGTTCAAATCCTGTCACCTCGACCACGTCGTCGCAAGCTTTGCATCGCTTGCGACGACTTTTTTATTTTCCGTATTAAAGCAGCTACTTCACGCTTACGCCGCTATTCTTTCAAAAGCATTATGAACTGTAAAAGAAGAAAGACCTATGCTCATACTTGCAAAAACTTAAGTAATGGGAACTGCAATATTATGGTTCATACTATCAACATGCTCTCCAAAAGAGTGTGTGTGGACAAAACGCTGATATTTTTAATCCTCAACCTCCTTATCAACTTAGCTAGCGTAAAGCTAGAAAAAAGATATTAATTTCTGTGAATAAAAAAATGAGGCAGATCAGTGGACGAATGTTTTCATTACGTCAAAGTTCTATATAATTTATTACGATAAAAAATATTCCTGTCTTAAAATTTGATTTTTCACGCCAGTGATGAGCGGAGGAAACAACGTATGATAAATCATGCACACCGCTTGATAGGCATCGTTTTGAGAAAACTTGTTTTCAGTGCTTAAGACATAAAAAATTAAATTTACAATTCCACGGCAAAAAAAATCCACTTCAAGATAAGAAGAAGGCCAAACTTTTTCATCTCCAAATGAACGAATGACAATAGTCCTATAATAAGAAACGATTCGCTCTTGTAATGAAATAATCTCGTTAACATTGATGATTAAGGATGCTATTTCTTTTTCTTCATAAATAGCATTTACAAATTCATAGCAAAATGCCTCCTGCTTATTATTATCCTCAAGTATTTGCGGAATGGAATATTTATGCAGGCATGAAACAATTCTATTTAGACTTTCTTCAAATAATTCCTCCACTAAAGCAGCCTTATCCATATAGTGTAAATAAAAAGTATTTCGGCTGATAACAGCAGTTTCCGAAATATCTTGTATGCTAATTTTAGAGTATGGTTTTAGCTTTAATAATTTTAAAAATGCTCCGCGTATTGCCTGCCTGGTTTTAATTACACGAAGATCACATGGCTTTTTACTCATTAAATACGCATACCTCCGTGCCCCTTTTACTGTACTGCGTGTAAGGGGAATTTTAGTTTAATATTACGGCCGGAATATTAAACCTAAAAGACGTAGATATATCTCATAGTTCCAGAACACGCAGAATATAATTTCATTTTTTTCCCTTTTTTGTATGGTAAGCATAGACGAAATTCCATGTAAAATAAATGGTTAATAATTGGAAAATGACAAATAATAGTCATTATAGAAATAATGACTATTGAATTGAATATAAGAAGCATCTATAGTAATAATCAATTCGTAGGTATAAATTGTATAGACAAGTAAATATTAGGAACAGTATTAATATAAATTATATATAGATTATATTATAGATGAAAAATTGGATTTTCCTATTTTAAATTAAGACTTTATCGGACTTTATCTCAAAATATGATGCACTCCGCTAGCATTGCTAGTATAAAAACAGCTATTTATGTAGGAGGTAAATTCGATTATGACAAACGAGGAAAAAATACGTATTGCGGAAGAATCCATTTATGCTTATTTCTGCCTAGATGACCCAGAACACAAGGCGGCGATTTTGGCTGCAAATGCGGGTGTATCCGATGAGGCGAGAAGGATACACAGGGAATCCATTGTTATCGATGCATTGGCTTTTTATGTAGAAACGTATAACTGGTATTTGCAGGAATCCGGCGTAACGGCAATGAATTTGACCGTACCCCATATCTATGGTGGAATGGGCCAGGCCGTTTGGAGAATAATCGATCATTTTGGCGTGATCAAAAGAGATCCAGAGCATTTCATGCTGATTGAAACCGGCGATGATATCCGCAAAGCAAAAAAAGAGAATAAAATCGGATTGATTATTGGGTCACAAACAGCCCGTTTTATTGAGCATGGCGAGTTAGAATCCTCGGTGGAAATCTTTTCTAAAATGGGCCTGCGTATTATGCAGCTGGGCTATAATGGCCAAGGGTTTGCCTGCGATGGCTGTTTGTGTGAAGCAAATTCAGGGCTAACTGCAGCGGGTCGCCGGTTAGTGAAAGCCATGGAGGAATATGGTATAACGATAGACTTGAGCCATATCTCCGAAAAGGCCGTTTTTGATACCATGGAATTGTGCACCAAGCCTCCGATTTTCAGCCATGCAAATCCCAGGGAATTGTTTGACCACCCAAGAAACATTACGGCGGAAGAGGCCAAAAAGGTGGCGGAAATGGGCGGCGTAATTTGCCCAACACAATATATGCCTATGATCTGGAACAGAAAGAATCTGCCTACAATTGAAGATTATATGAATGCAATTGATTATTTCGTAGATTTAATTGGCATTGATCACGTTGGCTTGGGTGTTGACTCGAATGCAGAGCCCGCCGGATATGACAGGATGGATTGCCGCCGACTGATGGATATGCCGCATCCAAACAGGGATGTATATCTGGCTTGCGCAGAAGCAGGACTTGGAAAAGCCAGTTCATATCCTGCCGGCATCTTTGGTATTGCAAACCATGTAAACATTGTTGACCACCTGATTAAACGCGGCTATTGTGAGGCGGATATTAAGAAAATTATTGGTCTGAATCTGTTGCGGGTATTTGACCAAACCTGGCCAGCAAAATAATTGCTACAATTGTCGCATAAGCGATGATGACATGCAAAAGGAGGATAAATATGCAAACAAAACTGAAGAAGATGATAGCCGTAGTACTTGTGCTGGTTCTGGTAGTATCCCTCTCGGGATGCGCTACACAGCAGCCAGCAGCATCTGGGGACGCAAATGCTCCTGCTGCTAGCCAGGCTCCAAGCAACAATAATGCCTCTACAAATGCGGATCCTGGCGCATCGGAAACATCTGCGCGTAGTGACGTTATCTATGGCTTGACCAGCGACCCCTCGTCTTTTG
>JAEXFV010000177.1 GCA_023451115.1 Bacillota bacterium
TGTTTTGGCGGTAGGCAGGCTGCTGGCCGTCCCTGTCCTGATAGCCCCGGCTTTTGTTTTGGCGGTAGGCAGGTTGCTGGCCGTCCCTGGCCTGATAGCCCCGGCTGTTGTTTTGGCGGTAGGCAGGTTGCTGGCCGACCCTGTCCTGATAGCTCCGGTTGCCGCTTTTCCCATAGGCAGGCTGACGCTGCTTTCGTTCATAGCCGCCCTCCTGGCCCTTGCCAAAATCCTGCTTGGTGGGATTTTTACCCTGTTCCCAGCGCTTTCCCTGGTATTGGCTGGTCTTGTGGTTTGAACGGGGTTGTCCCTCGTGGTCGTTATGCTGCCGATAATTGGCCATGTGTAAGAATTCCCTTCCCCCCGAAAACATGCGTTCCGGAGATTTCAACTAAGTTTTGTGTCAAAGCTTGGGCTTTTATCAATACCTTATTCGGTAACGATGATAGCCAAAAATTCTGCTGGAACCTTGGTGGCGTTGTAAATGCCATGCATGCCTCCATGCAAGCAGCAGTGGCAGTCCCCGGCATGGAGAGGATATTCGTTTCCGTTATCCTGCACTATAGGCTCCCCTGATAAAACCAGGTAGATTTCAGATTCTCCCACATGGGTGTGCAGCCCGATGGCATCACCAGGAGCCAGCATAACCCGCTTAAACAGTTTGAGGTGGGGGGGAAGCTGGGGCAACAGGGCGGTCATAGCCACGTCGCCAGCCCCATTCTGTGGGGCATGGCGCAATTCCGTGTCCATATCGCGATGATAGTGGATCATAAAAATCTCCTTTCAAAATGAGGTTGGGCAAGCATAAAAAGCATCTTTGAGCGCTGCATACATCAGCTCCTGAAGGCGCTGATCCTGGCCGGTAAGGTAAAGATATCCCAACAACGCTTCCAGCCCTGAGGCAATCCGGTAATCCATAATGGAAGCATTTTTGGGGATGCTGCCCATGTGGGCGTTGCGGCCCCGGCGGTACACCCCTTCTTCTTCGGGGCTGAGCATATGTTCAATGCGACGGTAAGCCTGGGCCTGCGCATTGGCGCATACCAGGCCTGCGGACTGAACGTGCAGGCCGTGGGCGGCCGCATCGCTTTTATGCACCAGCAACGTGCGCACATATAAGTCGTATACCGTGTCCCCAACATAAGCCAGCACCAGTGCAGGGGCCTGGCGGAAATCCCGGGCGGGTAACTGAGGGAAAAGGCCGGAAATATTTTGGTGCAGGTCGTTGGTCATAGGCGGTCTTTAAATTTCTCCAATACTTTTTGATGATACGGCACCGGAATGCCATGCTGGTTTGCCAAGAGGCTTAGCACGCCTGCAAACTGGAAGAGTTCCGTGGGCTTTCCGGGAATTTCCAAATCCCGGGACAGGGAGGAACGGGCGTCATACGGCTGGCTGAGGATACTTTCCAATACCTGTTCTCTGGTATCCGCAGGCAAGTTTACCTGCTCGGCTTTACTCACTGCCAGGACTTCATCCAATAGCCCGCACAGGAAAGCCCAGGCCTCAGGATCCTCCCGCAGCTGCCCAACGGTATAGCCATAGTAAGCGGTTGCCTGGGCATTGCTGCAGATGAAGCACCATTTTTTCCAGGTTTCCCTGCGGATATCCTGGGGAACCTGGGTAGGCACGCCAGCCAGAGTGAGCAGCTGGGCAAGCCTGAGTAAATCCGGATCCTGCCGGTTATCCGGCAATCCCATCACCACATGGTTAAGGCCGCCGCTTCGGAGGATCACACCAGGTTCTAATACACGGGAGTAAATATAAATGCATCCATCACAAATTTTCCCCTGGGGTAATAAAGCGGAGATGCGTTTGGAGGTATCCACCCCGTTGAGCAACGGCACCACCAACGTGTGGGCGCCTACCGCCGGGATAATCTGCTTCACAGCCTCCTCCAGCCCATATCCCTTGACGCATAAAAACACCGCGTCCTGTTCTCCTGCATCCTGGGGCTTGTCCGTGCAAAGGGAGGGGCGCAATGTGAACTGCCCCTCGTCCAACCGCAGGGTAAGTCCCTTTTCCTGGATTGCTTCCAGCTGTCGTCCACGAGCTACCAGGGTTATGTCGGGATTCAGGCGTGATAACATGGCGCAGAGATATCCTCCTACGCCGCCAGCCCCTACGATCATCACTTTCATCAAAGAGCAAGTCCTTTCTTTATGATAGATATTATTATTATACGCCATTCGGCTGGCCGGAACAATGCCCACGGCAGCCATCAGCAGGGCTTTTTTAGGCGGATGGGGAAGAAGAAGGGACGATATCCCCGGCGGGAGCGGGTGCGGCGTTGAAATAGGCAGCGACGCCTGCCACAATGCCATCCGCCAGCTTTTGCTGGTGGGCAGCGTCCTGCAGCAGCGCTTCATCCCCGGGGTTTGAGAGAAATCCGCACTCAATGATTACCGCAGGCGCGATGCTTTCCCGGATTACATAGTAATCGCCCGGGTTTGCAGGGCGCTGCGGGTTTCCGATGCTCAGACACACGTTTTGAATTACCGCAGTTGCCAACAGCTCCCCTTGGGCAGAGCCTTTCATATAAAAAGCCATGGGCCCGCGGATGGAACGATCGGAAAATTTGTTCATGTGGATGCTGACAACAGCGCTGACCCCATCCCGGCGCATGATATCCCGGCGCTTCTTCATATCCGCATTCTTGGTGGTGCCAATGGCGCCGTCGTCTTCCCGGGTCATTACCACGGAGAAACCGGCTTCTCGCAAGCCGCTTTCCACCAATTTCGCAACCTTCAGGTTCAGCCCGCTTTCCTGTATATTGGTGTCTACGCCCACAGCGCCTCCATCCGAGCCGCCGTGGCCTGCGTCTATCACAATCAGCGGCGCGCTTCCTCCATCCGTCAGGGAAAACACGGCGGTGCTTTCCTGCTTGTTGGGCGCCCACTGGCCGGTGGCGCCCAACGCAATCAATGCGATGAGGAACAACCCGCCCATCCAGTTCATAATTTCTTTGGAAAATCGTCCTTGCATGGTATTCTCCTCCCCTGTATCAAAAGCAGTTGCTATTACTAACTTATGCGCCATAAAAAGGGGTTATTTCTCTAATTTTCCCCCACTATGATGCTGAATTTCTTCTTTTTATGCTTTATGCGGTGCATATGCATCCCAATGCATATGCATCGGCGTTTGTGAATATGCGGATATCTATCCACACTATGCACAGAGTTATGAACAGGTATTTTGTTTTTTTCACGCTTTTTTTTCAGGTTATGAACAGGCCGCACCATATGTATATGCACATCATTTGCCAAATATCCCCATGTATAGACATTTTTTTCATAATGTCCGAAACATGGGGAAAACAATGCATTTGGTTAGAACGCGAAACGATTTATATACAAACCGTATTTTTGTATATACACAACGGAGTAAAAAGCGGTATTCATAACTGGGCCTATGGCCGAATAGAATGTGTAGAAACACGTCTACCGTACAGAAACACCAAGGAATGCACTGCTATTGTCGTGTTTTTCATAAGGGAGGCCGCTATGGAAGAACGTTATGAGACCAACCAGGTAACCATATCCGGGTGGGTGGAGGAGGACCCTGTTTACAGCCATGCCCTCTATGGAGAGGCGTTTTATACATTCCCAATGGTGGTGCCGCGCTTGTCAGGGGCTCAGGATATCCTGCCGGTAACGGCGGGAGAACGGGTATTCAGCCGCTTGCCCGAGAAAGGGGAAGAGTGGCTGCTGCTTGGGCAGCTGCGCTCGTATAACAAACAGACGCAGCAGGGCAATCGCCTGGTGGTGACCGTGTTTGTCCGGCAGCTTTTGGAAAAGCCCGGCCAGGAAGCTTATCGCAATGAAATTACCTTAATGGGGTATGTGTGTAAACCGCCTGTGTACCGCACCACGCCGTTCCAACGGGAGATTGCCGACTTGCTGCTGGCTGTGAACCGCTCCTATCATAAGTCGGACTATTTGCCGGTAATCGCCTGGGGACGCAACGCCCGCTTTGCCAGCAACTTGAAAGTGGGAGATTGCGTGCTGGTATCGGGCAGGGTACAAAGCAGGGAATATCAAAAAAACATGCCGGATGGCACAGTGGTATCCCGTGTAACGTATGAGGTCAGCGCTGCATCGTTGGAGAAACTGGGAGAAGAATAAAATAAGACGGGAAAAGGGGCACTATGGAAGGCGTTGGCAGGGGTATTGCCTTTCCAACGCTTTTTGTGTTGAAAATAAAAATGATTGAATAAAACACAGCAAGAAAAAGGGTTAGCGAAATGTATTGACCCTGTCAGGCAAGGGCCGGGAAATGCTATGGAACCTGGTGAAAAAACGCTGACGAAAAAACGTCAGAGAAAACCGAATGATCTGGCAGGGGAAGACGCACCATAACAGTAGCCTTTTTCCGTAAGCGGGAGAGGGACTGTACTGATGGTAGAGGAGAGCGCGTGCGTGGAACATCAACCCAAGCCAAAGCGCCGCTGGCCCTGGATTGTGGGCAGCATTTGCTTGATCGTAGCCGTTTTTTGCGGCGTATATGCCAGCCGTTTCCAGCGTTTGCAGAAAGATCCCCTTTCTGCCTTCCAAACGCCATCCCCTTCGCTGGAAACGCCGGAGGCCGGGGCAATGACAGAAGAAAAGGCGTCCCAACTGGAAACAACCGGTAGGCCTACCCCTACCCCTTTGCCTACACCGGCTCTCAAGGACGTACTGGGTTCCAACACGTTAAGCGTAGTGCTTATGGGGGTGGATAGTGACCAGGAGCGGGAGGAAAAGGGGCGGGGTTGGCGCAGCGATACCATTGCAATTTTAGTGATTGATGTGGAAACGCCATCTTTCCGCATCCTTAGCATCCCCCGGGATACCAGGGCAAAGGTGCGCCGCCTGAATGAAAAAGGCAAGGTGATCGGCCAACAATACAACAAAATCAATGCTGCGTTTCATTATGGAGGCGGGCCGGAAAAGTTGGGGCATGAAAACCTGATCTATGCGTTGAACCAACTGCTTTTTGACAGCCAGGAGGATGCCTGGGCGCTGCATTATTATGCCAGCATTGATATGGAAGGCGTAGCGCCATTTACCGATGCGGTAGGGGGCGTTCCCATTACGTTGGCATATGATATGCCCGGATTTGGCAAAAAGGGGGAGACCATTACCTTGCAGGGGGAACAGGCACAAAAATTTGTGCGCCTGCGCCATGGTGTAACAGGGGGGAGCGATTTGGGCAGGATCAGCCGCCAGCAGGATTTTGTACAGGCGTTTACGGCCCGGGTAAGGTCTTTGGGAGTCAAAAAGGTTGTGCTCAGTCTGTGGCAAACCGTGGAGCAATATGTCCATACCAATCTCAGCCTGGAACAGATTTTGGTATTGGGGGACCTGCTTTCCAAACTGGATATGGAGCAAGCCACATTCGACATATTGCCCGGGAAATGTAAAACAATTGACAGCCGTAGCTATTATGTGCCCAACTCCGAGAAAATGCGCCAGCTTGTGCTGACGATCTGGGGTGCGCAGCAGGCATAATGGATGTAAATTTCCAATATTGCGAAACTTTAGAAAGGATATTGACACGGCCGGGATACATGCGCTATACTAATCCTTGTCACTTCGGTGGCGTGGGAGCATAGCTCAGCTGGGAGAGCATCTGCCTTACAAGCAGAGGGTCACAGGTTCGAGCCCTGTTGTTCCCACCACGGCCCGGTAGTTCAGTTGGTTAGAACGCTAGCCTGTCACGCTAGAGGTCAGGGGTTCGAGTCCCCTTCGGGTCGCCATTTTGCCTCGGTAGCTCAGTTGGTAGAGCAAGGGACTGAAAATCCCTGTGTCGGTGGTTCAAGTCCACTCTGAGGCACCATTTTTGTTAAATGGGAATAGTGTAAGATGTGCGTTGCCATGCAGCGCTGATGGATGAGTCGTCAACGTTTTTGTTGGCCCTAGATGCGGGAATAGCTCATTTGGTAGAGCGCCGCCTTGCCAAGGCGGAGGTGGCGGGTTCGAGCCCCGTTTCCCGCTCCATTTTTTTAACGGCTGCGTTTCCTCCTTTTACGCGGCCAAACGGCACCATAGCCAAGCGGTAAGG
>JAEXFV010000078.1 GCA_023451115.1 Bacillota bacterium
AAAAACGCCAATTACCAGGCAGCTTAGCCCAACCAGAACGGTTTTCCCAACTTTCTTCCAATTCATAAACCTGTGTTTTTTCACTATCTTCACCGGAACGTACCCCTCCCCGCTTCAATCGTAAACATATATTCCGCAGGAGAGTTGTCTTATGACTATTCTCGCAGGATTTCCCGGGGCGCCAGCCATTTAATGTAAAAAATGAAAGATGTTCAAAGCGAAAGGCTTTGCCACTCTCCCCCTATGAAGTCCTCTAAATACAAGGATTTCAGGGGAAGATAGTAAAATCGTAATGCTTGGCAATATCTAAAACCGGGTTTGATCACATATTTTCTCGGTTTATGACAATTCCGTTGCCGAAAATTGCAAAATGGGATATAGTAAATGAATAAGTTTCATGGTGGTAGAATTCTCTTTCTCCTTTCTTTCAGACAGCAGCCGAATAGGGTGCTCTTATGCAGATAAAAATTCAGAAAACGGCCAAACAAGACGGCAATAGGAAAGAGAACCAGTGGCTGCTGCAAAAGCATGTTTCCAATTCATCCTTGCTTTCCATAATGGAGGCACAGCGCATGGATCCGTCAGAGCTAGAATCTCTGCCAAGCCAGGAGCGCCGACCTACCCAGGAGCTAGGTGCGCAGATACAAGCCCGCTTGGGCGTATCCCTGCCAGGCATACGCATTTTTGAAGATGCCGGTTTGCAGGAGCAATATGGCCAACGGGCTTATGCAAGAGGCAACGAAATCCATGTGGCGAAAGGGGAATATGCCCCCAACACCCAAAGCGGGCAGGAACTACTCCTGCATGAGGCCGGGCACATCGTTCAGCAAGGCGCCGGCATGGCACGGGGAACCGGCATCCTGCAAAACCCCGCATTGGAAGCCCAAGCGGATAGTGGCATGCAGGCGCCCGCCAGTTTTTCCATGCCCACTTCCCCAGCGGGGAACCCGATACAAGGTTGGGATAAAAAATGGAAAAATCCCTTTCGGCGCAAAAAGGAAGAACCTGAGGAAATTGAAATGCAGGATATGGCCGACTTGCCGCCAGAGCAAACCGATGCACCATTGATCAGTGCACAGGCTGGCCAAGAACTGCTTTCCGGCGAAGTGGCTCCTACCCGCGGCCAGCGCTTTTTACGGGGGCTGAGTACTGTCGGCCATTATATGGCCCTACCCTTTCAGAAAATCGGTGGTGGAATTTCAGGCAAAGCCCATGCCATCCAACGCCAGCATCAGCGGGCAGTAGACCAGCTGAACAATGGCCGGGATGATTACGAGGCCATGAGCGGATGGGAACGCTTTAAGTGGAGTGTCAAAAACCCATTCGCCCGTATGAGCGCTTCCCATAAAATTGACGATACACGCGCTCGCAACGCCCACAGCCGGGGCATTGAGCGAATGGCGGATACTTTGCGGGAAACCAAACACTATGACCAGGCGATCGGAGATGCGGCTTATGACCCTGCCAAGGATGATTATTATGGCATGCACGGATTGGGCAAACCCGGGCTATTAACAGAAATGTCCGAAAAAGAAATGCAAATGCCCGGCGTAGACCAAACAATAGGAGAAAAGGGACTGCTGGCAAAGGGCGTTTTTGAAAAAGGTGCGTTAGGCGGTTCGGTGTTGGCGCCGGGCGCCGGGTTTTTCACAAAATCCGCAGGCGGAATCAGGAAAGCGGAGCAGGCGGTGGCCGATGCGCAGGCAGAGCTTGACGAGGCCACAAAAGCGGGCTCAAGCCTGCCCGTAGGCGACCCCAACAACCCCATTACCCAAGCCCAGCAGAAGCTGAATGACGCCAGGAATGCCCTACCCCTTACCGCCGCAGAGCAGGGCTGGGGCATAGCCAGCGGCGCCATCGGGGCATTTGGCTCCACCGCCTCCTTCGTCTCCAACGCCATGGCCTTAGCCGATCATGCTCAAAAAGGAAATGCCGCTGATGCGGCAGCCAGCGGCCTGACTGCCTTGGGCAACGCAGGCAGCCTCGGCGGCAATCTTGCCAAGATTTCGGCATATGCCTCGGGCAGCACAGAGGCTGTCAAAGCGGTGGGCGGGAAGGCAATTCCGGGTATCGGAATCGGCGTGGGCGGACTGCAAATGATAGGCGGCGGCGTCCGCGTCGGTTCTGCTACAGCAACTCGGGAAAAAATGAAAAGCCGCATGCAGTCCATGGAAGAACGTCGGGCTGCTGGTCAGCTTAGCCCGGATGAAGAACGTATGTACCGCACATTCAAACAGGCCAAGAGGATGGCTTCCGTACGGCAGATGGAAGGCAGCCTGGATATGGTTTCCGGCGGCCTTAATGTGATTGGCAACGGCTTAACGCTGGGCGGCGTGACCGCACCCGTGGGCGCTATTGTATCTGGCGCTGGAACTGCAGTGGGCATCGCTAAGGGTTTGGCTAGTGACAAGATGAAAAAAGCCCGTCGTACTGATGTGGTGGAAGAGGAACTGGGGCTTTCCTCTAAAATACAGGAGCTTGTGGATCAAGGCATTGATCCCAGGGACGCCAAACATGTGGTGCTTAAATCCATGGGCTTTGCCAGCGGCAAACGCAAGGAGGCGTTCCAGCACATTACTATGCGCCGGGCTACGGACTTGCACAAGCGCGCCAATGCCGGGGATGAAGAAGCGCAGCAGATTGTCAGCGATCTGGGATTATACAGGTTTGGCGGTGAGTACAGCCTCCAGGGAATTTCAGAAAAGCTGGGAATGGACGGCGGCTCTGCCTGGCAAACACAAATGTCTGAAACAGCGCACTCCCGGGATAAAAATCCTTTTGCTGCCAAGGCAAAGGAAAACCGGGCGCAAATCCACCAAAAACAGATGGAGCGCGCCATGGACGGCAAAACTGTAGACGATAAACTGGCTAAGTTAAGGCGCAAAGCTGCGGCTCGTAAAGAAAAACAAGGCATGATATATTAAAGTAGCAAACTATGGTATCACTAATGGCTTTATTCATCAAAATTGAATTTACAAAACAGCAAGAACAAACGAACCGAAAGGCGGAAAAAATATGCACATTGCTATGCAACAGGAATTGTTTGAACTGGTGGAAAAAGAAATACGTGAAACCGGAATGGATACAGCTTCCCTACCAGGGACCGGTGGTTCCCAGGTAGGAAACACACTGCGGGTGTTGTTGCCGCTTACTGATGAAGCCCACCCTGCTATCCTGGATATAATGGCAGCAACCCTAAACGAAGGCACGGATATTATACAATTCTATGCAACGCTGACGCTGGAGTTGGGCAGCGGCCGGGAAGAACTGGAAAAAGCCATCCCTGGACTCAATTTTTTCTGCCCAGTGGGCAGCTTTGGCATATTTCGAAGGGCACAACTCTATTATAAATACAGCATGCTGCTGCGAGAAAGTCAGTCTGCAGAGCAGCTTTGCGCAGATGTTCTAGATACTCTGGCGGCATTCTATCAAGTGCTGGATGAACGGTATCCCCTGGCCATGCGGCTGGCACGAGGGGAGGTTACCTTTGCCCAAGCCATACAAGGCGGCGAACTAATGGACCCTTCTTCGGAAAGTGCCCCAAACTCATAAAAAAGCAGATGTAACCGTAGCTATCACAAAGTTTGTTAAGGGGAAATCTAGCCTAGTGCCGTGATAAAATTCCGTCCTTCTATTGGGCATTGCTCCTGCAAAACGTTAACACACACAGTGAATAGGTGCACGAATTTTTGCGGTAGTATTCGCAGCATTGCTATGATAAAATATTTTATATGAACAATGCTGCGAATAGCTGCATAACCGTTGCTTCATCACGCAAAAGGATAAATTCAAAACGGTGGAGATGATAACTTGCTGCAAGACATACCAAACCGTGAAGATATGATATTGTTAATCGGCGAGTCGCTCTATAAGGTATGGGAAAAACTGTGTATTGCCATTGATGATACATATGATATGGAGCATCTGTGGAACACTGGAGGTAAAAAGTGGACTTATGAGTATAAGTACCGTAGAGGGGGAAAAACGCTCTGCGCCTTATATGCAAGAGAAAAGCGCATAGGCTTTATGGTGATTTTCGGGAAAGATGAACGAGCCAAATTTGAAGTCATCCGAAGTGCGCTTCCTGATTCTGTTTGCAAAACCTATGATGAAGCAGAAATCTATCACGATGGAAAATGGGTAATGTTTGAGCCGACAGACACAACAGAATTCAATGCCTATCTAAAGTTATTGATGCTTAAGCGAAAACCAAACAGAAAGTAACCCTAGAATTTGTCGAATAGATGAATAAACGCGAAGCTAGAAGGAAAGTTTTTCCGCTGTGATAAAGGAGAGAGTGTTTGAAAAACTTTAATAGAAATGATCTGTTGTTTTCATTATGCGGATTAAACTGCGCTCTCTGCATTATGAAAATAGACGGACATTGCCCAGGGTGTGGCGGCGGGGCCGGAAATCAAGGTTGTTCTATTTCTCGTTGCAGTATAGCGCATAGTGGCTACCAATATTGCTTCCAATGCGATTGTTACCCCTGTGCAAAATATGATGGTATAACGGAATTCGACTCTTTTATCACGCATCGAAATCAACTGTCAGATATGGAAAGAGCCAAAGCTCTTGGTTTATCGGCATATCACTCTGTACTTGGGGAAAAGGCAAGCATCCTTAAATTTCTGTTGGGCAATTATAATGACGGTCGAAGAAAATCTTTCTTCTGTCTTGCCATAAACCTCTTGGAAATACAAGATATTTATGCGGTGGTAGAGCAGATTAAAAAGGCAGTTTCGGAAGAAATGCCATTAAAAGAAAGAGCAGAAATCGCAGTAAAATACTTTAATGATGCGGCGGAGCAAAAAGGTATTGTACTTAAGCCGAATAAAAAGCCGTTAAAACCCAGACAAAATTAATAAGAAACAGTCTTACTTGATAATTCCGTTTTGTTCAGAAGAACATACGTAGAAATCTCCATTTTGGGAAACAGCAGAGACCGTCGCCATTGACAATGCGGCCTATCCCTGCTCAGTAGGCAATCAAGAAAGCGAAAGAAACAAGTGCTTTGGCTCTCAAAATTTGATGAGTCTGCGTTACGCATTCATGCCTTCTATTGCGTGACATTTTGTTTTGCTCAAATAATCAAATCGGGATACAAAAATCGGTTGACTTCTTACCCGTTCTTTGTTGCAATCCCGTTTGTCAGCCGTTACGCTAGTTTGTTTCCCGCGATTTCCTATCGGCATTCAGTAAATAATTTGAGGGAGATGTTTTTTCCTCATTTTCTTTCCATCCGTATTGCTTTTGTCATTACGAGAGATGCTCGAGCCTATGCTTTCTTGCTACAATTCCCAGAAAATTAATTTTATTTATTCAATTGACTATTTGAAAGGGAGAACGCAACATCTCCCTGTATCCTGTAAACTTGCAAAATACAATGGTCTTGACAAACCCTATTCGATATGTTATTAATTAAATTAATTATTGTAGACAGCGTTCCGAAGTTCTTACAAAAAATAATAAAATGCGAAAAGTTGGACAACAAAACCAGGAAAATCCAGGAGGGATATCTTTGAATTTTATAGGAGAAAGGCGCAGGTTGAATTTGTAGCAATTTAATAATTAATTTAATTAATTTTATAAACATTTTCTTTAATTTTGCAAATTTTCTCCAAATATAGAAATGCAATTTGCCCATAGGCAAAATAAAAAAACAATAAAATAGGTGGAGGAAGAGGAAACATGAAAAAAACACTTGCGTTACTATTGGTACTGCTGTTAGCGGCAGTGGCTTTAATGGGATGTTCTGCCCCAGCTCCGGCAGCAGCTACGCCCGCCGCAGAGCCAGCGCAGGAATCTGAGGCACCTGTAGCATCCGAGGAACCCGCTGCATCTGAAGAACCGGCTGCAACTGCTGACTATTCCGGCAAAAAGGTGGCTATCATCACCGCTACCGAAGCTTTTGAATTCTTCATTTCTTCTCTGAACGGTATGAAGGATACGCTCACGGAAGCCGGCGTAGATTTTACGCTTTACAACTACGATATCGACTTGGATCGCCAGTTGGAAATGTACAATCAGGCTTTGGCCATGGGCTATGATCAGATCATCACCTGCTTCTATGATAACAGCGTTGCCAACAACCAATTGCAGACCCTGCGGGATAACGGCGTGCAGATCGTTACTTGGGAAGCCGCTCCCTCCGTACCGGAATTGGCAGACTCCAGCATCTTGAGCGATGACGTGCAGGCAGGCTATCTGTGCGGCAAGAGCCTGTGCGAGGCAATCGGCGGCGAAGGCCAGGTATTTTCCTACGGCAACCGCACCATCAACTCTGCAAACCTGCGCCTTCAGGGCTTTGAGAAGGCTTTGGCGGAATATCCCAATGTAGAATGGGTTGTCAACCTGGAAGACCAGAGCTCCGAGAGCGACTCCGCTACTGCTATGTCCCTGGTGCAGAGCACCTGCCAAATGTATCCCGACTTAAAGGGCTTCTTCTCCGTAGGAGAAAGCAATGCCTTAGTGTGTGTGCCAGTATTTGAAAACATGGGTCTGGATATTACCGTCGCTTCTGTAGACTGCACCGAAATGCTTTTGAACTACATGGCCAATGGCCAAATCGACTTTTTGATCGACCAGATGCCTTATGACCTGGGCGTTACAGTTGGCGAGAGCAGCTTGGCGTTGTTGCGTGGGGAGGAAGTAGAGCAGACTGTTCTAGCAGAAGTAAAGCTCGTTACCCCCGACATGGTTGAAGAATATCTGAGCAAATAAGAAGCAGACCGTTTGCATTTGTCCCACTTTGTGTTATTAGCTGGCAATTCGGGTTTCTTCCAGGGTTGCCAGCTAATAATGCCGGATAAGCAGGAGATTGAAATGGGCAACAATTATTTAGTGGAAATGGAAAACATCTGCAAATCCTTTTACGGAGTTCAGGTGTTAAAAGACGTAACGTTGCGCGTAAAACCCGGCGAGGTAATGGCCTTGGTGGGAGAAAATGGCGCAGGAAAATCAACCCTTATGAATATACTGTGCGGCCTTTTACAGCCCGATTCGGGTTCAATAAAGCTGCATGGGGCACCGGTTAAAATTCAAAACCCCAGCGATGCTTACAAACAGCACATTGCCATGGTTCACCAGGAAATTTGCCTGGTGGAACAAATGAGCATAGAAGATAACGTTTTCTTAGGTTCTGAGCCCCGTAAGGATTTTATATCCCGCGATAAAGACGAAGTACGTAAGCGCACCCAGGAAGCTTTGGATATGTTGGGTATGGGCCTCACCTCTGACACCATCGTAGGCACGCTCAATGTAGCGCAGCAGCAGTTGGTAGAGGTTGCACGAGCAGTCTGTTTTAACGCCAATGTAGTGATTTTCGACGAGCCTACCGCATCTCTTACGGATAAAGAAATTGAAAAGCTGTTCGAAACAATCAGGGGCATGCAGGCAAAAGGGATTGCCATCATATATATTTCTCACCGTATGGACGAGATTTTCCAGCTGTGCAACCGAGTTACAGTACTGCGAGATTCCCAGTTTATTGCTACCAAGGAAATCGGCGACACAAACTATGACGAAATCGTTTCCATGATGGTGGGTCGGGAAATCAGCGAACTGTATGGGCACGAGCGCAACTTTGGAAAAGAGCCTATATTGGAAGTAAAGCATTTGACCAATAAACGGGTAAAAGACGTATCCTTTACCCTGAAGAGAGGCGAAATATTGGGCTTTGCCGGCTTGGTGGGCGCAGGCCGTACCGAAATGTCCCGAGCATTGTTTGGCGTGGATCCCATCGATTCGGGCGAAGTATATTTTGAAGGGAAAAAACTGCAAATCAAGGACCCTGGCACATCCATCCGTAACGGGTTTGCACTGGTTTCCGAGGACCGAAAAAAGTATGGCTTAATTCTCAACAATTCGGTTGCGTTTAACTTAACGCTCATGGTAGCTCGTTCCTTTATCCGCAGCTTTCGTGTAAATCATAAAAAGGAAACTTCTATTATCAACGAATACGTGAACAAACTGCGCATTAAGTTGGCCAGCCCAGATCAACTTTGCCTTAACCTTAGCGGCGGCAACCAGCAAAAAGTGGTTATTTCAAAATGTCTTGCCGCAGGCTCCAAGGTGCTTATCCTGGACGAGCCTACCCGTGGTATCGACATCGGTGCAAAGCAGGAGATTTACCGGCTGATTCAGGATTTAGTCAAAGAGGGGCTATCCATCATCATGATTTCTTCGGAATTGCCGGAAATTTTGAACCTGAGCAGCCGCATTGCCGTGATGCACGAAGGCTCTCTGGTAAAAACATTTGATTTGGAGCAGGAACCAAACGTAACGCAGGAAATGATCATGCATTATGCTGTATCGGGAGGAAAATAAGGTGGAACAGTCAACTCAGCTTGTTATAGCAAAACACAAAAATCCAGTAGCCGTATACTTAAAAAACAACGGCGGTATATTGATCGCTTTGGGCCTGATGCTGGCGATTATATCCGTTACATCGCCCTATTTCTGGACCGGGCTAAACATGAAATCCCTGCTCATGCTGATTACTACAACCTCGTTGTTGGGGCTGGGCATGACCACGCTGCTCATCACTGGTTACATTGACCTTTCTCCCGGCTCCACATTTGCATTTGCCGGCGTATTGCTGTGCAAGATGATCGAGCACTGGGGAATGAACTTCTACGTAGCGCTGTTCGCTACATTATTGGTTTCAGTCCTGCTGGGTATTCTGATGGGCGGAATTATCGCCTATAGCGGAATGCCGGCATTTATCGTTACCCTGGCCATGGACGGCATTAAGCGCGGTGTAGCTTACCTGATCTCCGGCAGCTCCCTGAAAATTTACAGCCTAAACGAATCCCTAAAAGCATTTGGCAACAACAACTGGTTTGGCATCCCTATTCCGGCATATATTATCGTATTTTGCTGTATTTTAGTTGCCATCATCCTGTCTCGTACGGTAACAGGCCGCCATTTATATGCCACAGGCGGTAACCAAAACGCCGCCATTAACGCAGGCGTTAACGTAAAGAAAACCTGCATGATCGCTTACGCAATGATGGGCTTCCTGGCTGGCTTGGCGGGTTGCATCAGTGCAGCCAAGGTTTCTTCCGGCCAGCCCACCGCAGGAACGGACATCATGAGCGACGCAGTAGCAGCAGCTGTTCTGGGTGGAACGGCGTTCAGTGGTGGTAAAGGCACAGTGTTAGGCACCATGACAGGCGTAATTCTAATCGGCGTAGCTTGTAATGCTTTGAATCTTTTGGAGGTTAGTTACTACTGGCAGATGGCCTTTAAAGGGACATTGATTTTGGCAGCAGTATATATCGATACCATTAAGCAGCATAACGAGGGTAAAATCAAACGGCTTACGCCAAAAAAGAACGTGGCCCATTCCGCCTAAGTACAGAGCATAAATGAAATTGAGAAAGGAACATTCCGATATGAAAACAATGAAAGCAGTATTATATACCGCGCCCGGCCGTGCAAACGGCAGCGTGACGCAGGTTCCTTATCCCAAATGCGGGCCGGATCAAATCATTATAAAAGTTGTTTCCTCCGGCATTTGCAAGGCAGCTGACCGTACCATTGATGAGGGACGCAGCTCAACGCTGGATGTATATCCCATCGTACCTGGTCATGAATTTGCCGGCTACGTAGAGGAAATTGGCAGCAACGTAAAAAACTTCAAGGTGGGCGATCGGGTAACTGCGGATAATACGTTGCTGTGCGGAGACTGTTACTTCTGCCGCAGGGATATGCCCATTTACTGCGACAACTTTGGTTCTTTGGGGCATAACATTTTCGGTGGCCAAGCCGAGTATGTACTGCTTTCCAAGGACAAAGTCTTTCAGATACCAGATAATGTTTCCTTTAACGCCGCATCGATTACGGAGCCGGTTGCCTGTGCAATGCACGCAATCGATCGCATGAATATTCAATATGGGGAGCATGTTCTAGTGCTGGGAGCAGGCGCCCACGGCCAAATTTTAGCCATGTTGGCGCATCACTCCAACGCAGCCTATGCAGCCTGCGTTGCGCCTACCCAGTGGAAGTTGGACTTGCTCAACAAAGAGGGCGTAAATACCATTCGCATGGATCGCTCGGATTATTCTGTACATGAGTCCGCTATTTTAGATCGTTTCCCTCATGGCGTTGATAAAATTATCGACACGACAGGCAGCGGCGAGTTAGGCGCTAGCGCCATCAAGTTGCTGCGCAAAGGCGGTTGCTTGTACACCTATTCAGAACCTTATGCGCCTTTCGATCTGTTTAAACGGATTGATGTAACAGACTTCTATTTCCGGGAACTCTCCCTGATCGCCACCGGTTTGCAGACCCATAATTATGACCGGTCACTGGAGGCTATGAGCAGCGGAAAGGTAAACGCAGAAATGCTGGTTACCCACGAATACGCTTTGGACGATTACTTTACAGCGTTGGATTACAACCTGCAGCATGGCAGCGAGGTCATAAAAGTTGTAATTCATCCTTGGGACAATTTACGGTAAAGGTAGGATGCATATGGAAAACCTTGGTGCAATGTTAACTGCGGAAAAAAAGATTGAATTTATGCCGTTACCCATGCCGCAGGTGGGAGACGACGATGTTCTTGTGGAAATCAAGCATGTAGGGCTTTGCGGCTCGGATGTATCGGTTTTTAAAGACCCAACTTTGGGCGGAATGTTTCCCGACCTTCCGCTCCCCATCTTGTTGGGGCATGAGTGTGCGGGCAAAGTAATTGCATTGGGAAAAAATGTAACTACTCTATCCCTGGGCGATCTGGTAGCCCTTGAGCCGGGCGTCCCCTGTGGCCATTGCGATTTCTGCATGAGCGGCAGATATAACCTGTGCAATGATGTTCTGTTTATGGCTGCACCGCCTTGGAAAACCGGCGCGTTATGCAAATACGTAAGCCACCCGGCATCCAGGACGTTCCGCTTGCCGGACAATATGGATACCATCGAGGGCGCTTTGATGGAGCCTTTAGCAGTGGGCATGCATGCAGCCTTACAGGCCCAGGCGAACCCCTGCAAAAACGCGGTGATTGTAGGCGGCGGATGCATTGGTTTGATGACAGCGCTGTCATGCAAAGCATGCGGTATATCCAATTTAGCAGTAGCGGACCTGTTTGAGCCGCATTTGGAGGTAGCCAAAGGGCTAGGCATCCCGCACCTAATCAATTCAAGCAAGGAAGACCTGCGCCAGCAGGTGATGGAACTCACCCAGGGCCAGGGTGCGGATCTCGTGTTTGAAACAGCAGGCAGTCCCATCACCGCAGCCGCTACTACCAAACTGGTAAAGCGCGGCGGGGATATCGTATTGGTTGGAAACATTCATGCGCCGGTGGATTTCAATTTCTGGGAAATCAGCTTTAACGAGAATAGGATCCTCACCATATTCCGTTACAAAAATCTTTACCCCTCGGCCATTACAGCGGTATCAAACGGCCTGATCAACGTAAAGCCGCTTGCAACCCATGTATTCAAATTCCAAAATACCCAGGAGGCATTTATGGAAGCGCTTATGGATAAAGAACACAGCATCCGGGTCATTGTGGAGCTATAGCGTGAACGAGGAGAGAACAATGCATGTGCCGAATGTGGTGATCTTTGGAGGAACGGCATTAGACATCCTGGTAAAGGGCGTGGACACCAAGCACGCACTGCAGGAGGAAATAACCCCTGCGGAAAGTATTTCCATTTCCTTGGGAGGAGACGGTTTTAATCAAGCCATCTCCATTTCCAAGTTGGGTGGACATGTGCGGTTTGCTTGCGGCGTAGGTTCCGACTTTGGTGGCGGGTTAATCATGCAAACCCTGGAGCGCTATGGGGTTGACGTTTCCTATCTGGTCAAATATCCTTCGCTGCCATCCTGCCTCAACTGTGTGGTGATTGACCCTACGGGAGAGCGGCGTTTTCTTATGCCCCCTTTTAGCGAGTCGATTTACTTCACGCCCTGCTTGGAAATGATCCAGGGAGTAAAGGTAATCAGCTTAGCCAGTTTGTTTACGCCTCCCATTGTGGATCCTAACTTGTTTTTGCCTATTTTACAGGCAGCAAGAGAACAGGGAATATTGGTGTGTGCCGATACCAACATGAATAAATTGGGACTTACGCTGGAGGATTTTTCCCCATTACTGCCCTATGTGGATTATTTGTTCCCCAACGAGGAAGAGTCTTTCTTCTATACAGGCCAAAAGGATGTGTTGGAGGCAGCACGGGTATTTCAGGAATTTGGCATTGCCAACATAATTGCAAAGCAGGGCGCCAAAGGCTGTTATATATGCACAAAGGACGCGTCACCTGTCCATATTCCCAGCTATCCAACCCATTGCCTGGATACTACAGGAGCCGGGGATAATTTTGCTTCCGGGTTCATCTTTGGCCTGCTGCAAGGGTGGGATATCGTTCATTGTTGTCAATGGGCCAGCGCAACGGCAGCCATCGCAGTGTCTGCCGTAGGCGCTACGACCGCTCTGCAAGGCCGGGAGCAGGTGGAACAGGTAATAGCAAAGGGCGGTCTGTTTTAATTGGCTAT
>JAEXFV010000112.1 GCA_023451115.1 Bacillota bacterium
GTTTACTTCATACTCAAACAAGTCTATTTCATTGCCCAAATTTGCAAAATAAGCGTCAAGTTCATTTTTTTCTTCTACGAGATCCCAAAAAGATTGTGCGTCAATGGTATCCATATTATTTACTCCTTTGAAATAAAAATCTTGTAAAGATTATAACAATTGCAAAAAATATTTCAAGATTTTCGACAAATCCTTCCAGATTACGGCTTTTTTACCCCAAATATTGTAGAATGAAATACCGACAAACCGACATTAATCTTCCAACTTAATTTTTATCCTGACCCCGAACATGGCAATAAACTCTTTATTGGATGGCCGAAATTCTGAAAACATAGCAATCAATTCCGGTCTCTTCAGGTCCCATGCAGCACTGATATAACGGTTGATTGCCCGTTCCACACTACCGGCACTCACGTTATACTGCTCTGCTACAATTTGATATCCTTCATAGATATAATTGGTGGTCATATTGTTTGAAATTAATGTGTAAATTAATAATGCAGTATACTTATGGCCTAACAGCTTTGGCGAACCGCATACTTGCAGCAATTCTAGCTCGATTTGTTTCTTCATACATCATCTACCCATCTTTCCTGCACATTGTGCAAAACCCAAATCAAAAGCTAGTTTGACAAACAAATTTATAATGAAAAACAGGGCACATCGTTCTCAGTATGTACTATTCCGAAATGTGAAACATTCCAGGATGTTTTGTAATATCTTATTTCTATTTTAATACATTTTTGTCAAGTTGAATAGGTGTAAATAATATATTTTATATCTATTGATCTACTTTTAGCTACTTCTAAAATTAAGAAAAATAAATAGCCCGGCACTGTTTCAAACAACGTTGCCAAGCCTTTTCTTATTGATAATTCATTCTTTATCTTTTGGTTCCTATTTTTATACTTACCCCATTGACTTCCACTTCGCCCTCTGCCGGTATCATGATGTATTTGCTTCCATCAATAATCCGGGTTTCAATCAGGTCGCTTCTATCCGGATTTATTTTAATCACCACATCCGGGGTGCGAATTATAAACTGTTTTTTGTCTATCATATTCACAGGCGAGAGCTGCGCATCCTCTCCAAACTGAGCGTCAAAGGAAGTAGAAAATTCCTCTATATGTTCACGGGATACGCCGCTCTGCTGTAAAACTGCCCCTAACTCGCTCTTGGAAAGCAACAGTTGCTCTGGCTCCTTGGCTTCCTTATGTTGATCTACCAATTCACTGATCTGTCCATGAACTGCCTGCATCACTTCCAGGTTGCAATCTTCATGCAGCGTCTCGGATAAAATCAGCTGAAATGTTTCTTTCTGCGCCACGGCGGGCATGGGCAGCTCCACATTAAATACTGCGTCGGCAAATTCCTGATGATTTTGGGCCGCATTTTTCATATAATACAGTGCGCCATAAATGTTAGTGCCACGATTATCAAAAGCAGGGAATAAGAAGCCCAGCTCTGGCGCAGAAACTACCCACCCCAAGGAGGTGGTATGGAAGCGGTTATCTTCCAGATAGTAGCTCAGCTCCGTAGGCGTCTGTTTGACAGGGCAAATGCTGCAAACAATATAGCGGTATTCTTCCTCTTGAACATCTGTATGCATTGTATCATCTTTCCCACGATACGGAACATTGTAAACGTCATGCGCCAAGAGAATCAGATAATTCCCCTCTATATTCAGCGCTTCTATCACACGTTGATAAAAAGCCTGCAACAAATCCCCATCTTTTAACCCAGTTTGCCGTAACAGCGCCAGGAAGCGATGCTCATCGCTTTCCATCACCTGCTTTGCAGTAAATTCTATGTTGATTAAATTTTTTCCAAGAGAGCCCGAAAGTGTTTTTTTCAAAACACGAAGAAAGCGTTCCGATTCATCTGGCTGCATAAGTGGCACCGCTTCTTCAAAAGTAGCCACAATTTTCCTGTTTGCATTGACATAACAGCCATATACGCTGTTGATCATGGTTTTATCCGGTCGGAAACGGCGGCGTATTTCCCGGATTTCCTTTTCATTCATCGCAATAAACACCTCGCCTCATCGCATTGCTGCGGCATAACAAGTCAACTATAATCACGGCAACAAATTGAATTATATCACAGCAATGCGGGTTTGTCCCGGCGGATTGCCTTTCGCTTAAAGATAAGAATTTTTACATCATAATAAACAAGATAAAAGTATTGTTTATTGCTATTGTGTATGCTATACTATAAAAAAAGGGGTAAAATGCCATGAAGAAGAATTTGGTTGTTGTGGAACTCCTTATTATGTCTGTCTGCTTTGTTGTTTTCACTCTGGTTGTTTCCCTTTTATTTTAATTCCATAAGTTTGATAAGGATTTATGACGACTCAATTTTGTATTATATCCGTCATGTTTCAAAAGAAAAAGCGGGGTTTAAACCCCGCTTAAAGTTTGTTTCTATTTCTCTCCAGCCGCTTTGGGGATAAATCTGTTCAGCCGCTTTCCCAGCGCCAGTGCAAGCGCCATTTTAATGACGTCTGGCAAGAGGAAGGGGGTTACGCACCATCCCAGGGCCGCTGCCATGCCAATTGGACCAGTTTGACGGGCATATGCCACCAGAAACCATGCCGTCCCAGCTGCATAGCATAGCACAAGCCCCACAACAAGCCCCAGCACCATAACCCACAGCCGCTCTCCCAGAGCCTTGGTTAATCCCCAATAGGCAAGGCCGGTAAGCAAAAATCCCAGGATATATCCCCCTGTGGTTCCAAAAAGCACACCAGGCCCTCCCTGAAATCCAGAAAATACGGGTATCCCCAGGGCACCCAGCAGAATATAAACTAAAATACAAATGCTCCCCCGTTTCCCCCCCAGCAATACCAGGGTAAAAAACACGCCAAAAGTCTGCAATGTAAAAGGCACGACCCATGGGATGCTAATCCAGGCGCATACGCTGATCAGCACTGCAAACAAGCCAATATAGACCATATCCCGGCTATGCGCCTGCCCTGTATGTTTCACCCCTTGTTCCATAATGGAAATACTCCCTTCGCTTATATACTCTCGAAAGCAATTCCACTATACCATGTTCTTCGCATTATTGTCAACTTTATTTCCGTATATCTAGTTTACAATTACACGATACGTATTATGCCTTTACAGACAGCGGCAATGGTTACGCCCATGATGCTAATATCATGTTTGCTTTCCAGTTCACAGTTCACTGAATTCTGGAGTTCTTAAAAAGGTTCTACGTCAAAGCCCGCTTTTTTACCTTCTCTTCCTTCGCAGGCCATTAGGTCGGCCACGGTGATTCCATCAAAAAAATCCTGCAGCATCGTATGCAGCTTTTGCCACATAGGCAGTGTCCTGCACTCTCCAGCGCGAGAACAGGGTTTTGCCCGTTCTTCCAAACAAGCTACAGGAGAAAGCGTTCCTTCCATCAGCCGTAGGATATTGCCAACGGTATATTCTTCTGGCTGCTTGGTTAAGCGGTATCCCCCGCCTTTGCCTCTCAGCCCTTCCAAGTCTCCGCTATACACCAGTGCCTTAATAATGCTTTCCAAATATTTCTCAGAAATTTCCTGTCTCTGCGCCACCTCTTTTAATGGAATATAATTTCCTGTAGCATGCTCGGCTAAATCTACCATCACCCGCAAAGCATAACGGCCCTTTGTGGAAATCAGCATAATACACCTTCTTTCTTTTTCCTATTATACAACCGGGTTTATAGGAAATCAAACAACGCGTTTTTGCTATTGACAAAATTGTATCTTAAGTCTATAATCCAATTAACCTACTAGAGTGATTGGTTTTTTATCGTTTGCAAATTCTATTTATCAATCCTTGTAGGACAATATGCAATTACAATAAATTCATTTGGAGGATTCATTGCCATGCGCCCTATCGTTACTTCCGCCGACCAATTGATTGGCAACACGCCTTTAATGGAACTAACCCATATTGAACAATTAAACTGCTTGGAAGCCCGTATTTTAGCCAAACTGGAATATTTTAACCCGGCAGGCTCGGTGAAAGACCGCATTGCAAAAGCCATGATCGATGCAGCGGAGGAAAAAGGTTTATTAAAGCCAGGATCCACCATTATTGAGCCTACATCCGGTAATACGGGTATCGGACTTGCTTCTGTTGCTGCTGCCAAAGGGTATTATATCATCATTGTAATGCCGGAAACCATGAGCATAGAGCGCCGCCAGCTGGTGCAGGCATATGGTGCCCAGCTAGTGCTCACCGAAGGCGCAAAGGGTATGAAAGGTGCTATCGCCAAAGCAGAAGAATTGGCACAGGAAATCCCCAATAGTTATGTGCCGGGACAATTCGTTAATCCGGCAAACCCCACTGTCCATATGGCGACCACCGGCCCTGAAATCTGGGAAGATACCCAGGGCCAAGTGGATATTTTTGTAGCCGGAGTCGGCACAGGCGGTACGATTACGGGGGTAGGCCAGTACCTGAAAAGCCGGAATCCCGCTGTTAAAGTTGTTGCCGTAGAACCGGCAGACTCTCCTGTGCTGCGTAAAGGCGTCTCTGGCTCTCATAAAATTCAAGGGATTGGGGCTGGCTTTGTACCCGCAGTATTGGACACCAACGTGTATGATGAAATCATTGGTGTACAAAACGAGGATTCCTTTGCCGTTGGCCGCCAGATAGGGCGCGCGGAGGGTATATTGGTTGGGATTTCTTCCGGCGCAGCGGTATGGGCCGCAATCCAACTGGCTAAGCGAGCTGAAAACAGAGGAAAAACCATTGTTGCCCTGTTGCCAGATACCGGCGACCGCTATTTATCCACCCCGCTGTTTGCATAAGTTATACTTTTCATATTCCCCGAAATTCTCTGGGAATATCTCTGCCAAACTGAGTCCAGCCTCATCCATTTGCCTTGATTACATGCAGCAAATAGGACGATATCAGTATTGTTTTTCGCATCGCGCGCGCTCTATATTGCAACAATGCGCCCCAGGAAAAATTCCCTGAGGCGCATTGTTTTCCACTTTATTAGCGTATTTGCCGCCTCATGGGGCCAGCTTCTTATTTACGGTGCGCTTGGTCAATGGTGCGCATCGCCTCCACCTTTGGCGTGGAGCTGCCGTCCTTAAACGTGAGGGAGAGCCACTCTTTGGTGATCTTCTTTGCAAGCTCCGGCCCGATTACCCGTGCGCCCATGCACAGTACGTTGCCGTTATTGCTGAGTTTTGCCCGTTCAGCAGAGAAATTATCATGGCAAACCGCAGCAAAAATGCCCGGGAACTTATTCGCCGTCATAGCCATACCAATACCGGTACCGCAGATGAGGATGCCGTCTTTCTCATAGTTGGAAGCGATGATTGCCTCGCAAACCTTTTGGGCTACAAGGGGATAATAAGTCTGATCTTCCGAAGTGGCAACGCCCAAATCTTCTACGGTGTAGCCCTCCCCTTCCACTGTTTTGATAATGGTTTTCTTCAGCTCTACCGCTGCGTTGTCGCAACCGATTACGATGGTCTTCTTCATATGCTTAAGCCTCCATAAATATATACTTTCACTTCCTGGTGTTTGGGAAGTTGAAGTCCTTTTTCAAATCGGGGAAAAGAGTTTGCTCTGCCATTCCTTTCAGAGTTTTCCCGCCCCATTCCGTTACACCTATCTATACGTATTATACCATGAATTACTGCACCTTCAAAGGCCCAGCTATTCCATCTTCATTATTCGCACATTTTTCTTGCCCATTATGGCATAAACGCTTTTTGCCTGCCGTACTGCAAAAAACAAGCCGGGAATGCCCCGGCTTGTCTTACATTTGTTCGTATATGGCTTAGAATACGCCGTAAGGAATGTCCACGGGGTACTCCAAGAGTTCCTTCATTTCCGCATCTACCTTGAGCAGGGACACGGACAGGCCAGCCATATCGATGGAGGTGCAGTATTCGTTGACATAGCTCTTGAACACTTTGATGCCCTTTTCTTTGAGGATCTTGGCAACGATGTTGTAAGCCAGGTACTGCTCCATCAGCGGGGTGCCGCCCAGGCCGTTCACCATAACAGCTACTTCATCGCCAGCCTGGAAGGGCAGGTCCTCGATGCACTGATTGGTGATGTAGGTTACGATTTCGTCAGCAGTCTTGAGCTTGGTGCGTTCGCGGCCGGGTTCGCCATGCAGGCCAACGCCGATTTCCATCTCATCGTCACCAATTTCAAAGGTGGGAGCGCCCTTAGCGGGGGTGGTGCAAGAGGTCAAGCCAAAGCCCATGCTGCGTACATTGGCGTTTACATGGTTGGCCAGCGCTACCAGCTCTTCCAGGCTCGCGCCCTGTTCTGCCTTAGCGCAAACAATCTTGTAACCCAGGATGGCGCCGGCAACACCACGGCGGCCAGCGGTAAAGGTGCTGTCCTTTACGGCTACGTCATCATCAGCGATTACGGTGGCAACCTTGATGTCATCCATCTCGCACATTTCAGCAGCCATGCCGAACTGGCCACGGTCGCCGGTGTAGTTCTTTACCATAAACAGCACGCCAGCGCCGGTATCCACAGCCTTGGCAGCTTCATAGATCGCATCAGCAGTAGGGGCGGCGAAAACAGGGCCAGCACAAGCGGCGTCCATCATGCCCTTACCAACATAGAATACCTGATCCGGCTCATGGCCGCTGCCCGAACCAGTCACAACAGCAACCTTGCCCTTTTCCTTCTTCTCTTTGCGCAGGATGATGCGCTTATCGGCAATCAGCTCCAATTTGTCAGGATTGGCCGCAACCAGGCCTTCCAGCATCTCATTTACTACGGTTTCCGGCGCATTAATAACTTTCTTCATTTTTTTAGTTCCTTTCTTTGGTTTTATATGGAAGTAAAACTGCTCTTATTTAAGAAAATCCTCTGCCGCCTGGCAAATGACCACAATACCGTACGAGCCGGCATCCCGATGGCCAATGCTGCGCTCGCCCAGATAAGAGGCACGGCCCTTCTTGGCAATCAGGTCAATGGTGCTGTCACTGCCCTTTTGTGCCGCTTCGGTAGCGGCTGCACAGGCTTCTGCCATGCTAGCGCCGGCTTCCGCTTTGGCTTTAAAAGCATATACTGCAGGCTCTAAAGCATCGATCAAAGTTTTGTCACCCACCTGGGTGTTTTCACCACGCATCTTGGCGCCGTTGAGGCCAGCTTCCAGCACATTTGCGATGCTCACCAGATCACCGGCAACGGCATCCTTGGAGGCAGCCGCCATTTTCATAAACGCGGTTCCATAAATAGCGCCCGATGTACCGCCTACAGCGGAAATCAGGGACATTGCTGTTTTCTTCAGCAGGTCCGTATCGCTAGCGCCTTCCATTCCTTTGAGGGCTTCCCGCACGGCAGTAAAGCCGGTTTTCATGCCCTGGCCGCAGTCGCCATCACCTAAAGCAGAATCCAACTCCGTCAGCTTGGGCTCCGCTTCGATCATCGCGTCGGCAATCTTGTTGAGCAAGCCATAGAGAGAATACGTTTGTTCCATGAGAAATAGCTCCTTCCGAATTTTGAATTATGTGTGTAAGCACGCACAATATTAGATTTCATAGTAGCCGTTTATACTAACTTGTATATACAGATACATTTTAATGGATTGTTATCTGTATGTCAACACCTATCTTGAAAATGATACTCGCCTTTTCTTCTCAATTCGACACATTTATGGCTATCGTTTTCCCCATGTCCTCCGCAATATTTTTTTCTTAATATTCGAATTGTTTCATAAGATATACTTATATCATTTTTCTATTATGTTCCTGCATTATGCAATAGCAGCCGATTTTCCAGGCTTTGATTGAGCTTTCGATAAATTCCTTGCATCCAGGGTTCGGTGGAAAAATCTGCAGCCTGCTGAATGGGTACCCAGCTCACACGGCTATTTTCATCTGGTTTGACCATTAACGCTTGTCCATCATTGGCTTCTAACAAATAGGTAATATTAAGATGCAAATGCGAAGATACGTAGCTGCCGCGCTTCACATGCCCTTCTACGCAGATAATTTCCAGCGAAAGTGGTGTGTGCAATAACGGTTGCACTTGGGCAATACCGGTTTCTTCTCTGGCTTCCCTTAGGG
>JAEXFV010000147.1 GCA_023451115.1 Bacillota bacterium
CTGCTTTATAGCTGCGCTCCGCAGTGTCGTAGCTATCCTCCGCACGATCCAAAGCCGTTTCTGCTGCAGAGAGCTCGGCTTTTGCCGCATCCACCGCAGCCTGCAGGGCAGGGGAGGCGCTTTGCTGCAGGGCGGAGAGCTTTGCTTGCGCTTTAGTGAGGTTCTCTTGCGCTTTATCCAATTTAGCTTTTGCGCTGGTCAATTCCACTTTCAAATCCGTAGGGCTAGCCACCTGGTTGAGCAGATGGTCGTAAGCGGCCTGCGCCGCGTCCCGATCCACTTCACAACTCAACACATCTGCTTCTGCCTCCCTGATCGCGCTGCTGTTGTCGCCGCCTGCGGACAAGGCGGACTGCGCCTGTTGCAGCTTTTTCTTTGCGCTGTCATAGGCGCTTTGGGCTGCGTCCAAAGCGTCTTCCGCTGCATCCAGGGAGTTGGCCTGGGCCAGCAGGGCTGTATTTTGGCCTTTGCGCAGGGCGGCGTAATAGTCGTCATATGCCCGCTGCGCCTTCTGCCAGGCATCGTAAGCGTTTTGCACACTGCTGTCCGCAGAAATCAGGCTGGCGTTGGTGCCTTGCTGGATGCCTTCTTTATAATTATTGTAATTATCCCGGGCGGTTTTGATTTGCTGAGCATTGGCACGCTGGGTAGCGGTCATGGTCAGCTCTTTCTCTTTGATTTGTTTTTCGATGCTTTTTTTGTCCAGCTGGCATAGCGGGTCGCCTTCCTGCACCGCATCGCCCACGTCAACCAGAATTTCCGCTACAGGGTAGCTCATAGTGGAGTACACGTTTTGGCTTTGCGCGCTTTCCACAATGCCGGTAGCGCTGATGCTGTTTTGCATGTCAGCCTGTTCCAGCACAGTGGTCTCATCAAAGGCTATGGTATTCATCGCTTGTTTTACTTGGCTGGAGCAGGTTGCGATCAAAATCCCAATGATCAACACAATGCCTCCCAGCACAAACCATTTGATATGTTTGCGCTTGATGTTGTGTTTCTTTTTTGCAGGAGCCGGTTTGTTTGGCACGGCAGGTGTTGTTTCCATAGCGGGGAATATCCTCCTGTTATATCCAGATTGCACTGAAAAAAGTATCCCATAAAATAATAAGCTTTGCGGGTCTTGCGAAAACGTCCATGCCGCGGCCTGCGGCCTTGGCTTGCGTTCTTTCCGCGTGCTAGTGTACCGCATTAATGTGAACAGAATATGGCACAAGGCTGGGCGCACGCTGTTTTTTGTTTTCTTTCACAATGTTTACATTGGTTTTACGACAACGCAGGAAGGTTGCCTCCATCGGGCAGGGACTTTTGCATAAAAAATACAGGCACCCTCTGGATGCCTGTATATGACCAAAGAAGGGGGATTATGCTTCCATTTCCTCCAGATACACGGAAATGCCTTTGCCCAGCTGTACTGGAATGCCACAGCGCTTGAGGGAGCGCTCTACTACGCCTAGAACCGCCACCTCATCGTTGATATCGATGTTTCCCATGTGGCCAATGCGGCACATCTTTCCTGCATATGCGGCCAGGCCGCCTGCTACGATGATGCCTTCTTCCATTAAAGTGCTGCGGAATTTGCCATCATCCAGGCCTTCGGGATATACCAAGTTAGACAGGGTGACTGCCCGGTGCTCCGGCTCTGCCAGCACCCGGAAGCCCAGGCTTTCAAACGCTTTTTGCATGGCCCGGGCATTTTTGCGGTGCCGGGCGTCGCGCTCTTTGAGCCCTTCCTCTTTGATCAGGCGCACGCTTTCCACCATCGCCCATACCAGGTTCACCGCAGGGGTGGCAAAATATTTGGCCGGATCGTCCATGATGGGAATCCATTTTTCAAAATCTACGTAGTATTCCGGGATGGTGCCCAGGGCCTTTCTGCGCTCCAAAGCCCGCTTGCCAGCCCAAAGGATCAGCATGCCCGGGCAAACGCCAAAGGCTTTCTGAGAACCGGTAAACATGATGTCGATATTCATGCCGTCTACATCTGCAAATTCGCCTGCAGTAGCAGCAACGCCGTCCACAATGTAAATGGTGTTGGGATGCTTTTTCATCATCTCGCCAATTTCTGCAATGGGGGCGCACACGCCGGTGGCAGTATCTACGTGGGATACGGTAACGGCAGCATAGTCCTTTTCAGAAAGCTTTTTGTCAATGTCCGCTACCGGTACGATTTGGCCCCATTCGGCGCTAATGACATCTACGTTGAGCCCTTTGCGGGTGCAGATATCGATAAAACGGTCTCCAAAGAATCCATGGCTGACGATGAGCACGTTATCGCCACGTTTGGTAACGTTGGAAATGGCCATTTCCATGGCTACTGTGCCGGTGCCTGCAATGGGAAATGTTTTGCCGGAGCAGTTGAAAAGCTGGCCCAAATCATCGATAAGGCCCTTGTAATCCTTCACAAAACGGGGGTCGCCAAATGCCTGGATTTCCCGGCCCATTTGGTCTTGAATGCTCTTTATCACCGGGGTGGGGCCCGGGATCATGACCATACGTTTGTTTTCCATGGTGTGTAAGCTCCTTTGCATTTATTTTTGTTTGCTGCAATTGCGGCAATTGGGATAAAGGGTTAAAGTACCTGGGCTTTTTTGAGGATGGCGTCAATTTGCTCCATCTTGGCGGGGGTGACATCCATAAGAGGTTTGCGGCAGTGCCCGCCACCATACCCCAACTGGTTACAGGCGTACTTCAGGCCTGCTACGCCGAATTTGGCTGTGACCGCATCGTTGATTGGGAATACCCTCTGATACAATTCTAAAGATGCTTGAACATCGCCTGCCTCAAATAAGGTTTGCACCTGTACGCATTCCTCCGGGCAGCAGTTGGCCAGGGCCATAATGGCGCCCTTAATGCCGATGGCCAGGGCAGGATACCAAGCGGACGCAGTACCTACCATCAGGTTGAATTCCGGATCCACGCCTTCCGTCATAAATCCGATCATCTGGGGGATGTTGCCGGAGCTGTCCTTCATGCCGATGATGTTGGGATGGCGGCTCAAAACCGACACGGCCTTGGCAGAAATATTGATATGGGTAAACTTTGTGACGTTATAAATTAAAATGGGGATTTTGCTGTGATCTGCCACTTGGGTAAAGTAAGCGATCTGCGCTTCATCTCCCATGGCGCCGCCGTAATAATTGGGGGTAAGTACCAGCGCGCATTGGGCGCCCAGGTCCGCGGCTTTGTTGGTCAAATCAATGGTGGCGCTGGTAGATTCCAGGCCCGTTCCCGCCATGACGATTTTACCAGGTGCCGCATGCTGAACCGTTAGGCGCACCAGCTCCAGCTTCTCTTCCTGGGTAAGGTAAGGCGTTTCACTGTTGGAGCCCAGCACCAGATAGCCAGCCATGCCGGTATGGTTCCATTTTTCAATATTGGCTACAAACTTTTCATAGTCCACGGCCCCATCCGCTTGGAAGGGGGTGATCATGGGGGGTAATACGCCTTTGATCTCAAAGTAGCCCATTTCCATCTCCTCTGCCGCTGCGCGGCGGCCCATCACGCAACCCTTCCTGCGCGCATGTTTTTCAGGAAGGTGGTCAAAGCGACAGCTTTGACATAGCTCCTTATTGAAGTCCCCGAAGCCAAAGGGGTTCGGGGAAAGGTGGTCAAAGCGACAGCTTTGACGTAGCTCCTTTTTGAAGTCCCCGAAGCCAAAGGGGTTCGGGGAAAGGTGGTCAAAGCGACAGATTTGATGTAGCTCCTAATTGAAGTCCCCGAAGCCAAAGGGGTTCGGGGAAAGGTGGTCAAAACGACAGCTTTGACGTAGCGCCACGCGAGTCCCTCAAAACCCAGCAGGGTGAAACAAAGCAATGGAAGTTGCACGCTTATTGCATGCAAGAAAGACGAAATAAAATTCCAATCCTCTTTCGGAAAAGAGTAATTGGCTTTATTTAGAATATAAACCGGTGTTGAAAATATAACCGCTCATCTGGTTGAGTTCAATCTCTGCCAGGAACTTATTGCGGTCTTTCTCTTTGAGCGCCTGCACCATGCGCTGATGGCTTTCAATGGATTGGAATAAACGGGTCCTGTTGGTGGAATTTCTAACACCAAACAAAAAGATACGGTCAGTCAGATTGTGATGCATCCCCATAAGGGTTTTGTTGGGGTAGCGGCCAATGATATAGCGGTGGAAATAGGTATCCTCCTCCATAAAACCATAGGCATCTTCCTTTTCCCCTAACGTATGCTGACGTAAAATAGAAGCCTCTAGGGTTTCGATATCAGCTTTATTAAAGTATTCAAATGCTTTGTCAGCTAAAAAAATCTCAATGGCAATACGGGATTCATAGAGTTCTCGCACATCGTTTACCGTCATTGGATTGATCAGCACGCCCTGTTTGGGAATAATGCGCACCAAACCATCACACTCCAGGCGCTGGCATGCAATGGTGACAGGGGTACGGCCGATATTCAACAAATCAGCCAGGTAAAGGATGCTTAAAACATCGCCTTGCTCAATCTGGCCGCGAATGATCATGTCCTTTATGGTTTGATAAGCTTGCGCGGCAAAACTCAGCGGTTTTTCGGATGCTTTCTTTTTTTGCATTGGACTGCCCCTTCAACAACTCTCGCTCTAGAAAAACCAACGAACGAGGTACAACGGGGCAGGAAACGGCTCACAATGTAAACTACCAGTGTCCTGAACCGCCATCGTCATTTAAATTATAGATGGTTCTTTTAAAAAATGCAACATCCATTCGAAAAATTGCTGGAATACATATAAAAAAACCTCCCGCATCACATAAGAAAAAATGATATGTGTGATGATATTGACAAACTTCGCAGCTTTATATATAATCCTACTAAACCATTATCTTGCATGCAACATAAATTTTAAATGAAGTTTACATGATCCCAGCATCTTGTCCTTAATTTTAAAATTACAGCTTGGCTGTAATGAAAGAAGCAGTAATTCTCCCAAGACGAATCTATACTTGGAAAGGTGGTAAAGGAATGAGTTCCCAATCAGCTCCAGAGGTGCTGTTGCATGTTTGCACCAACGCACAGCCTCACGAGAAAATCCTCTTTGTTACAGATGATACCAGCCATGAAATCGCCGAAATTATGTGGGAAGCCGCCAAAAACTATCCAAACCGTGCAATGGTCCGTATGACAGATCGAAAGATGCACGGTGATGAACCTCCGGAAACGGTGGCGGGCGCCATGTTCCACGCCGACGTCATTTTTGGCTGCACAAAGTTTTCCTTGTTCCATACCGCCGCCCGGCGTAACGCTGTGGCAAATGGCGCCCGCTTCGCTAATATGGCCGATTATTCCGTGGAAATGATGGAACACGGCGGCCTGCAGGCAGATTTTGTGGCACAGGGTGCATGGATGGACCGGGTATCCGATGTGATAGAAGGGGAAGAAATCCGCATTACCACCGCTCTGGGCACAGACCTGACAGCCTCCATCAAAGGCCGCAAAGCGGTACGCCAGTATGGCCGCAGCCTGAATCCCGGCGCTTCCTCATCTCCACCGGACATTGAAACGGCACTGGGCCCTGTGGAAGGCACGATGAATGGCGTCTTTGTGGTAGATGGCAGCATTCCCTATCCCGGCCTGGGCGTATTAAGCGAAACCATCACCCTGCAAATCCAAGATGGCAACATTGTTTCCTTCTCCGGGGGAGAGCGGGCGCAGTTCCTGAAAAAAGCCATGGAAGACTTTCAGGATCCCGATGTGTACAGCGTTGCGGAAATTGGGTTTGGCTTTAACAATTGCTCCACTTTATCCAACCGGATGCTGGAAGATGAAGGTGTGATGGGCACGCTGCACTTGGGCTTTGGGAACAGCTTGTCCTTTGGTGGAACCAATGCCAGCAACAATCACTTGGATATGGTATTTTGCAGGCCTTCCGTTTGGGTAGATGGCCGCCAGATCATGGAAGCGGGAGAAATGCTCATCAAATAACGGCCGGCGCAGATATGCTGGCAAACAATACAAGAAAGGATAGTACATTGTTATGGATAATCTGACGCAGGGAAAACTCTTTTCCAACGAATTGATGAAAGAAGTTCGTACCAAATTTCACCACCTGGAAAGCGATCCATTGCGCCCTGGACGGCGGTTATATTTTGACAACGCAGGTGGCGCATTCCGCCTCAAAAGCGCATTGGAGGCATTTTATGCTCTGGATAGCATGCCTGACTGCATGGTGCAACCCTCCTGTATTATCAAAAGGCAGATGCTTTGGATGGTGCGTTAGTATAAAGTTCATTATATTTGTTGGTTATCCTGCCAGTTATCCCTTTTCAGTAAGTCTACCCCCGAACGCCTTGGGCTTCAGGGATTTCAACAAGGAGCAATGCCAAGGCCTGGGTCTTTGGGCACCCTAATTTCGTGGCTGCCAATTTATTTTTGCATTGTGTTGTGTGGAGAAAATACAGTGAAACTTATAGTTGACAACTCAAGTTTTTGGGATACTATAGTATTATCAAATAATAAAAATGATTTTCTATTATTAAAATATAATGATTTTAAGGGAGGGATGCAATGACGGGGCTTTCATCAGTAAAATGAAAAAATTGGTGTAAAATTATGGTTTTTATCAGCGGGACACAACCATCCATTCTCTTTTTTATTGATAAGCAGTTGTAATGCACTAAAAGGTTCCCTTTTTCCTCTGAATCCTTCAGACTCGGGAAACATCAACAAGGAGCAGCGTGAAATGCTCAGGTTTAGACTAACTTAGAGAGGTAGGGTACAATAATGAAAGACGCAATCCACAAATATTTCCAAATAGGTACAATACAATGGATGTCATATCCAAGGCGCAACGTTTTGGATGCATTGAAAACAGTAGCAGCGGATGACTTTTTCGATGCCATAGAGATCACGAAATTTAACGATGATGCAACCAGAGATGCAGCAAAGGCTTTGCTGGAGCAGTCTCACCTTAAGGTTTGCTATGGCGCGCAGCCCCGCCTGCTTGGCCCAAAACTCAACCCAAATGATATTGATGAGGAAGGACGCAAGAAAGCCGAAGCAACTCTGCTGGAGGCAATTGACGAAGCGGAATATCTGGGAGCCAAAGGGATTGCGTTTCTTGCTGGCAAGTGGGAAGAGGCCACCAAGGACCAGGCTTATATTCAGCTGAAAAAAACCACTCGCACATTGTGCGACTATGCGGCCAGCAAGGGAATGATGATTGAACTGGAAGTATTTGATTATGATATGGATAAAGCTGCACTGATTGGGCCGGCGCCCTATGCCGCAAAGTTTGCAGCCGATATGCGCACTACCTGCAATAATTTTGGCCTTATGGTAGACCTCTCCCATTTCCCTACTACTTATGAAACAAGCCAATTTGTGATCCGCACCTTGCGCCCGTATATCACACATTTCCACATTGGAAATGCAGTGGTGAAAGAAGGATGCCAAGCATATGGCGATCAGCACCCGCGGTTTGGCTTCCCCAATAGCGCAAACGATATACCGGAACTCCTGGATTTTTTCCGGGTGTTAAAGCAAGAAGGCTTTTTCAATGCCCAAGCGCCGTATGTGCTTTCTATTGAAGTAAAGCCCTGGGGGGACGAGGATGAAGACATTGTGGTTGCCAATACCAAGCGCGTTATTCGCCGCGCCTGGGCGTTGCTGGAAGACTAACGAAGAAGGAGAGATATTATGAAAATTGTAGTGCTGGATGGATATGCCGAAAACCCCGGGGATCTTTCCTGGAGCGAGCTTGAAAAACTGGGGGAGTTAACCGTATATGACCGTACCCCGGAAGACAAAATCGTAGAACGCATTGGAGATGCCGATGTAGTATATACCAATAAGACCCCGCTCACCAAAGAAACCATAGATGCTTGCCCAAACTTGAAGTTCATCAGTTTACTTGCTACGGGTTATAACGTGGTAGATTATAATTATGCAAAGGAAAAAGGCATACCGGTTACCAATGTCCCCACCTATGGTACTGCCTCTGTGGGCCAATTTGCGATTGCGCTGCTCTTGGAAATCTGTCACCATGTGGCCCATCACAGCGAGGCGGTATACCAGGGCCGCTGGGAAAACAATAAAGACTGGTGCTTCTGGGATTATCCCCTGATTGAGCTTGCGGGTAAGACTATGGGAATTATCGGGTTTGGCAGGATAGGGCAGACCACCGGAAAAATAGCTAAGGCACTGGGCATGAACGTGATTGCCTATGATAAATTCCCCAACGATTCGGGCAAAGCCATCGCGGAATATGTAGACCTGGATACGCTTTTGAAAAATTCCGATGTCATCGCATTGCATTGCCCGCTGTTTGCTGATAACCAGGGAATGATCAACGAGAAAACCATAGCGATGATGAAGGACGGCGTCATAATTCTCAATAACAGCCGGGGCCCATTGATCGTGGAACAGGATCTGGCCGATGCGCTTAATTCTGGGAAAGTATATGCTGCGGGGCTTGATGTGGTATCCTCTGAACCCATTAAGGGGGATAACCCGTTGCTGAAAGCGAAAAACTGCATCATCACCCCCCATATCAGCTGGGCGCCTAAAGAAAGCCGCCAGCGCATCATGGATGCGGCGGTGGCAAATCTTGCGGCATATATGGCCGGCAACCCGATCAATGTTGTAAACAAGTAAGTTCGAGTATGGAGCATGCGCTGCTGAGCGATCGCTTAATAGCGCATGCTTTTATTTTTGCCCAAAAGCATCCGCTGAACTTAGTCTCCTTTATATCCCAAATGATAGGATATTTCAGCCGATATGCGCTCAAGCATGGGCTGTTTCGCCGCAATAACGCTTTTTGACATTCTTGTGATAGGCCCGGTAACACTCATTCCAGCGATGATGTTGCCAGTATAATTCCTTAGAGGGTATGCGATGCAACGCACGCCAATCTCACATTCTTCATTATCCAACGCATATCCGTTTTTTCGGATGATGTCTAACTCTTGCATCAGCCTTGGCTTGGTGGTTATGGTGTTTTTTGTCAGGGCTTCCAGGCCTGCTTCGGATATAAACTGGTCCAGCTTTTCTTCAGAAAATGTGGCGAGCAGGAGCTTCCCGTTTCCCGTACAGTGCATTAGGCTGGTATTGCCGATTTGTTGGCTGCTCAGGAGTGTCTTGTTCTTCCCGGTAACAACGTCGATATATACCATTTTGAACTGCTGCTCAATTGAAATGCACGCAGATTCCCCAAAAGCTTCTGACAGTTGCTCAATATAGGGGTGGGTTATCTGGGCAATGTCTTGGTGGGCATTCAACATGTTGGCAATTCGGCTTATTTTATAAGTTAGGTAATATTGCTGTGTTTGAGGGTTTTGCGCTACATAGCCGCTGTTAATCAGAGAGGAGAGAAAGCGCAGGGCGGTACTTTGATTAAACCCCAGCCTTGACGCGATATCGGTAAGCCGCATAGGGCCACCCTGGATTGCAAGCAGCTCGATGACAGACAGAGCTTTTTCCGTTGAACGATTAAACGTACTGGGCTCACCCTCTTTGCGTGTACGTGACATTGCTTTAAAACGCTCCATTTTTTAATATAGATAGTCTATCAGGAAACAGGGTTGATTGCAATTGAGAAGGCGCTAAGCGATTGGGAAAGCGCATGGATAATTCAAAATATTGTAAAAGGAGCCCATTCAGTATAGACATATTTGTTCTCCATGTTATTGCTGGATCTCATATTGCATTTTAAAATAAAAGAAACAACTCGGTTTGGAGGGTAAAGGATATGAAATGGGCATTTATCTATTGTGGAATAGGGTGTTCAGCGGATCTCCACCACACGGAGCTGACTTATAGGGATGGTAACAGAAATTTACACGTTTATGGCGTAAGCTCCATTGATGAGGGATGTGCTCTGGCAAAACGGCTTGTTGACGAAGGGTTCCTTTTATTGGAGCTATGCGGAGGGTTTGGCGAAGAGGGTTGCCGCAAGGTAATTGCCGCTACAAATAACAAGGTTTTGGTTGGTTACATCGCCTACTTGCCAGAAAATGAAGACAGGCGCGCGCTATTACCCCAATAATGGAGAAGCGGTATGCAGGAAATATTTGATTATCAATTGGTAACGTCTGTTGAGGACGCATTGGAATTGATGCAAACGCGCGAGGGCACTCCTTTGCTTTATGCGGGAGGAACCGATATTCTTGTTAAATTAAGAGCCAATAAACTTGCCACTTCGGTTTTAATAGATATCAAAGGTATCCAGGAACTAAATACAATTTGCGAGAGGGATGATGAGATATTACTCGGTGCCGCTGTTACCCATAGCGAATTGCAAAATAGTGAAATCATTGAAAAATGGTATCCTTCCTTTTGCCAGGGAGTTCGTCAGATCGGCAGCGTTCCTATCCGCAACAAAGCGACATTGGGTGGAAACATACAAAATGCCTCCCCCGCAGCGGACGGTGCGATTGTGGCCTTTGCTTTGGACGGCATGGTGGAGGCGTGTTCACCAAATAAACGCCGCCGCATTCCGCTCAATTCTTTTTTTATCGCACCAGGCAAAACCAGGCTGGATGCAATGGAAATCATCACAACCATTGTGCTTCCAAAACGGAAATGGGATGTTCAAAACTTTTTCAAGATAGGTAAGCGCAATGCGCTTGCTATTTCGGTGGTGAATGGAGTGGTAGCGCTTCAATTTGATGCAGAGGATACCATATCCGATTGTCGTATAGCGTTAGGCGCAGTTGCGGCCACCCCAATACGGGTTGAAAAAGCTGAAAACATGTTAATAGGCGCCAAGCTTGATGACCAGCTGATCCAACGAGTTGCGAAATGCGTTACAGCCGAGGTTTCCCCCATTTCCGATATTCGTGCCAGCGCCGAATATCGGGCGTATATGGCTGGCACATGTGTAAAAAAACAGCTTCAGGATTTTAGGAGAAACAGAACATGAGCGTTTCCTTTATTCTTAACGATAAGCCTGTGGTATCGCATATGCCCCTTAACACCACGTTGCTGGAAGTGCTCCGTGAAGAGATGGGGATGTATAGCGTCAAAAAAGGGTGTGAGGCCGGTGAATGCGGCGCTTGTACGGTATTGCTCAATGGGGTTAATATTAACTCCTGCATGATGCTGATAGGCGAAGTGGATGGAAAGAGAATCACTACGGTTGAAGGCCTTGAGAAAAATGGCGAGCTGGATCCCATACAACTGGCGTTTGCTCAATGCGGCGCTGTCCAGTGCGGATATTGTACGCCGGGGATGATTTTAGCGGTAAAAGGCCTGCTAAATCGCACGCCGTATCCCTCCCGTGAACAAATAAAGGAAGGGATTTCCGGCAATATATGCCGGTGTACGGGCTATGAACAGATCATTGAAGCAGTGGAATTGGCTGTAAAATGGATGGTTGAACATGAATAAAATGGATTTTGAAGCCTTTCGGGGTGATGTCCTGGCCAAAGTGACAGGAAAAGCAAGATATAGCGGCGATGTGCACATGGAAGGAATGCTGCATGCAAAAGCAGTCAGGCTGCCGGTGCCGCGGGCAAAAATTATCCAGATTGATACTTCAAAAGCAGAAGAAGTAGCCGGTGTAGCCCGGGTAATAACCAGGGCGGATATTTGCGGGCCCAACAATAGCGGCCGGGTGGGCAACCATGTTTTTGACCAGCCCATCCTGGTGGGCGTGGGGGAGAACACGGAAAATATGGGGGATGCCGTGGCGCTTGTTGTGGCTGATAGCGAGGATATTGCGGCGCGGGCTGCGAATTTGGTGAAAATAAAATTTGAAGAACTCCCCGCCATACATACCTGGCAGGAGGCCGTTGCGGCTGGACGGGCGCCGGCATGTAGCCGGAACATCATAAAAGGCGATGTTGCCATGGGCTTTGCTGCTGCTGATGTGATAATAGAAGATAACTATTTTACCCCGCTTGCTGAGCATGCTTATATTGAACCAGAGGCCGGCCTTGCCTATATGGATGAAGACGGCAGATTAAATATACGTGTTGGAACACAAGCGGTAAGGCAACAGATGTCCATGGTATGCGAGGCGCTTGGTTTACCCTATGATAAAGTGCGGATTTATACCCCGTATATAGGGGGCGGCTTTGGCGGAAAGCATAGCATGACGGTGCATGTGCATCTTGGGTTGCTTGCCATGTTGATGAACCGGCCGGTTCGTATGGTCTGGAGCAGGGAGGAATCCGTTTGCTTCAGCTGTAAAAAGCAGTCTTTCGATACAAAAGTGAAGCTTGGCCTGGATAAGGAGGGGCATATTACTGCATTTCAGGCTGAAATAAATGGCCCCACCTCTCCCTATACAGGGAAGAGCCTTGGCCGGTTATCCAATTTTATGAATTTCATGTTGGGACCCTATCGCCATCCTAATCTGGAAATTAAGGGCCAAATGTTCAATACCACTGTTATGGAAATAGGGGCGTTCAGAGGAGTTGCAGGGCCAGACGGAAGTTTTGTAATAGAAACGTTGATGAACAAAGCGGCAAAAGTTTTGGGTATCTCTCCGCTGGAAATAAGAAAGCGCAACTGGTTTAAGACAAATCAGGATATTGCCGGCCAGTTTAACGGATGCCTGGCACGCAATTTTTCAAAAGAGTTATTCCTGGAAGAAACGCTTGGCGCTGCTTTAGAGGAAGCGGGCGTGCTCAAAGCAGAAGAAGGCAAATTAACGGGGCGCGGCTTTGCTTGTGCAATGCCCAGTTATGCGGGATACAATTCTGACAATCAGTGCAATACCAAAGCCATGCTCACAATGAATTTGGATGGCACGTTTACTGCCCGCCTGAGCTTTCCCGAATTAGGTCAGGGGATTACTGCAATGGCAGAGGCGCTAATCAAAAAAGAGCTGGGCGCAAGTGCGCAAGAAGTATCCATATTGCTTAGCGACAGTGATAAAACCCCCATAGGCGGAGAACTTGGATTTTCTTTGGCAACAGTTAATGCAGGCGCAGCCTTGTTGGATGCATGCATAAACATGAAAAAGGAAATGGCAAAGGTTGCAGGGATGTGCCTGAGCATGGAGCCTGCACTCATTACATATTTGCCGCAGGAAAAAGCGTTTGCCGATCAAGCTGGCCAAATTGTGCTGAATTGGGATGCGTTTAAAAAGTACTGTTTTGTGCGCGTAATCAATCCAACCGTAATCGGGCATGTGGACACACGGCTTGAGAATCGGAATGAATATGCAGTTACCCCTGTAGCCTGCGTTGCGGATGTTGCGGTAGACGAGGAAACAGGTGAGCTTCAGGTGCGGCAGTTGATCCAATGTCATGATATTGGGAAGGTGATACATTATGCAAGCGCCAGGGGCCAACTGCTTGGCGCAAGCGTGATGGCCATGGGCACTACCCTAATGGAAGAATATCTTTGCAGGGAGGGAAAATCGTTGACACCGTCTTTGGCGGAATACCTGATCCCAACCGCAATGGATATACCAGGTGTGAGCAAGGCCCTGTTTTTGGAAAACAACCCTTCTAGCATAGGGCCGTATGGGGCCAAAGGGCTGGGTGAGCACGGTATGTATACGGTCAATG
Organism: Bacillota bacterium; assembly: GCA_023451115.1. GTDB lineage: Bacteria > Bacillota > Clostridia > Christensenellales > CAG-138 > JAEXFV01. Next base: position 13,455 of record JAEXFV010000147.1, read on the forward strand.
CCGCAATAGCAAATGCGATTGCCCAGGCAACGGGCAAATTTATTACGCAACAACCGATAACGTCTGAAAAAATACTCAAAGCGCTTGGAAAAATCTAAAGTGTAACAAAAGGAAAGGACAGAGAATATAAAATGGAAATTTGTCGGGCAGAGCGTATGCAACAAATAAAGCCTTCGCCTATCAGAAAAATACTGGATAAAGCAAAACAAATGCAAAAAGAAGGGCGCAGTATCATTCATTTGGAAATAGGAGAGCCTGATTTTGATACACCCCAGCCAATCGTAAAAGAAGCGGCTCATTTTATGCAGGCGGGCGAAACACATTATACGCCCAACAGGGGGGTGCCAGAACTTTTGGAGGCCATAAGCGTTCATCAGAAGGAAAAAAACGATATATATTACAACCCAAAGGAAGAAATTATTGTGACTGCTGGTGTTGCGGAAGCAATATTTGATACCGTATTTGCATATATCAATCCCGGAGATGAGGTGTTGGGATTTACCCCTGCATTCATAAATTATGCCACAGATGTAACCATGGCAGGCGGAACTTTTATTCCGATTCCTTTGAAAGAAGAAAACGGCTATCAGCCGGATTGCAAAGCGCTGGAAGAAAAAATTACCCACCGAACCAGGATGCTCATAATTTGCAACCCCTGCAATCCCAGCGGCGCAGTATTTAGCAAGGACAGCCTGCAGCAGATAGCCGATATCGCGATACGCCATAACTTGATTATCATCAGCGATGAAATATACGATGAAATTATTTATAATGGCGCCAAGTCTACCTCTATTGCGGCGCTTCCCGGTATGAAGGAAAGAACCGTAGTTATGAATGGATTTTCCAAGGTATATGCTATGACCGGATGGCGCATCGGATACCTTGCAACCCATCAGTCCCTCATGGGCCCGATTTTGCTGGTGCACCAGTATTTAACCACCTGCCTGCCTGCCTTTACCCAAAAAGCGCTGGCGAAAAAAATGCAGGATCCGGAAACAAAAGCCATTGTTGAGGATATGGTACATGTGTTTCAAACCCGGCGTGATATCCTGGTGGAACTGTTGCGGAAGATACCTCAGGTTCGGTTCCGTGTACCGGATGGCGCATTTTATCTATTGCTGAACATATCTGGCACTGGACTTGACGGGGAAACCTTTGCAACCCGGCTCTTGGAAGAGCAGGGGGTCGCGGTGGTTCCAGCAGTGGCTTTTGGCGACGATTATCGGGATTATGTAAGGATTTCCTATGCAAATTCTGAAGAAATGATAATCGAAGGAATGAAGCGCATGGAGGAGTTTATAGGTTCACTGTGACATCAAAAGCAACAGCGGAGTGAATATTTCGCACAACAGCCGAAATTTACTGCTGGAAAGGAGAAACGATGAAGTTTCGTTTAGTAGGATTGAGCAGCAGCCCAAGAAAAAATCGCACAACCAGCGACATGGTAACATATACCTTGGAATGTGCAAAAGCCCGTGTGCTTGAATTGGTACCGGATGCAGAGGTGGAAATCACTTTTGTTGGCCTGGCACAAAAAAAGATACTGCCTTGCTATGATTGTGGAGCATGCTTGCGAAAGGGTACGTTATGCATCCTGAAGGATGACTGGATTTCCTGCATAGAACCTATTTTGAAGCCCAGTGTACCGGACGGACTTGTACTGGGATCTCCGGTGTATTTTCACAGCACAAATTCAATCATGCGCGCGTTTATGGAAAGATTTACTTGCCTCTTCAAACAGGTTTGGCACCCTGAGCATCCTTTGCCTGCGCCGGATTTTTCAAAAACAGCGGCTGGAGCCATTGCTGTTGGAGCGGACAGAAACGGCGGAGTTGAGGAAACGGTAAATAATATCATTACTTTCCTGTGCAGCTGTGGGTTTACTATAGTAAGCAGCGCCAATGTGCAATGCGGCCCGGTAGGCTATACAGGAGGAACCGGATGGAGCAAAGCCCCTGGGGTTTCACAAGAAGGAATAGCGGCCGATAAATTTGGGATGCATGCTGCACAGATCGTTGGCAGGCGGATTGGAGAAACGGCTGTATCCTTGCGTATCGGACAGCCGGATAAAGAATAGACTCTGAACGGCCGGAATAACAAAAGCAACAAAAGCACGTTTTTATATGAGAAAGCCCCCGAAATCCGGATTTCGGGGGCTTTTATGTAGCGATAGGCCATATTGGCAGTTAATAGAGAAGGCTGGAGCTTATAATAAAAAAGCACGAAATCTCGTGCTTTTTTTGTTTATAGACAAGATCAGATCAATGTTACCAAATCTTTTCGATTTCGGTGTAGTCTAAGTCAAATCCAAAATATTTGGGCCCCATATAGTTCAAAGCTTGAGGCGTGCGATATCGTGGATTGGGAGCACCGATTACAGCCACCTGGGCGCCTTCACGTAAATTGGTGTTGGTAATGGGCTCGGCATTCTCAAGGTTTACCACTTCAATGATATCCGGGCTGGTAGCAACAACAGTTCCATTACGCCAAGCAATATGGTTTTCATTTTTAAACCAGATTTTCATAGATTGCCCATCAAATTCCTTGCAGCCCTGAATAGAGGTTTCCCCAGTCATGTAGCCAGAAGATTCAAAAGTGAACGCGTCAACCACACCTTTGAAGATCACTTTTCCCGCAACCGCAGTTGCAGCCATTTGAGGGGCGTCTTTGCCCTGCTCATTCGCTTCCCGAATAGTGCGGCCAACCTCCAGCGCTTTGGTCATAGTATATGGAATGACATATTCCTTCATTTTGCGGCCAGGAAGCAACATGCCGGCGTGAGCACATATTGCAAATTTGTCCGGGGCTTTGGTGATGATGCTTACGTTCTTGCCAATCCCCTCCAGAGATGCGGTGCTGGCAGTACGGGTAATATGCAAAACATTGCCCCAATCATCACAGATCGCAAGGGGCGTAATGGTCTCGCCATAAATTGCAGGGATAGTCTGGCAAAGCTCCGGCACTGCACGGCCTGAATAATCGCCATCAATAATTTTGCGGTTGAGCATGGCGCCAGCATGCAGCCCGATAGATGTATTTACGCCTCCAGGTTCAAAAGCAACAACAGCGGATATGGAGCAATTGGTCATTTTTTCAAGCTCTTCCAAAGCAGCCATATTGGGGTTAGGAGCAACCCTCTCATACTGATCGTAAGCGCCAGGTCTGTTAACGGTAGGAGCGATAGAACCCATACCGAATACGCAGCAAGTCATTTCGTCGTCGCCTATTGTAGCAGGGTCAACTAATTCAATCACCCCTTGTTTGGCCAGCACAGCTTCCATCTTCGCCATGCCCAATAAAGGGTTGCCGCCACCGCCAACACCATAGAACGTGCAGCCGCGAATAAAGTCCTCTATGTCGATGCGTGTTCTTAAATAGGTAGACATTGTATTCCCTCCAAATTGTTTCTCAATTTATTAACGTTTCGTTCATAGCGAATAAAGATAACCCAAATCACTGATTAGGATACTTCCAGGCCGCGTTTTAGATAATAGGACGTTTCGCCTAAACGCTCCCCCAATATTTTTGCGGATAACATCCCCCATTCATCCAGACTAATGTCAATGTTGTTTACCCCCGGCGCATCTGACCATCCTGTGCCTCCCGTATATCCAATGGGGCCATGGGCAATGTCAAAGCTGTTGACCACAATACATCCACATGAGCAGAGGAACGATTGCATATTGCAAACAGCCTCTTCAACACCGCCGTTTCTGTGCAACCCTACGCTTACTGCTCCAGCAACCGTTTTAGTGAGATCAAGGGCGGGTATGGGATGCTCTTTATGCCAAACCTGTTTGAACAGGCAGGTACATCTTTCCATAAACGCGCGCATTTGTGCGTTTGTGCTGTGAAAGTATACGGGAGAACCAAGTATTATGCCATCAGGTGCGCAAGGATGCACGATCGGCTCAACACAGCTGAGCCAATCGTCCGTTTGTATGCAGAGCGTTCCTTTTCGTTTGCAGGCTCCGCAATCCGTGCAAGGCATAATGACTTTGCCGGCCAGACTGACAAATTGGATTTCCACATCTGCATTGGGATCGATAGACAAAACCTTATCCTTTGAAGCGTCAAGAGCAGTATGGACCATGGCTGTTGTCGTGCGGTCCGGTTTATGGCTGCTGCTAATGCCTACAAATCTCAGTTTCATGTCCGCTCCTTAAAGTTTGATATAGCTGTAAGGTAAAAATGGATCGTCCAATACTGTAGAAAAATATACCGCGATCAATACACATCATTTTAAAGTACAAACAGATGGGAGGCAAGCAACCCTACTACAAACGGTGAGCTGATATTTGTGCATAACACACAGAATTCGGGCCCAAAATTTAAAAAAACGCTATTGCATAGAAAGGCGGATTGTGTCATACTATTCGTGTGATATATCAGATATCATTGAATGGGAAAGAGGTGACTTGACCATCCATGAATATCACGGAAGTGAAGCGATTTCTTTCAAAATTCGGTAAAAATTTAGATCACAGTATAATCATCACTGACGAAAAGGGCGTTATCGTTGCAGGAACGATTGCCGCAATGGAAGGTGGGGTTCATCCTCTCGCCTGTACAATGATTAAAAATGGCACTGATTTCGCAAAAGTTGAGCCCCAGGATTTAGAACTTGACGTACCGTCAGGCATATATTTTTTGATTAAAAGGAATGGCCAAAGAATAGGGGTGGGAGGACTGTTGGGCGAGCCGGATATGATCCAGGACAGCGCTCAGATTTTAAAAGCAGCGATTGAGACAATGCTGGAAAACGAAAACAGCCAAGAATTAGCCTATTCAATACAATATAACGATAGTTTCGAACGCTTAAAATATTGTTTGTTGTACGCTAAAGATGCCAGTATTTTTGAGTTAAGAAGCTTATTGGGACGCTATGGATACGAGGAAAACGCCCTGCGGGCGGCTATTTTGGTCAGTGTAAACGACATTGTGCTGGCGCAGAACATTTACCGTGAGATGGGTGTCAAAAAGCTTTACAATAAAAATGATATTGTATTTATATCCCGGGAAGGATGCGTGGTGCTGTTTAAAACATTTATGCTGCCCAACAGCAATGGGATATGCGTGTTTCATCACGAGTTAGAGGCCTATTCCAAACAATTATATGATTTTATTAAAAATTTTACCTCCAGCTTTGGTGAATATGTAGGCAGCGTACAAAGCAATCCCCTATATTTGCATACAAGCTACAGCCATTGCCTCTGGCTAAGAGAAACGCAACAAAATGTGAGCTATCCGCTGTTTTTTCACCGGTTGATTCAAGATTATTTCAACGATCTTGTTCCCATGCTGGAAATGCACAAAATTTTCAGCGTTTTTGATGACTGCATGGATGAAGAGTTTTGCGATATGTTTATAAAGACCATTGGAGCATTGGAAAACAATTGTTATAATCTTCAGGCCAGTAGTCAGAGCCTCTTTATACATAAAAATACCTTGGCATTGTGGATAAAACATATAAACGCACGATTTAATACGGATTTTATGCACAATTATGGGGAACGTGATTTTATGCGATACCTTCGCTATTATCTTGGACGCAGGCGTATTAATAAAAACTGAAACGATACTATCAAAATCCTGTTTGGGCGGCTATCCAAATATAGAATAAGGATGAAATCAGGGCATTCAGTTTAGGCACCCGTAAAAAATATTTTATTTTGGAAGCACTTGACGTGGCGAAACCGTTGCCATTATATTTATAAATAAAATTGGGAAATCATCCCATTTTTGCATCAAGGCGGGGAACAATTGTAAATTCCATGTGAGAAACACAAATAGGGATTTAGGAAGCGGTAGAGTTTGGATAAGATATTAAATTATAAAAATCAGATTATAACGGTTGACCCATTGCGCGAACAGGTTGCGGATATTGTACGCACCATGATATTGCGTGGGGAGCTGAAGAGCAATCAGCCGATTAGCGAAAGGGCAATCAGCCAACAGCTTAACGTAAGCACTACGCCTGTAAAAGAGGCGTTTCGGATATTGGTTTCGGAGGGGTTCATTTATGTGAAACCGCGCAAGGGGACCTATGTTTCTGCCATTACCAATGATTTTTTACAGCAGTTGGTGTATATGAGAAGCGGCATGGAAGGCGTGGCGGGCTACTATGCTACCCTATATATTAAACCGGAGGAGATAGAAAAACTGGATGAAATCATAAACCGGATCGAAACCAAACTTTTGAACGAAGGCGATTTTAAGGCAGTGAGCCAGCTCAACAATAGTTTTCACTCAATAATACGGTTGGCCTGCCGAAACAATTATTTAATTCACCAGTGCAATAGAATGAACGCTATTGATAAGCGGATACGGGAGCTATCGTTGCAAACGGATGAGGTTGAGCCGCACCGGGCCTTTCAGGAGCACAAAGGCATCTGGGAGGCTGTCAAAAGCGGAAACCCGGATGTAACGGAGGCGCGGCTGGTAAGTCATATCCGCCGTGTAGCTCGGTTGGTGCTGGAATAAAATAATTTGCGAAGAGATCGTTATCCTTAATCTGATATATCAGATATCTATTGTTGTATCAGATTGGTCCATATGCATGTCAGAAATATAAAATAAGAAAAGGGGAATTGATATGAGTTTAGTTCCACGTGGCATATTGCCGGCAATGATTACACCCAGAACCAAGGATGGAAAGGTTAACTACGCTGTTTTACGTGAGCTAATTGAATACATGATAAATGGCGGCGTGCACGGCATATTTGCCATTGGGACGACTGGCGAGTTTTATTCGCTCAGTGACACAGAATACCAGGAAATACTTGAAGTAACGGTTGATCAGGTGGCTGGCCGCCTTCCGGTATATGCCGGGGCAAATTGCATCGGCACCCGGGAGTGCATTCACCTTGCAGAAATTGCAACGAGAGTCGGCGGAATAGATGCCATCAGCGTCTTAACTCCATATTTTATTGGCATCAATCAGAATGAAATGTATCATCATTTTGCGGCAATAGCGGCCAGCACAGATTTGAGCATTATACTTTACGATAACGCTCCAAAGACACACCTCACCATTCATGCGGATACAGTGGCGCGGTTGGCGGATATTCCCAATATCGTAGGGATAAAAGATTCAACAGGAGACTTATCCCACACTGCGGATATTTTAAATCAGACAAAGGGAAAAGACTTTTGTGTTATGATGGGGCGGGATAGTTTAATCCATGCTGCTCTTTCCTATGGCGCAAGCGGTGCGGTGGCCGCCACGGCTAACATTGCTCCCAAACTGGTGTCGAATATTTATAATAAATATGTATCTGGAGATGTGGCAGGCGCTTTAGAAGACCAATATAAATTGCTTCCCTTGCGTTTGGCATTTAGTATCGGCTCTTTCCCCGCAGTGATAAAGGAAGGGCTGGAGATGCTGGGGATAGAGGCAGGGCCTTGTGCGCTTCCTACCGGTCCGCTTAGCAATGAGCAAAGAGAAAAGCTCCGTGAGATACTCACCGGGATGGAACTGCTACCATAACTTCACTTGTGGTGCAACGGAATATAAAGCTTGCATGGGTTGTAACAGTAAGAATATAGTTATCATTGGCGCAATGAAAAGTATGGGAGAGACGTTTCATGCAACAAATCCATATTACCGAAGAGAATAAAATTTATGCATTTTCCCCCTATGCACAACCGATTGCTCATGTGGCCCCGGGGGAAACGGTGCAAGTATTCACTTGGGATTGTTTTTCAGGAAGGCTAACCGATAACTGCCAGGTCCCCAGCCAGACCATATATCCCTATGGGAATCCCCAGACCGGGCCCATCTATATTGAAGGAGCTGAGGCAGGGGATACGCTTGCAGTAGATATCCTGGCTATCGATCCCGTGCAAGATTGGGCGGTAAGCGCGCACCTTCTCCACGGCGGCGGGTTGGAACCACAGGAAGATTATTATATCACGGGTGAGCCAATACCCGAACGCGTGTTTATCTATAAGTTTGATGGGAAAGAGTACCGTTATAACGACAGACTCCATTTTCCCTGGGAGCCTTTCCTTGGCACCATCGCTACCGCCCCTGCTTTAGAGGTAGTGAGCGCTTCACATCCCTTCCGCAACGGAGGCAATTTGGATTGCCCCGTAATGAAACCAGGAAACCGAGTCTATCTTCCTGTTTCTGTAAAGGGTGCATATTTTTACACTGGGGATTGCCATGTGCGGCAAGGCCATGGGGAAGCATGCGCCGTTGCCATGGAAACAGCTTGTAAAGCCACACTGCGTTTCGAATTAATAAAAGACAAGAGGACGGCTTGGCCCAGAGTAGAAAATGAAACAGAAATGATCTGCATAGGTGTAGCCGCGCCGATGGAGCAGGCCGCCCGGCTAGCATACAGTTCCCTCATTCGATGGATGGTAGAACTAGGTTGGGACAAATATGAAGCGTATCAAGCGGTTACTATGGCAGGGCGTCTCTGGGTTGGCAGCCTTGTTTCACGGGAATACACCATGATTGCTGCAATTGATAAAGAAATTGTAGACCGAGCGTGCGTCCAATAATCATCTAAAAACCATTTATTACAGACTATGCCAGGCCGCTCTTGCCTTGATTAGAGTGTACGCATCGTTCCTGGGGTTTATAACAAACAGGGTAATGATAGTTGCCGGTTGGTCGATGGATATTTTCTCGTTCCCAACCGATATATGGATGAAACCTGGTTCCGTTGGCAGGGGGACGAGACTGTCACTGCCTCTAGGATGTTATAGATAATATTGCATTGCGAAAGGAATGAGAATGGTGGAAAACATAATAGAAACCCATGGAGTTGGCAAGGAATTCAACGGCGTATGGGTCTTGCGTGATATAAACTTTACGTTGCGAAAGGGCGAAATTCATGCGCTTATCGGAGAAAATGGGGCAGGAAAATCTACGTTTATAAAAATTCTTTCAGGCGTTTATAGCAAATCGGCTGGTGAAATTCTTATAAACGGGAACGTGCAAAATTTCGCCAATGTTAAGCAAAGCGAGGGTGCGGGAATTCGCACGGTTCATCAGGAAATCCAATTAGTACCAACGTTTAAGGTTTATCAGAACATTTTCATTGGCACGGAAACAAGCCGAAATATTGCTGGGTTCCAAGTTATGCAAGACCGGGATATGCGCAGGTGTGCGCGCCAGGTGCTAGACCAGCTGAACTGTAGTTTAGATGAAAACACGGTGACCGCCCATTTAAATACCAGCCATAAAAAAATCGTAGAAATCAGCAAAGTACTGCTTTATAAGCCACAGGTTATTATATTCGACGAGCCTACCACTGCTTTAGGTGAGGCAGAACGCGAGACGCTTTTAAAAACCATACAAGGCCTCAAGGAAAGCGGCATTGCTATTATTTATATTTCCCATAACCTGGAGGAAATTCAGCAGATAGCAGACCGCGTTACTGTTTTTCGAGATGGTTGTAAGGTGGCGGAGTTGGAAGGGGGAGAAATCTCCATTGATACCATTATCAAAAATATGCTTGGGGATAAAACCTATAATAGCTATCGCCGGCAGCACAGCTACGCAGGGGAAGATGTTATCCTGGAAACCACCCGGTTATCCACTGAAAAGCTGAAAGAGGTCAGCTTTCAAGTGCATAGAGGCGAAATACTAGGTTTTGCAGGTGTAGTGGGCGCGGGAAAGACAGAGCTTGCTCAAGCGTTGTTTGGGATGGATAAGGTCCTTTCAGGGGGAATTATATATAAAGGGGTTGCTAGGGCTAGACAGAGCGTCCAAATGGCCATCAAGCAGGGAATAGCCCTTGTGCCGGAAGAGCGACAGGCCCAAGGCATTATCCCGAATTATTCCATTTTAAAGAATATGACTTTAACTTATATGGAAAAATGGAGCCCGCTATGCATTTTTAATCACGAGGCAGAACTGGATTGTACGAAACAATATATCCAGCGTATGTCCATCAAAACCACCGGCCCCGGCCAATTAATTCGAAACCTGAGTGGTGGGAACCAACAAAAAGTTATCCTTTCCCGCTGGATGGCTGGCGATTTTGAACTTGGCATTTTTGACGAGCCAACAAAGGGCATCGATATTAAGGCCAAGGAAGACATTTATATGCTTATGGACGAAATGGCCAAAGCAGGGAAAGGAATCATTATGATGTCGTCATATCTGCCTGAATTGTTGGCGATATGTGATCGCATCATCGTACTACACGAAGGAGAAGTCGTTGGAGAGTTCAGCCCTGCACAAGAGGATGCAGAAAGAAAAATTACAACGGTTATGTTAGGAGGACATTCATAATGAAAGTTACGAATAAAAAGGTCAGCAGTATGCACTTGGCCCGAAAATATGCTACTGCTATGTTTGGGGTAGTTGTTTTCGTTGTGTTCTCTATCTTAAACGAAAACTTTTGTACTTTTACCAACCAAATGCAGTTACTCAGATCCATGAGCATGCTTACTATTGTAGGGTTAGGCTTCAACTTTGTGTTTGCTGCTGGCGGCTTTGATATGTCCGTTGGAGACATTGCGGGTTTCATCAATATTATGCTGGGGCTTTTGCTCACACAAGGGCATAGCGTGCTGGTCAGTATTTTAGCCTGCCTGGCCATTGGGGTTGTAGTTGGCAGCATCAATGGCACATTGGTGGCGGTATTGGGGCTCCCCGATTTCATTGCAACCTATGCAGTGGGCATTGTGTTTTATGGCATCAAAATGATGATTACCAAAGGCAATCCCATTTCTCTGCCGCATACCAACATTCCGGAATCGTTCTTCTATATTGGCCAGGGAAAGATTGGCGGGGCTTTGCCGGTTCCGGTTATCATTATGGCGGTTATTTTGGCATTGGTTATCTTTGTGCTGAAAAAAACCAGGCTTGGCCGGAGAATTTATGCCATTGGAGGAAATAAGGTAGCAGCCCAGTATTCTGGCATTAACGTTAGTAAATACCGGTTTGTAACTTTTATGGTATCAGGGCTTGCCGTTGCTCTTGCCAGCATCATGCTTACCTCCCGTTTGGGCACGGCACAACCTCTGGGAGGAACCGACTTTTTAATGGACGCCATTGCCTCCACCTATTTGAGCACAACCATGTTTGGAGAAGGCGAGGCAACGCCTCTGGGGATATTTGTGGGTGCATACATTATTTCCATGTTAACCAACGGGCTGACCATGCTAAATGTTGAGTATTATTTCCAGTATATCACCAAAGGCTTGGTTGTAATCCTGGCGGTGTTAACCTCGGCCTATTATACAAAGCGTATGGCCAAAGCTTAATCTGGCATCACAGATGCAAATCTATAAAAATAAAAGGTGGGACGAATGATGAAGAACTTTATTATCTGCTTGGTTTTAGCCCTCATGCTGACTTTCGTTACAGGCTGCCAAACCCCTGCCCCGTCAAATGTGCCGCAAGCGCCGGATACGGCTGCGCCGCAACAAGATGCTCCTGCCACCCAAGAGCCCGAACCCGAAGCAAAAAAGTTTATGGTGGGTATGACCAACAATGGATTATCCGATTCGTTTGCAATCAAGAATAAAGCTTATTTTGAAGAGCACTTGGCAGCAGCCGGATATGAGGTAATTGCCACTGTAAATGATGATGTATCCGAGCGTATTACTGCAATCGAAAATATGATTACGCAGGGTGTGGATGCCCTCATCATTATTGAAGGCAGTGTATTTGATTTGGAAACGGTGCTGCGGGAAGCACATGATGCCGGGATCGTGGTAATTTCTTTTACAGCCGGGTATGATGAAAACTTTGTAGATTACTATGTATCAGGCGATGATGCGCTGCAAGCCCAACAGGCAATGGAACAGATGGTTTCCTATATGGGAGATAAAGGAAGCATTGTAGAAATTATTAATGATGTAGGTGAGATGATTCGCATCCGCAAGGAGGCAATGCACGCTTATATTGCAGAAAAGTATCCTGACATTCATGTTGATTACAGCATGGTATATGCTTGGCCTGATTACTATGCTGATGTTTATTCCAAAGTGGAAGCGCTGCTGCAAGCCCATCCGGAACCGGGAGAGATCAGCGGTATTTTTGCAACATTTGACGGTGTAGGGCTGGCTGCTGCGGCTGCTGTACGTGATGCCGGACTGCAGGATTACATCACGATTGTGGGTATCTGTGGCGACGATGATACGTGGGTAGAAATGCAAATCGAAGATACGCCGTTTAAGGCCACCATTGCGCAAAGTGTTCCTGATATGTGCGACTGTGCCATTGAAGGCCTGACCGCGCTTCTCAACGGAGAAGATTTGGAAGACCGCTGCCCAATTGTCCCTGCTGTTGTAGTAGATCAATCCAATTTTAAAGAGTGGGCGGGTATCCAATAAAGATCGTTTAACCAAAATATCCCCCGGCTTTGCCGGGGGATATTTTTAAGTCAGGTGTTATTTCAAATTGCTTTAAAGTTGTTCAGTTGGATGCTTTTTATAGA
>JAEXFV010000172.1 GCA_023451115.1 Bacillota bacterium
GAACATTCCTTTATTTAGGTTGTTTTAAATATTTCAGCAATCCAGATGGGGTTTTGCCATATGAAGTAATAAAATGCTCCCGCTCTGAAATATCTGCCAAGTTGTGCGCATCAGAATTATATATAATATGATAATCCTCCATCGTGACGCCAGTTATCGGCAAACCCGGATACACTTCCAGACTTGTAAAAGCGAGCTCTTGCGGCACAAATCCCAGGTTACTTAATAGCGAATTGGAGGTTCGATTGATATGGGAAGGAACGGGTACGCCACCATCCTGACGGCATCTGGCAACTACCTGGTCGATGGAAAGCGTAGTTGATTGGATGAGCAGCCGTTCTTCGGCTTCTATTGGCTCATCCTGTTCATCCATAATGATTTGAGGACCAAAAAAATCCGGGCGGTTGAAAACCTTTGGCAAGCAGGTATAAATCCACTGTCCAAACTCCAACGCCGCCTCAAGCTGCGGGAACAAGCACAGCACATGCACTTCCTCCCTGGTTTCCACTTCCAACCCCGGCACAAAAATCAGCCCGCAGGCATCTGCTACCGCTTTGCAGGCAGGCAAATTCTTTGCACAATTATGATCGCAGACAGCGATTGCATCCAACCCTTTCACTACTGCCATGTTAACAAGATTATTTGGCGTCATATCCATATCTCCACAAGGGGATAAGCAGGAGTGAATGTGCAGATCTGCTGCCAATTTGATTTTTTCCTGCCCCTGCATGCGTTTAATCTACGCCAGGGATGCCCGCTTGATATAATAGCCCGCAAATCTCATAGGCGTCTTTGGGCGTGCACAATACTGCAATGCCCTCTTCTTCTGCCTTTTTTGCATTTTCTGCCTCCATCTCAATTCCTTCCGGGCAAATGATACAGGCCATATCATGCAGAGATGCCACTGCAACCACATTCATATGCGTTTGCACCGTAATCCAGGCACAGCCCCGTTTTCCCTTTGCCATTACCCAGCTAAGCAAATCGCAGGTATAGCAGCACTCAACCTGGCGATCAGATGCCTCATTTAGTGGCCTCGCCGCAATCAACGTTTGTAATTCCGAAACCAGCATATCCATTCTCCTTTTTTTAAACTGCCTTTATCCTTATCCTCGTTTTTCTGCACTGGCCAAGTCCGCAAGTTCCTGAGCCAAAATGCGTAGCTTATCCCTTAATTTAAAAATGCAATCCATTTCCACCGCCTGCCCTCGCACAATGTCCTCTGCCAGCGTCCTGCAACTGGGGGATCCGCAGGAGCCACAGTCCAGCCCTGGCAAACTGCGATTAATCTCTTCCAGCCGGTCCATCATGCGCATGGCCTCCGCCATATCTTCCGAAAGCTTCATTACGCTGCGGGGGTGAAACTCTTGATCATAACGGATCAAAGGACTCTTTACATATTTGAGCACATGTGGATCGTGCTCCAAATCGGTGCGCGCCTGGGAATTTGCCAGGCGGCGGTTCCTGTTTTTGGCCACAAACTTATTCTCAAACATTAACGGCCCGCCTACACACCCGCCGTTGCACGCTGCAGCTTCCACCAGCATAACCTTGCGCAGACGCTCGTTATCAATCTCTTCCAAACACTGCATCACATTGTAGATACCGTCTACCGCCAGATAATGCTCGGTGCCCACCGCAGTACTCATGCCGCCAATCACTGCTGTCCCCAACCCATATGCTCCTGCAGGGAAGGCTACCTGCCGATGTTTTCCACCGCCTTTTCCAACCAAAGGCAGCAACTGGGCATAAATATCCCGCATGGCATACACGCCATTAATTTCGCTTTTACTAATACCCAAAGGGTTTTTAATATTGGTCATTTTTGCAGCGCACGGAGCAATATAATAGCAACCAATGCTCTCTTTGGGCACGCCCATTACCTGACTAAACTCCTCTTTTGCTACCCTAGCCGCAACCTCTGTAGCAGAAACAAAGGGCGATAGATTATCAATCAGATTAGGGAACAGCGTAGTCACCAGCCTGGGAATAACCGGACAGGAGCAAGAAATAACAGGATAGCTAGCCTCTCCCGAGCGCAAATACATGCGCATGGCTTCTGCCGTAATTTCGGCGGCCCTGGCCTCTTCATAGATGGCGTCAAAGCCCATAGCATACAGTCCTTCGTACACATCCTCCAAATCGTTCAAGCTACGAAACTGGCTATATAAGGCCGTACAAGGGATTACGATATTATAGGGGAACTCCGTACGACCTGTCAGCGGCGTTGTTACTGCAATCATTGCATGATGCGGGCAGGCAACCAGACAAGAGCCACAGTCAATACAACGGTCATCCAATATTTTTGCCTTCCCCCGTTGCACCCGGATAGCCTCCGTAGGACAATTTTTAATGCAGTTGGTGCAGCCCACGCACTTTCTCCGGTCAATTCGAACTGAATGCTTGTACAACATGGCGTTAGGTCAACTCCTTTCGGGATCAACTAGACAAAGCCGCTTGCTTTGGTATCAATTTTTGAGTAAGATCTGATGTTTCTTCCTTGTATTATTTCAAAAAATATAACGCTCGGATGTGGGTTCCTTTCCCAACTTCCGATTCAATTGAAAATTCATGACAATGCCGTTTTACATTTGGCAAACCCATACCCGCGCCAAAGCCCATCATGCGCACGCTTTCTGGGGCTGTGGAATACCCCTCCCGCAACGCTAGCGTAATATCCGGTATGCCGGGCCCTTTATCCTGGCTGATCAAAGCGATTTGCTCTGGGCTGATTTGCAGCACCAGCTCTCCGCCATGGGAGTGAATAACCAAATTCAGTTCCGTTTCATATGCCGCTATTGCAATGTCCCGGATAATTTCCGGCGGAATACCCAGTTTTTTTAATAAGCGCTTGATTTTGCTCGAGGCTTCCCCAGCAGTTTCAAAATTGCCCTGCTCAACAGGATAAATTTCAAAATAACAAGCACCGTCCATATTCAATTCCTCGTACATCCTGGAAGGCCCTGTTCATAAAGCAGCCCGCATGAGATATACAATGTTTTGGGCGTAGCAAGGAGCACCATGCCCTGATCTTCTCCCATTTGCAGCACTTCGTTTGAAACCGGCTTCCCTCTTACAAAAACAACGCAGCGCACCTCAAGCATCTCCGCTGTTCGAATTACGTGGGTGTTCACCATACCCGTTAAAAGCAATGTTTTCTCTTGCATAAACGCAAGCGCGTCACTCATCATATCCGTCCCAAATGCCGCGGTTATTTCTTCCTCCAGCTTGTCCTGTCCGCAGAGAACCTGTGCGTCTAATATCCGTACAATATCTGCGATTTTCATGCCATTCCTCCATTACTCTTTTGTATATAATATCCCTCTATCTTATCTATTTTATCGTATTTACGCTATAGATTAAATAGCGTTCATCATGTTGTGGATATGGCTTGATCCAGCTTTGCATATGCATCGGCTATATATAATTGAGTGTACTTCATTTTGGAAGAAAAATCCACCGTGCTTTGCGTTTGATAGCCAGAAAGTTCCTCTACCGCTCCCGTGCATGTGTTAAGACAATTAGAAAGCGTGCTCAAAACGGGGCTATCGCCCGCATCAATTGCAGCAAAAGCCGTTTGAGCCGCTTGTATTTGTTGCAGCATTTCTTTTACCGCCGCGCGCCCATCTTCTACTGTTTGCTGCTGCTGATCAAATACCAGCGCTGCCCTGCCAATCCCCTGTTGCAGTGTATACAGAGCTTCAAATCCAGCTTTAATGCCATCAATTTGCTCCTGGGTGGCGCTGACCCGCAAATGGGTCCCCTGGGTACTCAGCACATAAGAAGCACTTTCCATCCCCTCTGTCAGAAGCTGTTCCCGAACCTGTTTGAGGCTTTGCTCGTCTTCATATGCTGCCGCAAGTACCCGGTAGCGCCCCGCATCCTCCATCACATATCCTCCTGCACCCCGCTTTTGCAGGTCCGCAGCCTGGATCTGTGCATTTTGTTGGCTGGAGTATACCCCCATTTGCAGCGCAAAGCAGCTGATTGCCGGCACCTCCACCTCCGCTGCAACCGTATCTACCCCTGCGGATGGCGGCACAGTAATCTGTTGATCAGGGGTTTGTACTATAGGCTGCGGGGCTGGCGTAGAAGAAAAGCCTGCCACAACTCCATCTACCGCCTGAAAAACCGGCGCCATTACATTCTGCGCAATCCAAGTACCAGCAGCCGAGGCGCTAACCAGGTAAATCACCGCCCCTGCCACCAGCAATGCCGCGAACACCCTGCCGCCGCCATTGCTGCTGCGCCTTACAATATGCCTTCTTTTTCGTCTGCGCCGTGTATATTCCATTGCTGCCTCCTGCCGTACCCACCAAATGCGGGGTCCTCTGAGATTGGCCGCGCCTGTTTTGTCCAAGCACCGCCTATTACAGGGTATGTTCGGCAAGCAAAAATATGCAACTTTGCGCCAGCGTTCGCTGCGGATAAACCTTAATTCTTCGTATTTTTTTTCGTATTCACCATGCGCGGTTTACGGGGAAGCGGTTGCTCCTGAACCTTGGCTTTCTTCTTTTCTTCAGGCAATACTTCATAAGGTGCATCCTGAGAACCAAAAGCGTCAGTTTTGGGAAGCGCCTGTTCCACTTCATCCGACGATAGTGCAATCGTCTCCTGTTCTTTCCAAGCTTCCTGTACAGGGCCCAATGGTATTGCGTTTTTCACATATTTTTTAAGTGTAAAGGAAAAACAGGCGCCCTTTCCCGGCTCACTTTCCAACCAAATGGTCTCGCCCAGCTTATCCATAATAAATTTTGCAATAGAAAGCCCTAAGCCTGTACCGCCTTCTTTGCGGGATTTATCCACTTTATAAAAGCGGTCAAACACATGTTCCTGATCTTCTTTTGGGATACCGCACCCAGTATCCTGTACCGAAATTTTTAGTCGCGCTCCATCTTCCGCCTTCAAAGTGATTTTGCCATCCCGTGGCGTATACCGCATGGCGTTATCCAATAAAATCACCAGCACCTGTTCCACCCGGTCCGGATCCGTAAGCACCGTTGGCAATTCCACAGTTTCCAACTGCAAAGAGATTCCCCGCTGCTTTGCCTCTTTTTCATATCCCTGCAGCACATCTTGCAGCACTTCGTTAATCTCAACCTGGGAAAGCTCCATATATCCTGTGCCCGATTGCAGCCTGGACAGCTCCATCATATCCGTAATCAAACGGGACAGGCGTAAAACTTCCCGCAGCATAATTCGGTAATAGCGTTGCCGATCTTCCTCGCTCTTTACCATGCCGTCCGCCAAAGGCTCCAACAGCCCACGTACTGCAGTAAGCGGCGTACGCAGCTCATGGCTAACATTTGCCACGTACTCCCTGCGGGTGCGTTCCAGCCGCTCCATTTCCGTCATATCTTTAAACAACCCTACTACCCCTGCCCGATCTCCCGCCTCCGTGACTACCGGGGATATGGTAATCCATAACATGCGTTCACCCGGCAAAGGGTAATGCATGCTTTGGGGTTCCCCACTTTGAAATACGGCATCAAACGCCTGCCACACAGCAGCATCCGGAACCAGGTCCATCCTGCTATTGATACATACCGCACCAAACATTTCCATCAATGCCGGATTATAGTGGGTCAGCATACCGAGGCTGTCGGTAGCGGCAACCCCCTCTGTAAAGCTGGCCAAAATTTGGTTGAGCTGACTCTTTTCCGCCCGCAACTGATGAATCGTATGGGAGAGATTGTCACACAAGGTATTCAAGGCCCTGGCCAGCAGGCCAACTTCACCCACTTCGTCCTCATTTGCCCGAACCTGAAAATCGCCTTTACTCATTTGAATAGCGACTTCCCCCATCCGATGCAACGGGCCGGTAATTCTCCGAAATGCAAACGAAGAAATCACCATGGTTAGCGGAAATACAATAACTGCTGCCAGCAACAACGCAGCGTTTAGTTCCCCGGTGGCAGCGTTGATCTCTTCCACCGATTTTAACAACAACACCGCCCCCACCGTGGCATTATCCTGTGCTTTAATAGGGACGCCTGCTGCAATCACAAATTCTCCGTTAGAAAGGCGGATGTTGTCTTTTTGCAAATTCTGCCCTGAAAGCACAGTTTGCATTTCTTCTTTTAATAGCCCTTTTGCCTGCGCAACATCAATATCAGGGCCAAACGCTTCCTCATTTAGGTAACCGATTTCTCCGTTGGCGTCCGTAATGACGCAAATCGTATCGTCTTCTTCCATCATCCGCCCTACGATGTTATGAAACGCTTGTGAAGAAATCTCCTGTAACTGATATTCTTGCACCACCTGGCAGACGATCTTCGCTTTTGGCAAAAGCTCAGATAGTTTGATAGCGGTATAGGTATCCCGGCTTAAATACATATAGCCGCCCATCATAAACAGGGCGGCCAACAAAACCGTAATGGAGAGCATTAGCAACATGCGCCAAAGGAATATACTTCTCATAAACTAGGTTACCACCTCTTGGGGCACCATGCGTTACCCTTCTACTTCAAATTTATAGCCTACGCCATAGATGGTTTTAATGCTCCAACCCAAGCCTTCATTCTCCAGCTTTGCGCGAATACGTTTGATGTGCGTATCTACCGTGCGGGTTTCCCCAGCAAAATCATATCCCCATACCCGGTTGAGCAGTTGTTCCCTGGTAAACACCTGTCCAGGGTTGGAGGCCAGCATATGCAAAATTTCAATTTCCTTAGGCGTGCACACTACCGGCGCCCCTCTTAGGGTAACGGTATAGCTCTTTAAATCGATGGAAAGCCCATTAAAATTCAGCACGCCATCGTCATTGTGTTCCTGTTGTTCCTGGGTTCTGCGCAGCACCGCCTTAATCCGCGCCACAACTTCCCTGGGGCTGAAGGGTTTTACAATATAGTCGTCCGCTCCCAGTTCCAGCCCAATGATCCGGTCTACTTCTTCTCCTTTGGCCGTCAGCATAATAATGGGTAATTGGGAATTTTTGCGGATTTCTTTGCACACCTCAATGCCAGATTTTTGCGGCATCATAATATCCAGCACACACAACCCGATATCCTGGTCAGCGCTCTGCACAGCCGCTTCCCCGTCATATACGTCAACTGGTTCAAAACCCTCTGCTTTCAAGTAAATCCCTAAGGATTCGTGGACGACTGGATCATCGTCAGCAATCAAAATCTTCACGCCGTTATCCTCCCCTTATTTTCCTGCCCGGTATGCTTCCTGTACACAGCGTTGATGACGTGGGCAAGTTTTGGAATTTTCATGTACCAATGAATTATATAAGTGGATGCAAAAGTGCCCCGGAAAATTATTGCTTTTGGTAGGGTTGGCCATATGCGGCATACAATGCATGCTGGCAGCTACCACACGCCCACGATAGCTCACCCAAATTGGCCTGCGATCCCACGACCACTCACCGCCCGCCATTTTTTTAATGACCGCGGTGTCTGCCGCAGTCAGCGGCTCGCAATCTGCGTGGTACCATCCACCAAAACGCCTGGCCTGAAAGGAAAGTCCGGTACGCACATCAATTACTACAAAATTGCTGTATTTTGCCAGCCAATCCGATCCTCCCTTAAACCAGTCCAGCAACTCCACACTGCCTTTTACTTGGGTGGCTAAAGCGTTTGCTTTTGTAATCTTGTTGCTGCTATCATATAAGGCTTGTAGGGTAATTGCCCCTGCCACGCCATCCGCATCAAACCCGCAGGCTTCCTGAAATTCAGCCACAGCCTTTCGCGTCTTTGCGCCATACAATCCGGTAATATCCACCTTTGCCATAAATCCCCGGTCATAAAGCTTGGTTTGCATGCGCTTGACTTCCTGGCCCTCCATTCCAGCTTTTAACATATTACTAGCCGCGTTTGTCGCTTTGGTCATTAAAAGATAGTTGCGGTGCACATATCCCACGCTGTCTGCCGCTACTACAAAATACCACTCTCCTAACATCTGCTTCACTTTGACGCCCTGAGATGCTGATAATTCATCCACTACATATGCTAAAGCGCTTGGGCCACCCCGAAGCTTGACGCCATCTTCCAACACATAAGCTGCTCTGCTTCCTGTAGCGCTGGCAAACACCAGGTCCTGACGCACATAACCTACCAGGTCGCCATATAACACCCGGTACCATCCATCCTTCTCTTCCAAAATTTCTACTTCTACATTAAGCGGCAGTTCCGCCAACACGGCGCTCTCCGTATTCGCTTCTGCCCGTAAGCGGACATCCTCGCCTGTAATTTGTCCGAATTGGCGGGAAGAGGCGGACGCCGCCGGCACCGCCAGCAGCATCAAAAAAACCAATCCCCAACAAAGCAAGCGTTTTTTCATCTATATTTCCATCCTCCTACCAGAGAGAGCATCAGGCCTGTTTTTCCTAATTATTATACCATACTGGAATTTTAGACAATCCACTGGTATTCCTTTTTCACCAATTGTTCACAGCAGATTTGCCAAACCCATAATATCTTCTTTGCAAGTATCCCGCAAAGCCGGGTTATAAATAGTGCTGGCAGGATGATACAGCGGATAAAATGCAATAACCCTGCCTGCAATGTAGCAATCCCGTTTTTTCCCATGCATCTTTCCGATGGTAGACGGTTGCTCCCCCGCTAGAGCCAGCAAAGCATTCAGCGGTACGTTCCCTAACGTGGCCACCAGCTGCGGCTGCACCAACAGAAGCTCCTGTTTTAACAGCGGCAGCGCAAACAATACTTCCTCCTTATCCGGCGTGCGGTTGCGCAAGCTGCCATTGCGGCTAATATAGGGACGATATTTCACCACATTGGTAATAAAAATCTCATTGCGCTCTATTCCCGCCTGCTGCAGCAATTCATCCAATTGCCGTCCTGCTTTTCCAACAAACGGCTTTTTCTGTTGGGTTTCCTCTGCTCCAGGCGCTTCCCCAATGAGCATCAGCTTCGGGCGTTTCCAATTCCCTTCCCCAAATACAGGTTGTCCAAACGCTCCTTGGCGTTTTTCTTCCAGCTCTTTCCCTTGCAACAAATCTGCCTGCATCTGGTATAACGCTTTTAAACTCTTCCACACGTCATCCTGCCGCTTCATCGTACCGATCCTCCAAGTAGGATAAATCATATTCCGCTTGGTTTATCGCGGCATAGATTTTCTGCGACACGCCCTGTTCGATCTGCTCCTCCAAATTTTCCAGGTCTTGTTCTAATCGTTCTCGATCTTCTTCAGTTAAATCCCGGCTTAACCAGTCTTCCAGGGTGTTTATCATATTTTCTGCTTGCTTTTGCACCTGAAAGCCGCTTAAACTGCCGCCCTGGTACCAGCCATGCAGCTGGCACACATTCGCTCCGCCTGCTGCCCACTGCATATATTCTTCCACGGTGAGGGCGGTGCGCACCGCGTTGGTAAAGCCAGCAGCCAGTTCTTCATCCGTAAACTGGTCATAATAGCTTCCTGGCCGGATCAACACCTGGGAGCCTGATACCATATAAGATTCAGGGCAATTTTCCGTAGCAATCTGCCCGGTTACGGAGCATAAAGTAACTGCAGCATGCATATCGCAATACTCCGTTGGTGCATTTTCCGCTAAGAACCAATCGGACACAGGCGTATGCCCATCGGTATCCGCCTTACAAGCATCGGTGGCCAGCAAACCGGATACGGAACAAACCGTCTTTTTCACCAAGCCCAGTTCTTCCGGCGTCGTTTCCATAATGTCTTTATCCGCTAACCCTTCATGGATTTTGGACATAAAAGCCTGCCATACAGGCGCTGCATATCGGCCCCCCTCCGCGCCCTTTTTCAGCACGTATTGCGGATTGTCATGTCCAATCCATACGGTAGCGGTATAGTAAGGCGTCATTCCAGCAAAGTAAACGCTTTTATAATTTGCATTGGTGCCGGTTTTGCCCGCCACAGTCATTCCGCTGATTTTTGCCCTGGTACCGGTTCCGCTTTGAACCGCATCTTCTAAAATATCTGCCAATAACCATGCCGTTGAAGGCTTAAACACCTGATGCCGGATCCGCACCGCCTCAGCGTCCAGCACAACATTGCCATCATCATCCACCACTTTTGAGAAAGAAAGTGGCTCTTTATATTCTCCTCCGCCGGCAATCGTTCCATAGGCAGCGGCCATCTGGATGGTGGTTAGCCCCGAAGTACCCAGGGCCAATCCTGGCCCATCAGCATTAATTTCGGAGCGTTCTGCGCCCATATTAACCAAATATTGAGCGGCCACTTCTGGTGAGATGTATTCAAACAGAGTACGCGCCGCTACAACGTTTAACGACGACATCACGCCGCGGCGTAAGGTGACAGGGCCAATGCGCTCTTTATTGCCAATAGCCGGATATCCCTTATCCGTTCCCCACCCGTCAATCGCTGCCGGCAGGTTTGCAATTACGCTAGCGGGAGAAGCGCCTGCATCCAGGGCAGGGCCATAGATTGCAATGGGTTTTATTGCGGAACCTACTTCCATATAGCTTTGATAGGCCCGGTTTAAGCTTTTGCGAATAGTAGGGGTTTCCCTGCTGCCTACAACAGCACGCAACTCGCCGGTATGATAATCCAGCACAACTGCCGAAGCCTGAGGCTGTACCGTAACAATCTGTGCTCCATTGCTAAGCGTTTCCGTTTTTACTGCTGCATCCGGATTGGCAAGCGTAGGATACTCTTCCCAATTTTCCAACGTTTCCTGCACGGTATTCTGTATTGCGGGATCTACCGTAGTATAAATATGATAGCCTCCCGTACGCAGCTCGTTTTCAACCATACTGCGGTTTGCATTGGTATCGGGCAAATTCCGCTGGGCTAACAAATGCGTCACCACATCCCGAATGGCGTATTCTACAAAATGCGGCATATCATACATACGGCTTTGCTGGGATTCTTTTACAATATGTACCTCTTCTGCCAATGCCTCCTCATATTGCTCCAAGGTGATAAATCCATTCTCATACATGGCTTCCAATACGGTGTTGGTACGTTTTACCGTGTTCTGCCATTTGCTTTCATCCTCGCTATACCGATTGGTACGGGGATTATAGCGGGAGGGAAAACGGGTAATCCCCGCCAGCAGTGCGCATTCCCGAATGGTAAGTTGAGACAGCTCTTTCCCAAAATAATCTTTCGCCGCCGTCTTTACCCCATAATTGGAGCCACCCAGGTGAATATCATTTAAATATGCTTCTAAGATATCGTCTTTGGATATTTCTTGTTCCAGCTCAAGCGCCAAATAGGCCTCTTGAATTTTACGCTTATAGTTTCGCTCGGAAGTTAAGATTTTGTTTTTAATCAATTGCTGCGTAATCGTGCTTCCACCGGATGAATTGCTGTTTCCCAGCACCTCAATTGCCGCTTTCATCAACCGCTTGATATCTACGCCATTATGCCGGTAAAACCGCACATCTTCTACTGCCACAAAGGCGTTTTTCAGCATTTCCGGCACATCTTCAATATCCACCCAATCCCTGTATTCCAAATCTGCTATGCTGGTAATCAAATCGCCATTCATATCATACAGATACGATGTCCGATCTGATTTGGTGAGCTGAGCACGGTCCAATGTTGGAGTAGTATCCACATAAGCCTTGGCTATGCCGATTACCCCGCCCAGCCCTGCAAAACCTAACAGCACTACAACCAGCAACGTAAGTTTTACTACACAAAACAGAACGCTTAGCACAAAAGGCCGCGGACGGTTGCGGGCTACAAATAGTTGTTCTGGTTCTTCCTCTTTCCCCTTGTTATTTCGCTCTTGCAAGTTCATTTGCTCATCCCGCACCGGTGCAAACAGGCGCGTTGAATCTTCGTCCATAAATTCCCCGTTTTCATCCAGCACTGGGGCACTGTGCGTATCCGCAAACAGCTCTGTGTCCTCTTCTTTTTCTCTCCGGGTAATGCGCGCCCATGCGTGAGCCCATGCTCCAGCACACCGCCGCCATCCACGTCGTATTTTATAACCAAGTTTTTTAAACCAAATTTTTATTCTCAGCATATCTTCTCCATTGCTTCATCCGTTTTCAAAGCAAACCATATTCTAGTATTATACCATACCAATATTTTTCCGCAAAGCTGTTCCTGAAAAAGCCCTGTTCTTCTGCCTCTTTGTTTACAAAATTGCCATATCGCCATTGAATAATCCTTTTCTTTTAGAATTCCTTCTTGCTTTTTTCTGCATTTTATTGTAAGATAGGAAAGCGCTCAAGATTGAAGAAATGAGCAGTGGCTATTCTGGAGAGATGGCTGAGCTGGTCTAAGGCGCACGACTGGAAATCGTGTATACGGGGAACCGTATCAAGGGTTCGAATCCCTTTCTCTCCGCCAAGAAAAACCCTAGAAGTTATCTGGGGTTTTCTTTATTTCCCGCCTCCTAAAAACCCACCAATAAACCCACTTGTATTTTTAAAACCCATTTTTAATACCAGAATTTGAACGGGAATATTTCTAGTTAGTTATAACTAACACGCGCGCACGTGGCGCGTCTGATATAAGAATATATGTGCTTTATATATACTCACTCTATACCCTATCTATACGCTGTATTATATATACCGGGTTACATTAGTTGCCCTTCAAACCGCAGTTAAAAAAAGCAGGGGGTCAATGCAGAAGCCTGATGCTGCCATGGCACCCCCGGCTGGCACGCCCGAAAACGTTCTGCTAACCCCTACTCTTAATTTTACTATATCATAACCCACTCAATGCATGCAAAAAAATTGCTTAAACTTTAATTTTCAAATGAATTGGGGGTATCTTTTTCACGGGGTTTGATATAGTATTCTCATAGAGGGAGTTAGTCCGGATGCGTTTAGGACGTTCGGCGCGGGGGCTTTGGCATCTGCGAACTGGTCAACTCCTTTTTTAGGAGTTTGACTGGCCCAGTTTCGGACGTTCAGCATCGGGGGCTTCGGCGCATCGGTGAGCTGGTCAACTCCTTTTTTTTCTGTGCCGCTTGTGCAAAAATCTGTTTCTTTTGCATGGAGATATGATATACTTTTATCAGTAAGAGCTGGCCCTCTGCCCGTTTCGGACGTTGCCGTTTGGGGTTGTATTTCAACATCAGACGTAGAGGGAGGCTCTTTTCTGTACGGTTTCTGTGTCCGTCAGCTTCACCCAGCCATATCC
>JAEXFV010000191.1 GCA_023451115.1 Bacillota bacterium
TAATAAAGCTTTGCAGCGTAATCAACACCGTGCACCCAAAGGCCGTAAGCATGGTAAAGCGATCCGGTGCATTAAGCGCAATCAACGCTCCCCGAATAATGAATACCAGATAAAAAGCGATGACGCAGATCCCCACAATTGCTCCAAATTCTTCGCAAATCACGGCAAAAATATAATCCGTGTGGTAAGCGGGAATAACCTTGGGCGTCCCTCTGGTTAAGCCCATGCCCCAAAGCCCGCCGCTGGCAATTGCCATGAGGCCTTGCGCAATTTGATAGCCACTGCCCGAATAGGTGGCCCAGGGATTTTTCCAAATCGCTACCCGCGCCTTTACATGGTCAAACAAAAAGTAGCTGGCAACGGCGCCTATGCTGCCAACGCCCAACCCCACGCAAGTCATAACCTTATTGCCGGTGGCCACATAATAAACGATCAAAGCGGTTCCCGCAATCAGTACCGCCGCCCCCAGGTCACGTTCCAGCACCAGCAGGCCAACCACCATGAGTACATACACCAGCATAGGCAACATACTGCGGATATCTGTGCTGTTGGTAAGCCAATGCGCCAAAATGAATACCGTCATCACCTTGACGAATTCTGAAGGCTGAAAGCTCATATTTCCAATGGAGATCCAGTTTTTGGCGCCATATTTTTCGCTGCCGATCACAAACAGCACCGCCAGCACCCCTACGCCAGCCAGCATCATCAGCCAGTTCAAACGCCGAAACAAATTGGGCCTGCGCATCAATACAATGCAAATCACCATCAACAGCATGCCAATGCCAAACCACACGATCTGTTTGTAAGCCGTGTCCGGATCAATCCTGTACTGCACGATCAACCCAATTGCCACCAGCACGTTGGCAATAATCAGTAAAAATCGGTCCAAATGACGAAATACCGATGTCAACAAAATATATTGAAACAGCAACAACGCCACCAAAATGCCGCCAAATGCAAATGCTCCATAATCGATAACCGAATCACGGAATGCCAGCAAAGAAAATGCGGAAAGCTCGAAGAGGATAATCAGCGTCAACAATCCAGCAGCACTGACCCGCTTCCATCTATTCATCCTCTTCCTCCTCTCCCTCCAGATGCAGCATCAAAAGAAGGTCTCCCATTTGTAACGTATCCTGGGTATACAGCAGTTCTTCCTTGCGTTTTGGGATTCGCTCCCCATTGATCAATACCCCTGCTGCGCTGCCGTAATCCGCCACATACAGGCCGTTCTTTTTCTCATATAAAACGGCATGGATTGGGGCCAATGCAACAGAATCGATCACGATATCCGCCCGTTTGGAGCGGCCAATAGTGCTTTCCCGCTTGAGTGCATACCGCTGCCCTGCCAGAGCTTCGGGGCTGAGTACTTCCAAATATCCTGGGGAAATGCTGCGCACCTGCTGCTTTACTTCCTGCATTGCCTTATATTCCCGCACGGAATGTTGGATAAGGCGAATTAAAATATATAGGATAAGGATCAGAAAAAAGTAGCGCATACCCAACGCTACGATATCGTACGCAGTTTCATACATGTGCGCTCCTCCCTCCTGCTATGCAAGTATTACCGGTTCCATCATATCATAAAGCCGCCATAAAAAAATGGCGGCTTTATGAATTTTGCTGTCGCATTTTCGGGATGCTTTCCGGGCAATATTATTCGTCCGGCCTGATAATAGGTCTGGATAAATTTATGATATTCTCAATCCCGCTTTTTGCTTTATATTGCAGTGGCCTTTTCTGGGCTTCCAAACGGGATTCAATGCGGAAGGTATGCCCCGTATCCGGGTTTTGCCACTTAAATACCCCATTGGGGCATTGATATAGCGTCTGCTTGCCGGATTTAACGGATGTGAAAAACTGCACGCCAACCCCCGCCAGGCTGGAGCGGGCGTGACGCACTTTTAGCTTTTTCATCAAGTCATAGTAATAGCGCCCATCCGACCAACCGCATTCCAGCACCAAATGGGCATCCGGTGGAAAATCCGGCCAGTATTCCTGCAGCGCTTCTACCAATCCCAATTTTCTCGCAGTGCCAATATACAGTTGCGTGTGGCTGCCGTGGCCGCTGCGATAACTGTAATTTTGCGAGTTATAGGCTACATCCCCAATCATGGCTTCCTCAAAGGAAGGAATAACCAGATGCTCTCTGACGCCCGGCAGTTTTCTGGGGACGCCGCTTACACCGGATAAAAATTGCCCTGCGGAGGAATCGTTCACTGTATAGCCCAGTTGATAATAAATCCAGGCGATATATTCCGCACAGTCCAGCCCACGTACAGGATATTGTGCGTCTCCGGTGCTAGCCCACCAATTTTCTCCAAAGCCGGAATTTCGTCCATTGCCGCCAAACTGAAACGGTACACCCGACACGGTAACTCCCTTGATCTGCGCCACATAAGAGTCAATATCCACTCCATGTGCCTTTTCATAAGCCAATACAAAGGGATGATCATAAGGCAGCAGCCGCAATCCGGTTTCTACAATTTGCTGTTCAAAGTCAGTCATAGCATGCGCTTCTTCCGCTTTTGCACGCAATGGGAGCAAAAAGCAAATAACGCATAGCAATAATCCAACCGCCCAACGGCCTCTTCTCATCAACTCGCACCGCCTTTCAGGTCATTCCACGTCTTTTTATCTTACGCTATGAAAGCCTTTCAGGCAACATAAGCCGTTAAAAAAGGCGGTGGAATTTTTCCACCGCCCGGCTTTGCGCCTAAGGTTGAAAACAACCTTTATTTTTCTTCTTCCTCTACTACTGTTTGTACGGTAATGAGCGGCGCGGGTTCTGTGTCTTCCTCTTCCTTGTGGTTGGGGATGATCAGGTTCAAAACAATGCCCACTACGGTAGCGATGGCCAACGGAGACAACTCCACGCTGCCCGCCATGATTTTCAGGGAACTGTCCCCGGTGATATCGCCTGCCAGGCTCATTGCGCCCAAGCCAAGGCCAATTGCCAGCACTACGGAAACCACAATCAGGTTCTTGGAATTGGAGAAATCTACCCTGGCATCCACCAACGCCCGCAGGCCGGAAGCGGAAATCATGCCAAAGAGCACAATGGAAGCGCCGCCAATTACCGCGGAGGGAATGGTGCTGATTGCCGTACCAAAGACGGAGAAGCAGCCAAACACCACAGCCATACAGGCAGCATAGAAAATGTTTTTAGGATTATAGTTCTTGGTAATTGCCAACACTGCTGTGTTTTCACCATAAGTGGTGTTGGCAGGGCCGCCCAGGCAACCCGCGATCATGGTAGCGACGCCATCGCCCAATACAGTTTTATGCACGCCGGGGTCTACCATAAAGTCTTTACCGCAGATCATGCTGTTAGCGCTGATATCCCCCAGGTGTTCCATAAAGGTTACCAAAGCCAGGGGAACGATGGCCAGGATCGTGCCCGCGTCAAAGCTCAAGTGGTTGTAGAAGCCAAAGGTCGTCTGCATATCCTGGAAAATCACAATCTTGCTCCAGTCGCAGCTGGAATAATCCACCAATCCAATGAAAAGGGAATAGATATATCCTACGATAAAGCCCATGAGAATGGGGATTACCTTGAGGAAACTCTTGGGTTTGGCATAGGCGTTGACCACAACAATGCTCAGCGCCGTAATGCCGGCAGCAGTCCATTCCTTCCAAACGGGCGTTCCTGTCCACACAGCCTGGCCAATGATATTGTTCCAGAACATTTTGGGCGCCAGTATCATGCCAATTACAATAATTACCGGTCCAACCACAATGGGGGGAAACAGGCGCTTCACTTTTTTTACGCCCACCTGCTTGATGACCAGAGAGAGGATTACGTACACCAAGCCAGCCAGCACTACGGCAACCATAGCCTTGCCCATTTGTATATTCCACTCCGGCGTACCGATGGTGGTACCAGCCATGCAGCTTTGCAAAGCCGGCAAGAAAGCGAAGGAGCTCCCAAGGAATACCGGAACTTTACGGTTGGTAATAAAGTAGAAGCAGATGGTTCCTACCCCTGCAGCCAGCAGTGCTACGCTGATGCTCATATTGCACAGGATAGGTACGAGCACGGTTGCGCCAAACATGGCAAACATGTGTTGGAAGCTAAGTACGGCGGTCTTTGCCGTAAACTTAGATTCCGTTTGATATGGATTGCTCATCAAAGGATCCTCCTATGTATAAAAATAAATTCATATCGCAACATCCCGGCAGATGCCCAGATGCAATGCTTCATTGTCCTTTGGCTAACGTTGCAGCAATACCTGGTTGCTCGCATCAAACTCTTTCACGCATACCACAACCTGTTCTTCCTTTGCGGTAGGCAAATTTTTCCCAACATAGTCGGCACGGATGGGCAATTCCCTATGGCCCCTGTCAATCAATACCGCAAGTTGAATACGCGCCGGACGCCCCAAATCCATCACAGCCTCCATTGCTGCCCGGGCAGTACGGCCGGTGAACAACACATCATCTACCAGCAGCACTACTTTTTTATTTACCTCAAAGGTGAAATCATTGCCCTTGCACACTGGCTGTTCCCATTCCTGGGACAAATCGTCACGATAAAACGTAATATCCAGCCCGCCTACCGGAATATCTACGCCTTCAATCTTGCGAATATTTTGGGCAATCCGCTGCGCCAAAGGCAGGCCTCTTCTACGGATGCCAACCAACACCAGGTCCTGCGTTCCTTTGTTGCGTTCCAAAACCTCATGAGAAATACGGATCAATGCCCGGTTCATCCCATCCTGGTCCATAATTTGCTTTGCGCCTTGCACCATGCTCCCACCTCCCGTCCTGCAAACATAAAAAATACGCTTCCCGGCCCGGAAAGCGTATGCGCCAGCATAGCATATACACCCAGACCTTTTCGACATCACGGTGCCGAATTAAAGCTCTGTTTCACTTTAGCTACTATACCATTTTATAAATAAATTGTAAATAGAATATATAGAAAAGAGTTATTCCTCTTCTTGCTGGAAAACTTTTTCCGCCACAAAGGAAAGCTCTTCGTAACCATCCATCGTCAACGTGTCTCCCGCAGGGCCCACAAATTCCGCCCGGCGTATCCAGCTGGGGTCATAAGTGATACGCCATACCGCATATCCCTCGCCGGCTTCCCCCGACACCTGCATCTTTAAGGTTGTAAATGAACGGGAAAGGGATAATTCCTGGCCCATTGGGCCGTACAGCACCGCATACATTCGAATTTCCCTGCTGCCCATTTGGGCAGGATCTGCATAAAGCATCAATCCCCGCTCTCCATCCAGGCTGGCAAAGGCGTGCAATGCCTCCTGGGTGAGATCCTCAGGTGGAATCAAGCGGCAATCATCCGCCGCCCCACAACCGGCAAATAGAATACAACATGCAATCAACAATATAGTAACGACTTTTTTCAATTCATTTCCTCCCAAATCCGCCTGCCGTCCCAGCCAGCCTTGCGCAGCGCAGCCAAAAAATCTTCTGGCGGCGGAGCCGTAAATATCATCCGTTCCTCCGTACGCGGATGCGTTAGCTCCAGCTTCCAGGCGTGCAAAGCCTGCCCCTCCAGCCCCAGCTTGGGTTTGGCCGGTCCATATACGATATCTCCTGCCACAGGGTGTTTACAATAGGCCATATGTACTCTGATTTGATGGGTACGTCCGGTTTCCAGCCGCAGCTGCAGTAATGTGAATTGCCCAAACCGCTCCAGCACCTGCCAGTGGGTGACGGAGGGCCTGCCCTCCGGTGCAATGGCCATGCGTTTACGATCCACAGGATGCCTGCCAATGGGCTGATCTACCACGCCGGTATCCTCCCGGATATTGCCCTCCACAATGGCGAGATACGTGCGCCCTGCTGTATGCGCTTTGATTTGCGCACTCAGGGATTGATGCGCCCTGTCGTTTTTCGCTACCACAATCAAACCCGAGGTATACTTATCAATTCTGTGAACAATCCCTGGCCGCAGTACGCCGCCGATCCCGGAAAGATCCTTAACATGGTATAGCAGCGCGTTTACCATAGTGCCGGTTTGGTTTCCAACCGCTGGATGCACCACCATGCCTTTGGGCTTGTTGACGACGCAAATATCCCCATCCTGATATACAATATCCAATGGGATATTTTCCGCCTCCACTTCCAGCTCCTGGGGCGGCTCTAAAACCATTTCCACTACATCGCCACTGCTGAGCTTATGATTTGCTCTGCGCGCCACGCCATTCACCAGCACGCCGCCTTCCAAAATAAGCCGCTGAATACGGGAGCGGCTTACCTGCCCTTCGTTCTGTCCTGCTAAATACATGTCCAGCCGTTGGCCTGATTGGGCTACGATAAAGCGATACGCGATATCTTCCTCCCCTTCCCAAGGGAGGTTGCACTCATCCATCCGTTCTTCCACTGCCATCCTCCAGGCTGCCCTGCCCTTTCATTTGCCCGGACTGCGCTTCTTCTCCCTCCAAAGCTTGCATACCCGCCTGTTTTTGGGGGCGATCATCCTCTTGCTGTGGCTTTTTTTCGGTTTTTAACACCTGCTCTAATAACCGCCTGCCTTTGGGGAAAAATATTACATCAACCAGCAACAGCCCCATGCCAATGCAAACCGCCGCATCCGCCACATTAAAGATTGCAAAATGAATCAGGCAAAAATCCAGCATATCCCGCACGTATCCCAGCCAAATCCGATCGATCAGGTTGCCCACAGCGCCGGCAAGCACCAACGCCAGCGCAAAACGGATTAACCGGTGCAACATATGCCGCTTAAAAATCAAAACCCACAAAAGGATGGCGCAGGCGATTACCGTAACCACAATAAAAAAAGTTTTCGCTCCGGCCAGCATGCCGAAAGCCGCGCCGGTATTATGGGCGCTGGTCAGATGAAATACGCCCTCCCACAAAGGGTAGGACGTACCCAAAGGCATCAGATATCGATCCGTAAAATATTTCGCTATTTGATCTGCCGTAAGCACGGCAATCATTACAATTGCTTCGAGCATTGGTTCCCCCTATCAAGTTTTGAACCAGTATACCATACTTAGCCGTCAGTTTCCATGTACCATCGCTCTACCGTGCGCAAAATATCGGGCTCTCGCACTTCGGCAACGCCTTGAATTTGCGTGCTGTATACCAGGCTATTGAGGCGAAAATACAGCATAATAAAAGGCAATTCTTCTACAAACGCTTCCTGCAGCTTCCCATGGGTTTCCCGCATGGCAGTTTCGTCCCCTGCTTGGGCGGCAGCGCTCATCAATGCGTTTAAATTTTGGCTGGTGTATCCGCCGTAATTCCTGCTCCCTCCTGCAGAAAGATAAGGGGACAGGTCTCCATTCCTTCCTACCTGAAAGCCTGCCAGCGCCAAGTCAAATTCCCGGTTGACAAGCTTGGTTTCAAATTCGGTTTCTGCGCTGTTCAAGGTATATCGTGCGCTTACTACTTCAATGTCAAACCCTGCCTGCTCTAATTGTGTTTCCACCAGCGCGGCTGCATTCTTTCGATTTGTGCTTTCCATGCTGTCATTTACCAGCAGGGTAAACTGCAGTTTACGCCCGTTTTTCTCCCGAACTCCGTCGCCATCCAGATCCTCCCAGCCTTCCTGGGCCAGCAAAGCTTCCGCAGCTGCCTTATCATAGTCAAAACGCTTTGAACTGGCAGAATACAGGAAGGAATCAGGCGGCACCGGCACATCGCTTACGGTAGCGTGATTCATATACACGTTGGAGATGATAGCACTGCGATCCAGTGCATATATAATTGCCTGGCGTATCTTACTATTGGATAGGATGCTATTTTGGTGATTTACCAGCAGCACCTCCGCATCCTGGGTTGTTATATCCAACGTGTTGGTCACCTCTGCCTCCCGGTATTTCCCGGCGGAGATAGAGTCTGTAGGCACAAAATTCAGCAATCCTGCTTCATAAGAATCCAGCGCTACAGAATTGCTCTCCCTTGCCAGACAACGAATCTCTGTGATATAGGGGCTTTGTTTCCACCAGGTTTGGTTGGCTTCCAAATCCACATAAGCCTGGCCTACCACCCCGCCAAAGCGTTGGGCAATATAAGGGCCGGTGCCGTTAAGGGGCAGGCCTTCTATGCTGCTGCCTCCTTGCGCGCACAAGATGGGGAACGTCAACGCATACAGGTTACAAAGCCCCTTTTGCTTCATAGTAACGCGCACGGTAAGCTCGTCCACCTTTTCGCAGGAAAGAACCGACTGCTCCAACTCGGTATAATAGTAGCTTTTCTCCCCTAATAAACGGATTTGTTCAATGGTGTATACCACGTCATCCGCAGAAAGCGTGCCATTTCCCGCATGCCAGCGCACCCCTTGGCGAAGCTGCAAAGTCCAAACCAATCCCGTATCGTCACAGCTCCAGCGTTCCGCCAGGCTGGTGGTCAAACGGTTAGCAGCATCGCATCGCAGCAACGGCTCATAAATTAGGGAATAAAAGTTGCGCATTTCTTCCGTGTTTACCGCAAGAGGCGCTACTTGCTCCAATACGCCTTCTTCCAAAGTAAAGGGATTAAGGGAAATAGGCAATAGCAGCGTCCCTCCCTGGGCAGGAAGGGGCGTAACGGTTGCTTCCGGTATGGCGATTGGGGTAGCCGTTGCATCGGGCGTGCCAGACGATCCACACCCGGCAAAGCATGCTGCTATCCCTCCTATAAGCCACAGCAAAATAGCGGCTCTGAACAAGCGCCGCAGGCTACCATTGTTTGGGATAAAGGGTTTGATATTTTTCATATGCACGCTGCACCTTTTCCACATAACGCTCGGTCTCCCCAAAGGGGATATTTACCAGTTGGCCATCTTGGGAAATCTCCGGGTCCTCCAGCCATTTTGCTACGTTTCCGTGGCCGGCATTATAAGCTGCCAGCATCAAGGGCCGGTCCCCTTCAAAACGCTCTTTTAAAAAGGCCAGATACCAACAGCCAAAACGAATATTGGTTTTTGGATCATAGAGCTGCTGCGTGGTAAAATCATGCACGCCCAGCTTTCCGGCAATCCACTCCCCCGTTTCCGGCATCACCTGCATCAGCCCCACCGCCCCGGAACTGCTCACCGCATCCGGGCGGTTTCCGCTTTCCGTGTGGATAACGGCAGCCACCAGGTAAGGATCCAACTGGAATTCCTCTGCATATTGTCCAATTAATGTGGGATATACCATGCGGTATGTCCGCTTCTCCATTTCCCTGCTCAAAAAAAAAGCGGCGATGGCAGCGATTACAATGCATACCATTCCAATGATCAGGCCTACATTAGCCCGGTTTGATCTTTTTTTCCTGTTTTCGTTGCCTTCCACCAAGGCCTCCTTATGTTTCAGGCTGTGCCTGCTGCATTTCTTGCGCATAAAGCGCGTCCACCTGCTGATATAGAAAAACCATATCCCGGGAATTATCCAGGATTTGCTGCGCAACCTTGCGTTTTTCCCGCTCAGGCAGCTGGCTTTTCATCCTGGCGCGGGCTTCCGCCTGGGTACATCCATCCCGGGCGGTAATGCGTGCCATACGCACATCTCGCCTGGCGGTCACCAGCCATACGCTGTCCATCATGGCCTGCATACCGGTTTCCACCAAAAGGGGCACATCCCAAAACACCAGTTTACCGCCGTATTTCTCCAGCAGCAGCCGTTCTTCCTTCATCATCCATGCCTGAATCAACGGGTGCAGGATAGCATCCATTGCCTGGCGCTGCTTCTCGTTTCCAAACACCCGGTTTGCCAGACGGCTGCGAACAAGCGTCCCATCTATGGCCAGTATGTCCTGTCCAAAATGTTTCACCAATTGTATCAGCCCCTGGGAGTTTGGAGCCACCACTGCTCTTGCCGCCATATCGGCATCTACCACCAGCGCCCCAAGCTCACGCAGCCTGTCAGAAACCGTGGATTTGCCTGCGCCAATCCCCCCGGTTATCCCTACGCGCCGAAACCCACGCCCACTCATTTCGTATCATACCAACTGTGGCCGCTTTTTACCTCTGCAATCAGGGGCACACATAAACGCATGGCCCCCTCCATGCATTCCTGCACCAATTTTGCCACAGCTTCTTCCTCTCCTCGGGGAACGTCAAAAATCAGCTCATCGTGTACCTGCAGCACCAACTTGGCTTTCAGCTCCTGCCCAGCCAAAGCCCGATGGGCCCGAACCATTGCTAGTTTAATGATATCTGCCGCTGTGCCCTGGATGGGCATATTCATGGCTACCCGCTCCCCAAAGGAGCGCGTGTTATAATTGCTGCTCTTGAGCTCCGGCAATTCACGCCGCCTGCCCAACAAGGTTTTAACGCATCCCTCTTGTTTGCCCCGTTCTACGCTCTGGTGCATAAAGTCCGCCACGCCCGGGTAACGCTCCAAATATCGCTTGATATATTCTCCCGCCCGCTTACGGTCAATGCCCAGATTGCGTGCCAGCCCAAAGTCGCTAATTCCATATACAATGCCAAAGTTTACCGCTTTTGCCGCGCTCCTTTGCTGGGGCGTTACCTGGCTTAACGGCGTATCAAACACCTCGCTGGCAGTCCTGGCATGGATGTCGCCCCCGCTTCGGAATGCATCCTGCATCGCCGCATCACCGCTGATGTGAGCCAACAAGCGCAGTTCAATCTGGGAATAATCCGCTCCCACCAGCAGGTTCCCTGGGCTGGCCACAAAGGCCTTGCGAATTTCTCTGCCAAGAGGGGTACGCACTGGAATATTTTGCAGGTTAGGCTCTGTACTGGAAATCCGGCCGGTGGCAGTCACGTTCTGATTAAAACTGGTGTGCACCCTGCCGGTACGCGGGTCAATCATAGCCAATAATCCGTCCACAAAGGTGCTTTTCAATTTGGTCAAAAAGCGGTATTCCTGCACCAGCGCAACAATGGGGTGCTGATCCGCCAATGCTTCCAGCACATCCGCATCGGTAGAATATCCGGTTTTTGTTTTCTTTTTTGCAGGCAACCCCAGTTTTTCAAACAGCACGGCCCCCAGCTGCTTGGTAGAAAGTATGTTGAACTCTTCTCCCGCATGCTGGTAAATTTCTCGCGCCAACTGGGCAATCCGCTGGCCAAATTCCTGCTGCAGCCCTTTTAAGATGGTGCCATCCACCATAAAGCCTTCCCGTTCCATATCATAAAGCACGCTGATCAACGGCAGCTCCACGGTCTCGTACAGTTCCATCAGCCCTTTTTCCCGCATTTCTTCCAACATGGGGGAATACAACCGTACCAGCGCTACCGCATCCCCTTTTGCGCCTGCTCCCAAACGCTCTTGCGCAAGCGTACCCAACGATTGTGTGGGGCGGATGGCATTGAGCAAATAGTCTGCAATCATGGCGTCAAAGGAAGCATTTTTCAATTGAATAGCCTGCCGGGCCAGCAAATGCATCCAGCCTTTGGCGTCAAATACCAGCTTTTGAATGGCGGCATCTTCCAGCACAGGCTTTAGCGCTTGCCAAACCTGAGCGGGGTCCAACCCCGGTTCCAACAATGTGCCAGAGAGGGAGATTACATATTGTCTGCCGTTTCCTGCCAGTGAAAGGGCTCCATCTTCCCGTGCCAGCGCTACTTGCCCAGCGCTTTGCAGCGCTTGTACCATTTTTAAAAGCCCCGCTTCATCCTCAATGGCTATGGTTTCCCATTCGCTTTCCATTTGAAGCGAACGCACCGCAGGCTTTGCCGCCTCACCCGGCAGCCTGGAAGCAATGGTGCGCAATTCCAGCTCCAACAGCAGCGGAGCTGCATCCTGCATATGGGCCGGCGAAAACGCGCAATCCTCCAACGCGGCTTCCACTGGAGCGTTGGTATCAATGCAGCCCAGCCAATAGCTTAGCCGTGCCTGGTCCCCAAACTCCTGCAGCCGTTCCCCCAGCTTCCCTTTCACTTCTTTTGCATGGCACAGTGTCTCTTCCAAACTGCCATAGGCAGCCAGCAGCTTAAGCGCTGTTTTCTCCCCTACTCCCGGGATGCCGGGAATGTGGTCTGAGCTATCGCCCATTAACCCCTTTAAATCCCGCATCCGCGCAGGCGTCAATCCATAGGCATGATAGAGCTCTTGTTCATCATATTCAATGGTTTCCGAAATGCCCTTCTTTGTCATCAACACATGGGTAGAAGGGGAAATCAGCTGCAGCGCATCCCGATCCCCCGTAACAAGCAGAGCCGAAACATCCGCCGCCTGAGCGCGGGCGGCAAACGTGCCTAAAATATCGTCCGCCTCGTAACCTGGGCATTCGATTACTTTAATTCCCAACCGTGCAAGCACCTGCTTTAATTGGGGAAACTGGCTTTTTAACTCATCCGGCGTTTCCCGCCGGCCCGCTTTATAATCCGCATATTTCTCATGCCGAAACGTAGGCCCGTGCACATCAAAGGCCACCAGCAAATAATCCGGCTGGCGCTCCACCAGTTTCAGCAGCATGCTCAGGAAGCCATGCAGCGCCCCAGTGGGGATGCCGGATCGGGTGGTCATATTGGGCAGGGCATAATATGCCCGGTGCATCAGGCTGTTTCCATCAATTGCGATCAGCGTTTTCATGCCGCTTTCTGATTTTCCCTTCCAGTTTGATTTCCCGCATATCATATCCCGCTATAATATCGCGGTATCTTCTCCTCACATCTTCCACAATGTGGCTCCAGGGGATGGGGATGGTTTGCCTTGCCGCTTCCCCTACCCGATGGCGCAGCTGTGTATCCGGCATCACCCGGAGCAATGTTTTGCAAATATCGCCAGGATCATCCTGGCACAAAAAGCCGTTTTCATTTTCCCGAATACATTCCGCCGCGCAAGAACCACGCACCAGCACAGAGGGTGTGCCGGAAGCCGCCGCTTCCCGCACGACAAGGCCAGCCGTGTCGTACAGGGAGGGAAACAAAAAGAGATCCGCCCGCGCATACAGCCCCATCATCTTTTTTCTGTCGGAAAGCTGCCCGGTGAATACAAACTGGCTCATCATCCCTTTTTGCCGAACCAGCTCTTTGATTTCTTCCGCATGGGGGCCCTGTCCTACCAGCACCATTTTAAAGTTGGGCTGTACTTGCCGATATTGCTCTAACGCCTCAATAATATGGCGGATGTTCTTCTTCCAATTCTGCTGGCCAACAAACAGGAATACCGGGTCTTCTCCCAAATCATATTCCGCTGTTGCCGCGTCCCGGTCCGCCTGAGTAGGGTACCACAAATCGGTACCGTTGGGCACAATTTTAACTTCTTTCTTAAA
The DNA here is from genome assembly GCA_023451115.1 of Bacillota bacterium. Classification (GTDB taxonomy): domain Bacteria; phylum Bacillota; class Clostridia; order Christensenellales; family CAG-138; genus JAEXFV01. The sequence goes on from JAEXFV010000191.1 coordinate 13,141, forward strand.
GCCATACTCCCGCAGCACTTGGGCGGTAGCTTCATTCACCGTCCACACTTCTGTGCAGGCATTATAAAAAGCCAACACGATTTTTACCGCCGCCTCTGCCAGCACCTCACTATGGGTGGCTTGATAAAAATCATCATAATATTTGGAATGGAACGTACCTACCAATGGCACATCATGGATACGGGAAAGGCGCAGTGCCTCGCTTCCCGCCCCAAACGGGCTATGTGCATGGAGGATGTCCGGCTTTAATCCAAGCGCTTGCCACCGATAGGAAAAATCCAATGCCGGGATACCTGCACGGTATTGGGGCGCTTGCGGCAATTTTAGCCCATGATAGGGTACTACCCGAAACGGATACTCCCGGTCTTCACATCCCGGCGCTTCCGGGGAAACCAAATAGCATTCTTCCCCCTGCGCCACTAGCTCCCGTGCATAACTTTCCGCTACCATGCCTACCCCATCGGTTTCCGGCGGATAGGTATCGCAAAAAAGTCCAACAAGCATGGGTCGTTTCATCCTTTCATTTTTTCACACACTTCTTATATTTCATCCAATTTCATTATTCCACAACGCCGTATACCATAGTTGGCCCGCTTTGTTGCACTTGTATCCCCTCGTAGAGCATCCGCATGGACTCCTCTACTCTGGTTTCATCGTTGACATACAGGGTGCACAATGTTTCTCCATCTGCAACGGCATCGCCCAGGCGCTTATGCATCACCAGACCTACCGCAGGATCGATTTTATCTTCCTTTGTTGCCCGGCCCGCGCCCAGCATCTGCGCCGCAACACCAATTTTTCCTGCATTCATTCCTGCAACTCTGCCAATGCCTTTTGCTTTGAGCGGCACCTTCTGCTTGACGGCACAAAGCCGCTCAATCCCTGCGATATCAATATACGAGGCATCGCCGCCCTGTGCAGCCACCATTTCCCGCAGCTTTTCCAGCCCTGCCCCGCTCTTGAGCGCTTTTTCCAATTTTTCTCGGGCGTCTGCAGGCCCATTTGCCAAATCCGAAAGCAGCAGCATATGGCTTCCCAACAGCATGCACACCTCATACAGCGGGTCTCCTGCAGAGATGCGGCCACTCAGCAGCTCCACCGCTTCCCGCACTTCCAATGCATTGCCCACCGCCAGGCCCAAAGGCTGGTCCATATCGGTGATCACGGCTACCACCCGTTTTCCCAGGTGCTTTCCAATATTCACCATGGTGCGCGCCAGTTGCTGTGCCCCTTCCAGCGTTTGCATAAAAGCGCCGGAACCGGTTTTTACATCCAGCACAATAGCGTCTGCCCCAGCCGCCAGTTTTTTGCTCATAATGCTGGAAGCAATCAACGGAACGCTGGAAACTGTGCCGGTAACGTCCCTGAGGGCGTACATCTTTTTATCCGCGGGCACCAAGTTTCCTGTTTGCCCGATTACAGCCAGGCCATTTTTTTGAACCAGCTCTTTAAACCGCGCCATAGGCTGTTCCACACAAAGCCCGGGAATGCTCTCCAGCTTATCCAATGTGCCGCCAGTATGGCCCAATCCCCTGCCGCTCATCTTGGCAACTTTTCCGCCGCATGCCGCTACCAGCGGGCCTACCACCAATGTGGTGGTGTCCCCTACACCGCCGGTAGAATGCTTGTCCACCTTCGTGCCGGGAATATCCGATAGATCTACCACATCGCCTGAATGCATCATGGAAAGGGTAAGCGCTGCGGTTTCCTCCAGGTCCATCCCCTGAAAACAGATTGCCATAAGCAAAGCCGCCATTTGATAATCCGGCGTTTGCCCCTGCACATAGTCTTGGACCAAGGCTTGTATTTCTTCCCGCTTCAGTTTTTTACCTGCCTTTTTTTGTTCAATCAGGTCAATCATACGCATCCGGGAACATCCCCCTTTGCTCAATGATAGTAGTAATCGTTGCCGCCAATGGTTTTATAAAATTCGTGTGAACCCCAAGACTTGCTGCTGCGCGCCGAACGGAAATATAACACACCGGCGGGAAGCACCCGCTCGCCTCCGTTAAACACCCGTTCTGCCGCACTTAAAGCCGCTTTGCTGGGCGCAAGGTCTTTGAAGCTGTCATACTCCACCACACTGAACTGTCCGCTACGGTATACCTCCCGCTCCACCGAACCGCCAAACCTAGAAGAGTTGCAGCGGTTCCACAGCAAATTGGCCATCGCTAAAAAGCTTTCTGTGGATTGGTTTTTCCCCTCCGCATAAATCAGCTTTGCCGCCAAATAAATATCATCATCGGAATAGTCGCCCTTATCGCCCTGAGAAATTTCTTCCTCTTCCTCCTGAATTTCGGGGATTTCTACATCCTGGTTCTTCTCTTCTTCCGGTGTTTCTGTTGGCTTGGCCGTGGGTTTTGTAGTAGGTTTTGCCGTCGCCTTCGGGGTGGGCGTGGGAGTAGGAATACCGCCCAGTCCCACAAACTCTTTGCTCATGAACCCTTCCTGGTCATCTACTTCAATTTGGTACCAAATATCCTGTTCTCCTGTGGTTTTTGCCGTAATCACCACTTTAGAGTGATATCGAATGATATCGATCACGTCATATTCTGTCCCCGGGCCTTCCCGCAGCTTGACGTCGTGTCCCTTCACATATCCTTTCTCCCGTTCCACTGTTTTGAGTTCATATGGCAGCGGGGTAGGCGCGGGTGTTGCCGTCGGTTCCGGCGTTACATTCGGCGTGGGCGAAAGCGTAAAGGTTGCGGCAACAATCCCCCCCGAAAGATCAGAAGGTGATGCAGCCGTATGCTTCGCCACAGGCAATGGAGTAGGCGCCGTAAACTCCAGCAGGGTTTCCGGCTCGCCTTCCGGCGAGCTTGGAGCCAAAGCGCCTGCATTGTCCCGGGTTACAGCCGCCGCATTTTCATTCGCCCCACAACCGGTGAAAGGTAGCAATATAACCGTGCAAACCACGCACAGGATACAAATCAAAGCAATTCTCATACATGCATTCGCTCTGCCTGTAAACAGGCAGGAGCAGGGGCCATGTGGCCATCATCCCTCACTTATAAAATATATTTGGTCAAATCTTTGTCAACAAAGGCGTCTTTCATACGTTCCCGTACATAGGCCGCGTCAATGGCAACCGGGATATCCGGATGATCCCCGCTGGCGTTAAAGGAAATATCCTCCAGCAAATTTTCTAAAATTGTATGCAATCTCCGCGCGCCAATGTTCTCCGTGGTTTCGTTTGCAACATAGGCACAGTGGGCGATTTCTTCCAACGCATCGTCCTTAAAATCCAACAAAATATGATCCGTTTTCAAAAGAGCGGCATATTGTTTGGTAACCGCAGTTTGGGGTTGGGTCAAAATGCGTTTATAATCCTCACAGGTGAGTGCGTTCAGCTCCACACGGATGGGGAAACGTCCCTGCAGCTCCGGAATCAGGTCGGAAGGCTTGGCTACATGGAATGCGCCTGCCGCAATAAAAAGCATAAAATCCGTCTTAACCGGCCCATATTTGGTATTTACCGTAGAGCCTTCCACAATGGGCAGAATATCCCGCTGCACCCCTTCCCGGGATACATCGGGACCCGACATTCCAGCCCGGGTACCGGCAATCTTGTCAATCTCGTCGATAAAAATAATACCGTCCTGCTCCGCCTTATCCACTGCTTCACGGATCACTTCGTCCATATCGATGAGTTTATCGCTTTCCTCCTGCACCAGAATGCGGCGCGCCTCTCTCACCGGCACCTTGCGGCGCTTCTTTTTCTTTGGAATGATGCTGCCCAGCATATCGTTGAGATTGATATCAATGCCCATGGCCAGCATCGCGTCGCTGCCTTGGCCGCTTTCTTCCACTTCAATTTCCAAAATCTCTTCTTCCAGCTGTCCTGCCCGAAGCTGGGCCTGCACCCGCTCCCGCCGGCTGAAATGAGCTTTTTTCTCATCCTCTGTTAAGGAGGGCTCCGACGGCTGTTGCCCTGCTCCCAGCAGCATTTGCAGCGGATTCATAGCGGGCTGCGTCTCAGATTTGCGAAGTGGAACCAACAAATCCACCAATCGCTGCTCTGCTGCCGTTTCTGCCATCAACCGCACGGCAGCCATGCGCTTCTCTTTGCACAGCCGGATGGAAGCTTCCACCAAATCGCGGACCATGCTGTCCACGTCCCGGCCCACATACCCTACTTCAGTAAACTTGGTGGCTTCCACCTTTACAAAAGGAGCGTCTACTAACCTGGCCAACCGCCTTGCAATTTCCGTTTTGCCCACACCGGTGGGGCCCATCATAATGATGTTTTTCGGTGTAATTTCCTCCCGGATTTCCTCCGGCAACTGGCTGCGGCGATACCGGTTACGCAACGCAATCGCCACCGCCCGCTTGGCCCGATCCTGGCCTACAATATATTGATCCAAGGCTTCCACAATCTGTTTTGGAGTCAGCATGGGATTATACCTCCTCTACTACGATGTTGCCGTTGGTAAATACACATATTTCTCCGGCAATCTTCAAGGCCTTTTCTGCAATTTCCCTGGCGGAAAGCTGGGTATTTTGCAGCAACGCCTTGGCTGCTGCCAGTGCAAACATGCCGCCGGAACCGATGGCTACTACCCCATCGTCCGGGTCGATCACCTCGCCGGTGCCGGAAATCACCAAAAGTTCATCCTTATCCGCAGCGATCAGCATAGCCTCCAGTTGGCGCATCGCTTTATCGCTGCGCCAATCCTGCGCCAACGATACCGCCGCCCGGGTAAGGCCGCCGCTATACTGCTCCAACTTGCTTTCAAAACGCTCGCACAGGGAAAAAGCATCCGCTACCGACCCTGCAAATCCAACTACAACCTTGTTATGATATAGCCTTCGCACCTTTTTGGCCGTATGCTTCATAATAGTGGACTGGCCCATGGTTACCTGGCCGTCTCCTGCCACGGCGGTCTGGCCATCACGGCGCACTGCAATAATCGTGGTGCCTTTGAGCTCCATATGTTCTTCCTCCCCGCCTGAAAACAGGCTGAATAAAACGAATTCCTGTGCTTATCATACCACAACGGCAAACAACGCGTGGAAAAATGCCACATGCTTAACAGTTTCTTTTCAAATCCTCCACGATTGTATCCACCAGCGAGAGCGAGCGTTGCGCCATTTGCGTATATCGCTCCTGTTTGTTGCGAATTCGTTTGCCACTCAAAGGCTCCATAATCCCATAAGTGGCGTTCATCGGCTGAAAATCTCCGCCGTTATACTCGGACACATAGTGTGCAAGGGCACCCATAGCGGTTTGCCTTGTAAAATCCAGGGGCGGCTGCCCCTGTAGAGAACGCGCCAGGTTTACGCCTGCTACAAACCCGCTGGAAGCCGACTCCACATATCCTTCCACCCCTGTCATTTGCCCTGCAAAATAAACGCCGGGCTGCTTTACCATTTGATAATCCCAGCCCAATATGCCGGGGGACTCCAGGAATGTGTTTCGGTGCATTACGCCGTAGCGCACAAACTCCGCCTGTTCCATGCCTGGGATCATGGAGAACACGCGCTTTTGCTCGCCAAATTTCAAATTGGTTTGAAAGCCCACCATGTTATAAAGGGTGCCCGCCGCATCATCCTGGCGAAGCTGCACCACCGCAAAGGGGCGGTTCCCCTGGGCGTCTTCCAGCCCAACAGGCTTAAGCGGACCAAAGCACAGGGTCATTTCCCCCCGCTGCGCCATAATTTCAATGGGCATACAGCCCTCAAACACTTTGGGGCGTTGGTCATGGGCATGTAAAGGGGCGGTTTCCGCTCCAATTAAAGCCTGATAAAAGCGGAAGTATTCCTCTCGGGTCATAGGGCAGTTGAGATAATCCTCTCCCCCGCGTCCATAGCGCGAAGCTGGGAATACAATAGAAAAATCCAAAGATTCTTTTGTTATGACAGGTGCTGCGGCATCATAAAAATGCAGCCGCCGTCCAGTATCCCCCAACAATGCCGCAATCGCATCGTTAATGGGGCCTTGGGTAAGCGGCCCGGTAGCAATCACAACTGGCCCTTTCGGAATTTCCTCCACTAGCGTATGCTCAACCGTTATATTGGGATGGGTTTGAATTGCCTGCGTAATAAAACGGGAAAATCCTTCCCGATCTACTGCAAGCGCCCCACCAGCCGGCACCCGGGTAGCGTCCGCCGCTTGTAAAATCAGGGAGCCAAAACGCCGCAATTCTTCTTTGAGCAGGCCTACCGCGTTTTGCAAGCGGTCGGACCGCAGGGAATTGGAACACACCAGCTCTGCAAACCCTTGGCTTTTATGCGCCGGTGTATAAGCAGTGGGCTTCATCTCATACAGGGTTACCTGTATTCCTCGCTGGGCCAGCTGCCATGCCGCCTCACATCCGGCAAGCCCTGCCCCCACTACCGCAGCCTGCATGGGGCGTTCTTCGTTATTGGGCATCTTCCTTTTCCTTCCTGTTACGCAGGATATGGCCGCACTCCTTGTTGGTGCAGACCACGTAGCTGCCATTTTGCCCCATCTTTTGCACCATAAGCGACCCGCATTTTTCGCAGCGTTCCTTTACCGGCTTATCCCAAGAAACAAAATTACAAGCAGGATATTTTTCACAGCCATAAAATACTTTGCCTTTTTTGCTTTTGCGCTTGATCAACGTGCTGCCGCACTGGGGGCACTCCACATCGATTTTTTCTAAAATCGGCTTGGTGTTGCGGCAGTTTGGAAAGTTTGGGCAAGCTAAAAATTTTCCAAACCGCCCCATTTTATAAACCATCATAGCGCCGCATTTTTCACAGGGGATATCGGAAACCTCGTCAGGGATTTCCACCTTTTCAATATTTGCGCTGGCCGCTATCACGGTTTTTTCAAAAGGCCCGTAAAAAGCTCCTAAAATAGCCTTGCTATCCGTGTCCCCTTCCTCCACCTCGTCCAGCTGCTCCTCCATATGAGCAGTAAACGTTACGTCAACGATATCTGGGAAATTCTCTTTCATCAGCTGGGTTACCACAAATCCCAGCTCCGTTGGGATTAACAGCTTCTTTTCCCGGCATACGTAGCCGCGGTCGATAATGGTAGAAATGGTAGGCGAATAGGTGCTGGGCCTGCCAATTCCTTTTTCCTCTAAGATTTTTACCAGCGACGCTTCCGTATAACGGGCGGGCGGCTGGGTAAATTTCTGCTCGCTGTCGATTTTTTTAAGTCCGAACACATCCCCTGCCTGGATCGGCGGTAAAGTGGTTTCCTTTTCCTGCGCTTCGTCCTTGCCCTCGGTATATACCACGGTAAATCCGTCAAACAGCGTACGGATGCCATTGGCACGAAAGGTACAGCCGTTGGCATCGATGGTAACGGTGTTGGTTTCGTATTTGGCTTCCGCCATCTGGCTGGCCAGAAAGCGTTCATAAATCAGCTTATAAAGCTTGAATTGATCGTTGGTAAGCGATTCTTTAATGGCTGCAGGCAAAAAGTCCACATGGGCGGGACGGATGGCCTCATGGGCATCCTGGGCGCTGGCACGGCCCTTATAAACATTTGGCTTTGCAGGTACGTACGCTTTCCCGTACTGCGCCTCGATATGCTCCAACGCTGCCTGCTGCGCTTCGTTTGCCACCCGCACAGAGTCCGTACGGATGTAGGTGACCAAACCGGTTGGGCCATGGCCGCTTAACTCCACGCCTTCATACAGCTGCTGTGCCACCAGCATGGTGCGCTTGGTGGTGAACCCCAGCTTGCGGGAAGCTTCCTGCTGCAGCGAACTGGTGGTAAAGGGGGCTGGCGCATGTTTGGTTTTGTTGCCGCTCTTTACGTCAGTCGCCGTAAAAGCGGCGCCTTCCACACGCTTTAGCACATCCTCCGCAGCTTGTTGGGTGTTGATTTCTGCCTTTTTGCCCCCAAAGCCATAAAATTTGGCCTCAAAGCCTTTACGGGTGGATTTTTCCGTTAAATGGGCCGTGATCGTCCAATATTCTTCCGGCACAAACGCCTGGATTTCCTTCTCCCGGTCACAGATAATCCGGGTTGCCACAGACTGAACCCTTCCTGCGGATAGCCCCTTTCGCACTTTTGCCCAAAGAATAGGGCTGATCTTATAGCCCACGAGCCGGTCCAAAATCCGCCGGGCCTGCTGCGCATCCACCAACCGCATGTCGATGGGGCGCACGCCCTTGATGGAGTTTTTTACTGCGCTGGAAGTGATTTCGTTGAATACAATGCGGCACTTGGACGCTGCATCCAGCTTCAATACCTGGGCCAAATGCCAGGAGATGGCTTCCCCTTCCCGGTCAGGGTCGGTTGCGAGATAAACCTTTTTCGCCGTTTTCGCTTCCCGCCGGATTTTTTCCAGCACGTCTCCCCGGCCACGCAAGGTGATATATTTGGGGGTAAACTCATGCTCCACGTCCACGCCCAGCTGGCTTTTGGGCAAATCCCGCACATGGCCGTTGGATGCGATTACCTTATATTTATTTCCTAAAAATTTTCCAATTGTTTTCGCCTTTGCAGGCGACTCCACAATCACCAGATTGTCCGCCATATATGCTCCTCATTGTTTCTTCTTATTTAAATAGAATACAGTCTCCCCGGTAACTGCTTCATTATTCCCGAAAACTGCAAGGATGTCAAGGCCTGATTCACCTGGGCCGCATCAAGTGACAGCATCTGGCATATTTCGTCAGCGCTTTTTGGGCCTTCCTGCAACGCCAAATAAATGTCCCGCTGGGGCTGGTTTAACCGGGAAATATCCACCTGTTTTTCCAGTGCATTCCCCTTGGCATGCCGCCCAAACTCCTCCAGGATATCTTCCACGCCAAACACGGGTTTTGCCCAGCCCTGGCGGATCAGTGCATTGGGGCCGGCGCTTTGCTTGCGGTCGATGTCTCCCGGCACAGCAAAAATTTCCCGGTTTTGTTCCAATGCATAGTTGGCGGTAATGGAGGTGCCGCTGCGCTCCCCTGCCTCAACTACCACCACCCCCAAAGACAGCCCGCTGATGATGCGGTTACGAATGGGAAAATTTCCCTTCAAAGGACGTGTGCCCGGCAAAAATTCTGAAACCACTGCGCCCCGTTCTATGATTTTTTCATAAAGCCGGGCGTTGGAGGATGGATAAATCACATCAATTCCGCTGCCCAGCACTGCTACGGTTGGATGCTCCGCTTCTTCATAGGCCAATGCCCCCAGTGCGGAATACCGGTCAATTCCCAACGCCATGCCGGATACGATGGTAGCGCCGTTACGTGCCAGCTCTTCCCCCAATTTCCTTGCAATCCGTTCCCCATAAGGGGTATTTTGCCGCATACCCACCATAGCGATAGGCAAGTCAAGCTCTTGCGGCAGCGTCCCCCGCACAAACAGCAGCGTAGGCGGCGCATAAATCTCCTGCAACAATACAGGATATTCCTGGCTATTTTCAACAATTACCTGGATTTCCCTTTTGGCCAGCCAGCGCACATATTGTTCCATATAGCCTTCATTGGCGGTATCGCACAGTTTTTGCCGCATGGCGGGCGCTAAAAAATCCATTCCCTGTAATCGCTTGCCTGCAGCCATCTCAAACAGCGCCTCCACGCCGCCTGCGGCATCTATGATGCGATGGAACAGCAACGGCTGGGCCCCGGTAATACTGTTGAGCCACAGCCACAGGCGCTCACTTTGGTTGAGCTCTTTCATGGCTTTATTCCTCCCCCCAGTAAGCGCCATCCAGCCTCCGGTATTGAATTGCCTCCGCTATATGGGCTTCTGCAATCATTTCTTCTCCAGCCAGGTCCGCAATGGTGCGCGCCACCTTTAAAATACGGCCATAAGCCCTGGCGCTCAATTTCAACGACGCAAAAGCCTGCCCCAGCAACCGCTCCCCAGCTGCGTTCAAAGCACAATACTTCCTCACCAATTTATTGTTCAACTGCGCGTTGCACCAAATTCCTTCTTTATTGTACCTTTGCCGCTGCATTTCCCGCGCCTGTTCCACCCGGGCACGGATGACGCTGGAAGCTTCCCCCGATGCCGCCTTTCCTGTTAAATCGGAGTACCCCACCTCGCTCATTTCCACAAAAAGGTCGGTACGATCCAGCAAGGGCCCGGATATCCTGTTCTGATACCGGTGAATTTCATAGGGTTTGCAGCGGCAAGGGGTAATGCGGGAGCCATAATAGCCACAAGGGCAGGGGTTCATGGCTGCTACCAGCATAAACTGCGCTGGATAACTAGCGCTGGCCGCCGCCCGGGTAACATGCACCACCCCATCCTCCAGGGGCTGGCGTAAAGCCTCCAGCACATCTTTGTGAAACTCCGGAAATTCATCCAAAAACAGCACGCCGCAGTGCGCCAGGCTGATTTCTCCCGGCGCCGCCTTCGCGCCTCCGCCCACTAAGGCTGCCGCGCTGGCTCCATGGTGCGGTGCGCGAAACGGCCGCTCGCTAATAATTCCCCGCTTGCTTTCCCGCATTACCCCTGCTGCGGAATGAATTTTCGTGATCTCCAGCGCTTCTTCAAATGTCAACTCCGGCAAAATGGACGGAATACTGCGCGCCAGCATGGTTTTTCCAGAGCCTGGCGTGCCAATCAGCAGCATATTGTGGCTGCCCGCAACTGCAATCTCCGCCGCCCGCTTCGCCCCCTGCTGGCCCCGAATTTCTGAAAAATCTACGCTATAGGTAATGCCCGCAGGGTCCCAGCGCCGAATAGCGCAAGGCGCAATGGCTTGTTCCCCTCTTAGATGGGCAACCAACTGCCGCAGGCTTTCTACCGGCAAAACGGTAACCCCTTCAATATAAGACGCTTCCGGGCCATTCTCAGCCGGCACCGCGACCATATGGCAGCCTTTGGAATGGGCGTCGATTACCATGGGCAACACCCCTGTGATCGGGCGCACCCTGCCATCCAGCGCCAGCTCTCCCAAAAACAGAATGCTTTCTGTTGGATGTGAAGGGATTTGTCCGCTGGCAGCCATTAACCCCACAGCAATGGGCAAATCGTAAACTGCCCCTTCCTTTTTCCGGCCGGCAGGCGCCAAATTAACTACAATTCGATCCACCGGGAAGGCAAACCCGCTGTTTTTAATCGCTGCGCGCACCCGCTCCCGCCCTTCCCGCACTGCGGCATCCGGCAGGCCCACCGTTTCGTAACTTGGCAACCCCTTGGATATATCCACCTGCACCTGCACGGAAAAGCCGTTGATGCCGCTGAGGCCATGGCTTTTGATGTTGGCTAGCATATTGTTCCCCTTTTCATTCCCAAAAGAAATTGGACGCTCTATATTCAAATAAATGAATTTTCCAAGCTTTTTTCTGATCTTTTTCTCTATGATAAATGCCTGTTTTGAACTTGTCCACCGTTTGAGGGAGGATTTTAAATGGAATAAAAGGCCGCAAGAATATCCTGCAGCCTTTTCCTTTTATTTTTCCCGGAATACCAGCATCCGGTTGCCCAAGAAATTGACGATCAAGGAACAGGGCGTTGCAACCACATTACACCAGAAATCACTTTGAATGGCGAAAATATTTCGGCAAACCCACATTACGCCCAAAGAAACGCCCAGGGAAACCAGGTTTACCGCTACAAACAGCAAAAACTGTTTTTTGGTGCGCCTGTTTTTTTCTTTAAATGTCCACCGACTATTGCAGAAATAACTGTTGACAAGCCCACAGCAATAGGAAACCGTTTTTGCCGGCAGGTAATACACATGCAGCAATTCTGTAAGCAAAGTAAACACCAGAAAATCCACCAACGTGTTCAGCAAACCCACCAGATTAAACTGGATAAACTGCCAAATTGGATTCTTTTTTTTCTCTTCCATGGCTTTACACCCCATACATTAAATTGCCGCCCGGCACAAACTGGATTATATTCGCATACCACCCGGGTACCGGCAAACCGGATAACCCTGGATACAACAACACAAACAGCAGGATACCCAAGCCTAACCATGCCCACTTTACCCATTTGATTCTTGGGTTTTTATTTTCCCAGTCCCACAGGAAAAACAAGGCGCACAGCAGGATAAATGGCACTGTGGCAAAAAAGTGATAAATAAAGGTACAGCGGGTAACCAGCACCCACGGCAGGAAATTGGCGCACACGCCTACAAACGCTACCGTCATCCCCGGCCGCTGCCGCACTTTTCCTATGGCACAGCGTATTGCCAGCGCAATGGTTCCCACAGTGGATACCCACCAAACCGCCGGGTTGCCGGAGGCCGTCAGGGTGGATACCAATCCCTCCGGCACCTGATCGCTCCAGCAATACCACATGGGTTTGAGCGTAAAGGGCCATTGCCACCAGGCGGATTGATAAGGATGGGTGGCAGTCAAGCCGCTATGATAGCCCCACATAAATTCCTGGTAATTCCATACGGTTTTGAGATACTCCCGTAACGGCGCCTGCTGCATCCCTTCCCCCAGTTCCGAAAAATAATAAGGAAGATATGCCGCTATATAGATTGCCACCGGCACTAAAATGTAAAACAGACAGCACCACAATAACGTAAGCCATGTGTTTTTCCAAAATTGGTGTAATGTAGGCCGCGCCTGGCCTCCCTCCTGGGTTTCAGCCTGGCATTCCCGATAACGGCGGATGAGGCTGAGCAGCAGGATAACCGCCAGCCCACCGCCTGCATAAATGCAGATCCATTTGGTGGCTGCACCCAGCCCGAAAAACAGCCCCGCCAGAGCCAGCGGGCGCAAAGTGGCCTTTAACCCATGTTGATAAAAGCTCATGGTATAGTATTGGTACATGAAATAATACATGAGCAGGATGAAAAACACGGAAAAGCTGTCGATGGTGGCAATGCGGGTTTGGGTAAAATGCATAAAGTCAAAAGCAAACAGCCCTGCCCCCACCAAAGCATATTCTTTTTTACCAAACAGCCGCTTACAAAACGCATAGAACACCGGAACCATGCCAACGCCAAACAAAGCGCCCATAATGCGCCAGCCAAAAGGATTCATCCCGAATATGGCCACACCCACCATGATAAACACCTTTCCCAGCGGAGGATGTGAATTTTCATAGGGTTCAATCCCATGGAGATGTTCATATGCCGTTCTGGCATGATACAACTCGTCAAAATACATGCCGTTAAAATAGGATGGATACTCCGGCACAATATCCTGCTCGTCTATCAGGGCTGTAGCCCCTGAGGATTGCTTTGCTTCAGGGCCCGCCCCCTCATCTTGGGACGCTTGCGGCCCTACTATCGCGGCGGGCGTGATCCGTGTGCCTTCCGCATCAAAAAAGGCCAATTCATTGATCCATAAACTGCCGGAATAGGTAATCACTTCAATCTGCTGCACCTGGGTAAAACCGGGATTCTCCACCACCGCCCAGCGATACATATCCGTATTCAACTGCTCAAAGGCGCTTTCCTGCCCATTCTCCCCACGCAGCAGCATGGTGCCCTCTGCAATGCCGCCAAACACCCAGTATTCTCCAATATCTACCGGCTCCTCAAAGCGTATGGTAACGGTTTCCCCCGGGGTATTGGAATAGTAATACCGCTCAGGCGCCTGAAGGCTCCCTAAATTGAGCAGTGCAATCAGGGCATACACCCCGGTAAGGCACCAGCAATACAGCCTATCCTTCTTGTGAAAACCCCTGTCCTGTCTTTCCTGTTCCAGCACAATGGGCTGCAGCCCGGCGGCTTTCCCCTCTTTTTTCTGCGTATCGTGCCTCTCTCCAGGCATAGGCCCAAACAGCCCGGAAGGAGAACGCCTGCCCCGGAAAATTAAGTCCACGCACACATAACCCAGATATACAAAGCCGCCAACCGTGCCAAACGAACCCAGCAGCACCAATAAATCGTAGGCCCCTCCTCTGAGTTCCTGATTGGCTACGATAACAAAGGCCGCCAAAGCGTTTAACAATAACGTGCAGCTAAACCAGATGTGGCAAAGAAATAACCGCCTGTCGTCATAATACAAATAAGCCAGCAACAATAGCAGCAACGCAGGATATACATACCGTTCATGCATAAAATGGCCTAAGGTAAACAGGGCGCAAAACAAAAAACCAGCGCACAGCAGCAACCCGCCTGGCCCATCCTTTTTGCGCGAGCGCCAGTACAATGCCCAAACCGCCAACACGCTCAAAGCAATGAATATGGTACCCCAGTCCCCATAGGAAAGCAGGAACGGCACATCCTCAACCGGTTTCCAGTTGCCACCCCATAAGGCCATCAGGTTAAAGCCCTCAATGCTGGCATAGGGGTAAGAAGTGGCGGTAGAAAAATATTTTTCCAGCAGCCAGGAAAAGCCCGGCTCCGGCGCAAAGGGCAAGGAAAGCAGCAAAATCACGCCTACCGCGGCGGCCACCGCCCCCATCAGCTGCAAAGCTTTTCTCCCAAGCCCCGGCCTTTTTAGCTGCAAAATATAGGCTGCCGCCAGCAGTGGCCCCAGCATCAGCGCCTGGGGCTTGAGCAGAATGGCAGCGCCATACAAGGCCCCTGCCAAAATTTGTTTTCCATTGCAAAACAGCAACATCACGCCTACCAGGCACAGGGTCAGCAGCGAGTCGATTTGCCCCCAGCCGCCTGTAACAAAGGCCATCACCGGATGAAAGGCTATAACCCCCATCATTAGCAGAGCTTTGTTTTCTTTTGCACCCAAGCCTTTGGCAATGCGATAAACCAGGTAGGCGCTAAGCAGGTCCGCAAGGATAGAAGGCATTTTAAGCAGCAGCACAAACAGCGCGCTATCATAAGATAACCCCAGCGCCTGGCGCAGCACCCCAATGGGCCACAGCAGGTACATATATCCCGGCGGATAATCCGCAAACATGCCTGAAGCGTAAAAACCCGAGGGCCCCAGTTGCGCCATGGCGTCTGCCCAGGCCATAAAGCAGGAAATATCCGTAGCATGTCCAACAAATACAAAGGAAAGCAGCATCCGCAACAGCAGACCGCCCCCCAGCAGCAGCACAATCTTCTGATTTGCCCCTGCAACATCCCGCCGTTTCCCAGCTATGATTTCGCGGCGGTAAACCACCCAAAACAGGACCGCAACCACCGCCGTTGCCAGCAGTATCTGCACAAATACGGAAGCATCCGCAACATCTATACTGCCGCTGGTGGCCCCCCCGCTATATTCCATAGGCGCAAAGGAAGCTGCATCCGCTGGGGCTTGTTCCAAGCGCTCCATGGAAACACCGCGAAACCAGGCAATACCCTGGGACAGGTTGCCATATCCCCCAATCCGCAAAGCCACTACCAGTTCCGTTTGCTCCGGCCCCGTCACGCCGGTTAACGCCAGAGTTTCCCATTCGCTATCGCCAAAAAGTTGTTGAGAAGAAGCGAAGGTATCCAGCACGGTTATCGCAGCGCCTGTGCCACCTTGTACGGAAGCAGACTTTGCTTCACAGCTAATCCGATAACAGGTATTTGGCTCCACCGCTACGGTTTGGCAGATCCTGGCGTCATTCTCCCAGGCGCTGTTCAGATAAACAGCGGCTTCCTCCCCGCTGATACCAAAGGTGGTGGTTTCTCCATCATCCGTCCAGGCTTCAAAATACCAGCCGGCAGGCAGCGCCTGCTCCTGGGAAGTAATGGAAAAATCCCCGTTGTACAATAACGGGCTGTCCGCTTTGGCATAAGCCAAAGGCGCACAGCATGCAAGTAATAACGCCAGCCAGGCTAGGCAACGCTTGCGCATGCAACTTTCCTCCGCAACGGCAATATTAGGAAAATTCCCCTTTGCATCATATCACAAATCCCAAAATGGGAATACCCGGCCGCTTTATTATTTACGCTTCCGCCATAAATGCGTTGGGGATATGGCGCACCATACCCTTCCCCAAGTCTACCTCCACCACATCAAAGCGTGCGCTGGTTTCATAGTACCCGTTTTGTGCCAAAAAAGTCTGAGCCGCTTCTAAAAGGTTCCTTTGTTTACGAAAGCCCACCGCCTCTGCGGGCGTGCCGTAAGCAGCGGAATTTCTGGCCTTAACCTCTATAAACACAATGGTATCCCCCTGCTGCATCACCAGGTCGATTTCTTTATGCCCGGCCCGATAATTGCGCTTTAGCAAGCGAAACCCCTGTTGCTGTAGAAAACAAAGGGCCATTTCCTCGCCTAATTTCCCTTTTGCTACATTGCTCATAAAAAATTTTTAATAAAGGTTTTGCGGTGAATTGCACAGGGGCCGTAAGCTTTAAGGGCTGCAATATGTTCCGCCGTCCCATAGCCTTTGTTGCGTGCAAAACCATACTGCGGATAGAATGCATCCTGTTCCACCATATAGCGATCCCGCTGCACCTTGGCCACAATTGACGCCGCCCCAATCAGGTAGCTCAGGCTATCCCCATGAACGTAAGCATGTTGTTTCTGGGGCAGCGGAAGGTCTTTTACCGCATCCACCAATAAGTCCGTAACTCTTATGGTCATCGCTTCCACCGCTTTGCACATGGCTTGCCGTGTGGCCTGCAAAATATTTATTTCATCAATCGTTTCAGGCGCTACCCATCCCAGGCCATATCCCAAAGCCTGCCGCAGAATTTCATCATAAACCTTTTCCCGCCTGGCTGGGGAGAGCTTTTTGGAGTCGTTTACATAAGCGATTAAGGGCTGGGCGGGCAACGCCACGCAAGCGGCCACCACCGGCCCTGCCAAAGGGCCCCTCCCCACTTCATCCATGCCCGCTGGGACCACGCCGGGCATCGCCCAAAACGTTTTCTCCAGCCGGGTGATTTCTTCCAGGCGCTGGGTCTCCGGCATTCTAGGCATCTCGCGCCTCCTTGGGGCTTTCAACGGCTTCCTCCGGCTGATCCAGGGTGACTTTTGCAATCTTGCCGCCCCGGAATTCATCCAATACGATGCGCGCTCCCCGTTCCAGGTCCGGCGCGCCGCCAGGCAATAAAAATCCCCGGCTATCGCAAACTGCCGCCAGCAGGTCATGCCCTGCCATATCCGGCTTTGTTTTTCCATAGCGTTGGGTTACCTGGATTGGGCAAAGGCACATCAAGGTTTCCAGCAGCGCTCCGGCAAGGGCCTCCACATCCATAATGTCATCCTTAATGGAGCCAATAAAGGCCAGCCGTTTGGCATATACCTCGTTTTCCAGCTTGGGCCACAATAGCCCCGGCGTGTCCAACAGCTCCAGATACGGGGTGATTTTCACCCATTGTTTGCCTTTGGTTACGCCCGGCTTATCCCCCACCTTCGCCCGTACGCTGCCTGCTATGCGGTTGATAAAGGTGGATTTTCCTACATTTGGTATCCCAACCACCATCACCCGCACAGTTTTGAGCACGCCTTTGGCTTTCATGCGGGCAACCTGTTCTGCCGCGGCTTCCTGCATCAAATCCAAAGCCGCCTTTTTCTGGCTATTGCCGGTGGAGGTAATGGCCATAGCGGAGATCCCCTTGGCCTTATAATAGGCGATCCACGCTTTTGTGGCCACAGGATCCGCCAAATCGCTCTTATTGAGTAAAATCACCCTGCTCTTTTTGGAAAACAGCGTGTCAAAATCCGGATTGCGGGTTGCAGCAGGCGCCCGTGCATCTACCAGTTCTACCACCACGTCGATAAGCTGCAAATTTTCCGTCAGCATACGGCGAGCTTTTGCCATATGCCCCGGGTACCATTGGATCAGCATAGTTTCTTCCTTCCTGCTATTTGGGTTACACAAACGTTTTTTTTAGTATACCACAACCAGGGGAAAAGGCCCAACAAAAAGGCTTCGCCCTCTCGGGCGAAGCCTTTTATCATCCATGTTTTTTGATTACTTGGCCTTTTCCACAATACGCTCGGTAACCTTGGCAGCTTTGCCAACCCGGTCGCGCAGATAATACAGCTTAGCCCTGCGGACTTTACCATGGCGCACTACTTCGATGCGGCCAATACGTGGGCTATGATAAGGGAACGTACGCTCAACGCCTACGCCGTAAGACATACGCCGCACGGTGAAGGATTTGCGCACGCTACCGCCCTGCATTTTAATTACAATACCCTCAAAGTTCTGCAGACGCTCACGGTTGCCTTCCACAACCTTCACGAATACGCGGACGGTATCGCCAATTTCCAGCTTGGGCAGGTCAGTACGAAGTTGCTTTTTTTCCAGCTCTTGAATGATGTTCGCCATTTTATTTCTCCTTCCTCATAGACGTTCGTGCCTAGTTTCCCTAAACAGAGGACCGTCCGTGTCACAAACATTTGGATTTTACCATATCCCTTCAGGATTTGCAAGGGTTTTATTCCGTTTCCGAGTGCAAAAGCGGCTCGTTCTGCTGCGCCTCACACTGTTCCAGCATGCTCCGCTCCAGCTTGGTAAGGGAAAGCGTCCCCACCAATTCCGGCCGAACTGCACGGGTTTTTAAAATCGCTTGTGCCTTGCGCCAGGCCTGAATGTTGGCATGGTGGCCATTTAACAAAATTTCCGGCACCCGCATGCCGCGAAAATCCGCAGGGCGGGTGTATTGGGGATACTCCAACAGGCCGTCGCTAAAGGATTCATCCTCAGCTGAATCGGCGCTGCCCAGCACGCCTGGAATAAACCGGCTCACACAATCCAGCAGCACCATGGCAGGCAGCTCCCCGCCGGTGAGTACATAATCGCCAATGGAAATCTCCTCATCCATAATGGCCATCACCCGCTCATCCACCCCTTCATAGTGGCCGCACAGCAACAGCAGCCGTTCTTCTTTGGCAAGGGCCCGAGCCAGTCCGGTGGTAAGAACCTTTCCCCTGGGGGATAGTAAAATACGCCGCGGTTTTGGCCCCTGGGCACAAACCGCCTCCACGCAGTCATAAATGGGCTGGGCCATCATCACCAAGCCCGCCCCTCCGCCAAAGGGATAATCGTCTGCTTTTTTGTGCTTATTATCGGAATATGCCCGGATATCGTGGAGCTCCGCCTGCAAAATGCCGCTTTGTAACGCACGGCCCAGGATGCTTGCCTGTAATACCCCGGGAAACATCTCCGGAAACAGGGTGAGGATGTCAATCTTCAAAGAGCACAACCTCCTCGGCAACCTGATACTCCAGCACCACCTGCTTGTTCTCCACATCTACCCGGTGCAGCACTTTCTTTAAAGCCGGCACCATGGCGGAGCGTTCCCCCTGCACCACATATACGTCGTTTGCTCCAGTCTGCAATACGTCCGTAATTTTCCCGTAACAGCGCCCTTGGGTATCCGTCACCTGGCAGCCGATGAGATCCGCTACAAAATAAGTATCAGGCGGCAGCTTGCGCACATGCGCCTTGTCCACACAAAGGTAGGCTCCCCGGAGCTTTTCCGCTTCTTCCCGGGTCTCCACTCCCTGAATGCGTAAATACACCGCATCCGGCTGCACAGAAATATCCTGCAGCAAAACAGGGCGGCGCTGGCCGCCTCCCTGTTCTAAATAAGCTTCTTTCATGCCCCGAAAACGCCCCACGTCATCCGTGAGGGGCTGGAGCTTGAGCGCCCCCTGCACCCCATGGGGCCGGGAAACGCATGCGATACGGTAATACTCCATTATATGATCTCTACGATATATTTTTTGTCTTCCTTGATGGATGCGGCCTTAACCACGGTGCGGATGGCTTTCGCGATACGCCCCTGCTTGCCGATGACCTTGCCCATGTCCTCAGGCGCAACGGTCAACTCGATGATCACTGAGGCTTCTTCCTCTTTCACCGTGACCTTTACCTCATCCGGCTTCTCCACAAGGCTTTTTGCGATATATTCGACCAGCTCTCCCATGTGGCCTTCCCTGCCTTACTGAATGGCGCCGCTCTTCTTGAGCAGAGCGCGCACAGTATCCGTGGGCTGAGCGCCCTTCTTCATCCAATCAGCAGCCTTCTCATTGTCCACCTTCAGTTCAGCGGGATCTGCAACCGGATTGTAGTAGCCCAGCTCTTCCACAAAAGCGCCGTCCCGGGGTGCGCGGGAGTCCGCCACTACGATACGGTAAAAGGGAGCCTTCTTGGCGCCCATGCGCCGCAGCCTGATCTTCAGCATTGTTCAAGTCCTCCTAAAATATTGTCATTACGATGTTTATCGGTTCGGCCTTGGCCGTTACCTGCATACCCGCCCCTGCTTAAAAGGGGAATGGCATTTTCATGCCCCGTTTCATTTTTTTGCCGCCGCCTGTAAACTGGCGCATCATCTTGCGAGTGGCGTCAAACTGGTTCATCAGCCGGTTCACATCCTGAATAGTGGTGCCGCTGCCCCGAGCAATGCGCTTGCGGCGGCTGGCATTGAGGATGTCCGGGTTCACCCGCTCCTGTTTGGTCATGGATTTGATGATGGCCTCCATACGGGCCATTTGCTTTTCATCGATCTCCACGTTGCCCAGCTTGGCCGCATTCATTCCCGGCATCATGCCCAGGATGTCCTGCATAGAACCCATGTTTTTCATCTGCTGGAACTGATCCAGAAAATCATCCAGCGTAAACGTGTCCGTCTTGAGCTTTTCCGTCAACTCCAGCGCCTTTTTTTCATCAAAGGCGGCCTGCGCCTTTTCGATGAGGGTCATCACGTCCCCCATGCCCAAAATCCGGGAGGCCATTCGCTCAGGGTGGAACGGCTCAATATCCGCCTGTTTTTCCCCTATCCCCGCAAATTTAATGGGCTTGCCTGTAACCGACCGCACGGACAACGCCGCGCCGCCCCGGGTGTCTCCATCCAGCTTGGTGAGAATTACGCCCGTCAGCTCCAGGGTTTCATTAAAGGATTTGGCCACGTTTACCGCATCCTGGCCCGTCATGGCGTCTACCACCAGCAGGATTTCCGCCGGATTCACCGCTTCCTTTACGGCCACCAGCTCCTGCATCATGTCCCCATCAATATGCAGCCGCCCCGCTGTATCCAAAATGACCAGATCCAGCATGTTTTTTCTGGCGTATTCCACCGCCTCCAGGGCGGTTTGGGCTGGCGCCTGCTGCCCCCGCTCAAATACCGGGACGTTTACTTTTTCTCCCACCACCTGCAGTTGTTGGATGGCGGCAGGGCGGTAAATATCGCATGCCACCAGCAAGGGGGATTTATTAAACTGTTTCTTCAAGTAGGCGGCCAGCTTAGCGCACATAGTGGTTTTGCCTGCGCCCTGCAAGCCCGCCATCAACACCACAGACGGGTTCTGGGAACCAAACTCCAGTTTGGCATTGGAGCTGCCCATGAGCTTGGTCATCTCATCGTTCACGATTTTGATCACCTGCTGACCAGGCGTTAGGCTTTCCAGCACCTCCGCCCCGACTGCGCGCTCCGTTACGTCTTTGATGAACTGCTTCACCACAAGGAAGTTAACGTCTGCCTCCAGCAGCGCCAGCTTCACTTCCCGCATGGCTTCCTTCACGTCTTTTTCGTTCAGTTTGCCCCGGCCGGTGAGCTTTTTAAAAATACCCTGTAATTTTGAGGATAGCCCTTCAAATGCCATGGTCGTCCTCCCATACTTGCCCGAGCTGCGTTACCAGCCCCAGCATAACGGCACGTTGCTCTGGGCAGAGCGGCGCGCACTGTATCTCTTGTTCCAACGCCTGCAGGGCCTGCCCTGCTGCCTGATGCTTGGCAACCAGGCTAAGCTTGGTTTCCATGTCCTCCATCTGCTGCTCCGCACGCTTGAGCGCATCATACACAGCTTGGCGGGAAAGCTTTCCGCTTATTTCTTCCCTGCTGAGAATTTCCGCAATTTCGGAAAGGGAGAGGTCTTCCTCCACATGCATGGATACGATGGCCCGCTGCCTGTCCGTTAAAAACGCCCCGTACTGATCCAGCAAGTATCCCAAACGAATATTCTTTTCCATCCCCTGCCAGCTCCTCCTGTAAAGGCGTTTTCCTTTACACCATAGTTATTATACCTTACTATCCAGGTTTGTCAAGTAGTTTCCCTTTCCAGCGTCGCCAGCAAAAGTTGCGCGCCAACACAAAAGCTCACCTACCCTGCCGTGGCGGGGGTCTCCATTTCCTCCCAGGGGACCTTCCGCTTTTCTTTTTATAAATAGGCTAGAGCAAAACACCTACCTCACAGGCAAACCTCCCTTCCGTTTCAAAAATGTTCATTATTTCTCCTCCTTTTTTAGAATAAAATTCATTTATTATTCTGATTGATACGAATATTATTTTTATTTATTTATATTTCGTTAAGAAACTAACGCAAAAATCCTTCATCTTCCCATTGAACCTTCCTGCATAACCAAGTATAATGGAAGGGATTGAGCACAAAGGAGCGTGGGAACATATGATATCATTCGACCTTATCCGTCAGACAGACCCCGCCGTTGCGGACGCCATGGAGCTGGAGCTGGGCCGCCAGCGGGATCATTTAGAGCTGATTGCTTCAGAAAACCTGGTATCCCCTGCCGTTATGGCGGCAATGGGC
>JAEXFV010000196.1 GCA_023451115.1 Bacillota bacterium
TGTATGCATGGAGCGGTATCAGGAGCAATTCGAGTTTATTCGCCCTTAAGTGGGAAAACGCTTTAACAAAGCGGAGCTGATGGAGCGCATTGGAGACTGCGAAGCGTTTTTTGTGATTCAGGAATGGGTAGATCGGGTATTGATTGAAGCAGGGAAACAGCTGATAGTCATTGCGCACCATGCGGTGGGATATGATGCTATCGATTTGGATTGCTGCAATGAAAGAGGGGTTGCCCTGGTACTTTGTCCCACCAAGGTTACGGAGACCACAGCGGAACTGGCGGTGGCTTTGATTATGAGCACCATGCGCAGCGTAGCCAAGTATGATAGAGAGATCCGTCAAGGCATTTGGACATCCGGTCCCTGGATTGATACGGATACCCAGCTGCATGGACATAGCCTAGGGGTAATTGGCTTTGGGCGCATTGGCAAGGCAGTGGCCCAAAAAGCCAGGGGACTGGGTATGCAAATCCAATACTATGATCCCTATCGCAGCCCTGCGGACGTGGAAGAAGCGTATCAGGCGACCTATATGCCCTTGGATGCCTTGTTGCGCAGCAGCGATTGTATTACCCTGCATCTTCCTTACACGAAAGTTAATCATCACCTCATTGACGATGCGGCGTTTGCCAGCATGAAGCAGGGCGCTTACCTGATTAACGCTGCGAGAGGGCCTATTGTTGACGAGGCGGCCCTGATTCGTGCCCTGCAAAGCGGCAAGCTGCGCGGCGCTGGGCTGGATGTTTACGAGTTTGAGCCCAAAGTCTCGCCGGAATTGCTGGCTATGGAAAATGTGGTACTTACGCCCCATGCCGGCAGCCAGACATTGGAAACCCGGGTTAATATGTGGCACGAAGGCATGGAAGGGGTTATTAGCGTATTGAAAGGTCAAACTCCCCCTACCATTGTCAATCCCCAGGTGCTGCAATAACTGTACAGGAAAATGAGAGGAGGGGCAGGCCTAAAGCGGCCCCCCTCTTTCTCTATTCAACATACAATCAAAGGAGAGAAGATATGGTTATTATTGATGCCCACACACACATTGGAACTTGCCAGGTATTAGGTGCGAATAGCACTGCGCAAGCGGTGTTGGAGAGTATGGACCGTTATCAAATAACCACCTCGTTGGTACAACCCCATCCTTGGCCCAAGGATCCCCAGCGGGAACATGAACAAATAGCGGAACTTGCGGCCAAATATCCCGGGCGTATTTATGGAATGGCCTGCTTAAATCCTTATCTGGATGAGGAGGAATATGAAAAACAACTGCGCTGGGCGATTCGTGAGTTGGATTTCCGTGGCGTAAAACTGCAGACTGGCCCCCAAGCCATTTCGCCGCTGCATCCTGCTGCCACCAAGATCTTTCGCATTGCCAACGAGCTCCGCGTTCCGGTTATGATACATACTGGGGTAGGAATCCCCAATGCGCTACCTTCGCTGGCCATTCCAAGGGCGATGGAATTCCCGGACTTACCCATCGTACTGGCTCATGCAGGAGCAAATCTGTTTACGATGGAAGCAATTGTTGCAGCTCAGGTATGTAAAAACATCTATTTGGAAACCTCGTGGGTGACTAGTTTTGATACCATTCCCCTGCTGAAAACCATTGAGGCCGAGAGGGTAATGATGGGTTCAGATGTGCCGGAAAACCTGCCTATTGAGTTGGTAAAATATGAGACCGCCCAAATTAGCGATGAGGTACGGGCGCAATGTTTGGGAAAAACCGCAGCCACGCTTTACCGACTGCCATATGAGGGCGAATGAGGAGATAAGAAAAATGATAATGAAAAAAAGTGTGAAACAAAAACTGCGCAGCGGCGTTCCGGTGACCATGTGTTTCTTATGCTCCCGGGATGCAAACCTGGCGGAGCTTATGGCGTTGTGTGGAGTAGACATTGTTGTATTGGACAATGAGCATTTTACATTCAGTGAAGAGGATATTTCGTCCATTTTGCGCGCACTCTCCAGTTATGATACTGCCTGTATGCTTAGGACTGCTTGTTTCGAACCCACTTATCTGTCACGGCTGATGGAATTGGGAATCAACGGCATTATGGCGCAGCAAGTGAAAACCGTTGCCCAGGCGAAAGAACTGGTGCGCAGCGTGAAGTACTGGCCGGAAGGAAACCGGGGAATTGGCATGAGCCGCGCCGTGTCGTTTGGCTGTCCGCAGGGGCAGGATCGCCAGACTTATATGAAGGAAGCCAACGATAACGTTATTTTGATGGCGGTGGTGGAAGACGAGCAAGGGGCCAAAAATGCAGGCGAAATCGCCCGCATTGATGGCATTGACAGCGTAAACGTTGGCGCTATGGATCTCTCTCTTTCTATGGGATTTGGCTCACAGATGACGCCGGAGGTAGCGGTGGTTATAAATGCAGCGAAGAAAGATATTTTGGAAAGCGGAAGTATTACCGCTGATTTTGTAACCTCCCCGGAACAAATTCCGGAGCTGGTGAAAAACGGTTCCAAACTGATGCTGCTGGGTACGGAGCACGCTATACTGATCAACCAACTTTGTCCAATCACACAGGCGCTTTGCGAGACACTGAAAAAACAGTAGGAGGCGAGATAATATGAATATTGCAGTATTAGGCGCAGGCGCGATGGGCTCCCTGTTTGGTTATAAATTAAAAAAGAACGGCCACAATGTTTGCCTGATCGATGTGTGGAAAGAACACGTAGAAGCGGTGAACCAAAAAGGGCTTACCATTGAAACGCCGGATGGCATGGTAGATACTCTGAAAATTCCTATGGTGATGCATCCCCAGGACGCAATGGCACATATGCCTGGAACGTTGGACCTGATCATTGTGTTTGTAAAGGGCACCGCCACCGAACAGGCGATTTCTCAGGCGCTATGTATTGTGGGGCCTGAAACCAAAGTGATTACCCTTCAAAACGGCGTAGGCAATGCGGAAGTAATCCATCAATTCATCCCTGCTGACCGGGTATATTTCGGCACCACAACCGTTGGCGCAACCGTGAAAGAAGCGGGGCATATCATGTATTACCCTCCGCAAAAGGAAACCAAGACCCATATTGCTACCATGGACGGCAGCATTACAGAAGACATTCAAAACGTTGCTAAGGCGTTTACCGATAGCGGTCTGGATACTTGCGTTTCCAATGAGACCGAGGCGCTGGTATGGAAAAAACTGGTGGTGAACTGCGTGGGCAATCCCTTGTCCGTGGTCACGCGGCTATACAGTAACGTGCTGTGTAGTTGCGACGATAACACCCAGCTGACGCAGCAGATCATCGCGGAAGCCTGTGCGGTTGCCCAGAAGAAGGGACTCCCGTTATCCCCGGAGCAGTTTGATTGGGTGATCCCCTTTACCTCCAAGCTGGAACGCTTTCCTTCTATGGGATATGACGCCATGCGTAAAATGCCCACGGAGATTGAAACCATCAATGG
>JAEXFV010000140.1 GCA_023451115.1 Bacillota bacterium
ATGTTGACGCAGAAGGAAAGGGCACATTTACCGTGTATCTAGATGGTGTAGATGCAGCCTTTGCTACCGCCAATTGCGAGGCCAAGGAAGCCGGTCTCTATGCGCTGGATGGCACAATTGCAGGCGGCGTTGAGATGTATGCCTATAATTGGATGTTCCTGCCCATGCCGGATTACCCGGATCAGTACACTATGGGCGATACCATAGAGGATGGCGACAGCCTGTTCGACTTCACACTGTTCATGAAGCAGTGGGGTGGCAGCTGGCAAAAGGAAATTGACAGCGACTTTGCCATTGTTCCGCCTTCCGTGGACAGCTATAACCAGGCCATCGCCAACAGTGAGCTGCCTCCTGTAGGCTTTGCGCCTTATCAATATGAGGGCACAGCACCTGCTTCCACCAACAATTCCGGCAGTACGGGGCAGCAACCCACCGACTCCGCCGCACCTGAGACCTCAGCAGCTTCCACTGATTACGGCAAAACTACTGCCGATGCCGACGGCATCATCGCCTTTGATGTGATGAAGGACGGCTTTGCCAATCTGCGGGAAATGACAGGTTACCCTGATTACAAAAATCCTACCTATGAGGAAGTCCGGAATCTGTTTGGCGGCGTGGATGCTCATAAAACCCACGATTCCTCCTGGGAAGAAGATTATCACGTCTACGAATGGATCACGACAAACGGTGATTTTCTCCTTTTATCCTTTAAGGTACAGGAAGACGGAAGCGAAACCTGGAACAGCAGCTCCTGGAGCAGCAGCTTAAATGAAGAATAAAAGAGGTACGTGAATGATGAAAAAAAAATTGATCTCATTTGGTCTGATAATAGTGATGCTCCTTTCCCTTACCGCCTGTGGCGACAAGGGGCCGGATGTAACTGGGAAATATATTTGCGTAGGCGAGAGCTACTTTGGCGAAGCCCTGTCGGAGCCCTATGAAGAAAGCTGGCTGGAGTTGAAAAAGGGCGGCAAGGGAACCTATTATTCCGGCTTTGAGTTCGAACTGAAATGGAAGCTGGATGGCGAAACCTTTACCGGAACGGTGAGCTTCCTTGGCATGGATGAAGCCATGGAAGGCACGCTCAAAGACGGCGTGATCGATGTAAAGTATGGCGATATGAATATCCGCTTCGTCAAAGAGGGCATGGAAGCCCCTGCGGATAGCGGCGCATCCATCCCAGATACGAACAGCCCTGCCACAGAAACAGAAACGGAAAGGGCCGGTCTGGTGGGCTATTATACCCTCTATAAAGCGGTGATACAGGGAACCACTATGACCTATAGCGATCTAGTAGCCGCAGATTTGGCGGAAGGCTCCTATCTCAATATGTTTGACGATGGTTTCGGAGAGCTGGCCTTCGCCGACGAAATAGCCGACTCCTTCAGCTACGACGAAAGCACCGGCTTGCTTACCTTTAATCCCGGCGAAACCCTTGCCTTTACCGTAGACGGCGATCATATATCCGTTGAATTCCCGGACCAGGATATGGTACTCACTTTCGAGCTTGCACAAGGCCAAAGCAGCGCCGCCACAACCGGCAATGGGGTAGTTGCAGGCTCCATCGCAGAGGCTTTTGCGGGCGTGAACGCCTTTGTTGGCGTGCCCGACGAGGTGTTGACCGGCAACTGGTTTGGCTGGATAAAGGAAAGCGAATGCTGGGGCGGCCACGCGGAGGATTTTCAGGCCGCATGGGGCAAGATCAACAACAACAGCGACTCGGGCCAATGGTATTTCGATCTGTTCAAAGACGGTGATTCTGAAACTCCCGTGCTGTCTATGTGGATAGAGAAATCGGCAGACGATACCGAGCTTATACCCGATATTGGCGATGAGGATGCATGGGTGCTAGACACCTATCTCACGGAGGACGAGGAGCCTCTGTTCAACACCACCATCAGCCCCGATGGCAGCCTCTACCTGACCTACGAATACGTAACGGAAGACGGCGCTTCCGGTTGCTTGGTAGAGATATTCCTGCGTAAGGACGGCGCAGCGTGGAACGAAGCAGCGGATACCCTGCCGCCCCGCTATGAGGAATACAAGACCGCAATAACGGATTAGCTTTTCACTGGAACCTAACCATCCCCCTGAATTATGAAAGGAGAACAACATGCGTTATACCATTGAAGGCGGAAGTCTGCCTGCCGTGATCATCCAGCTTGACCCCGGTGAAAAGCTGCTGAGCGAAGTGGGCGGGCGCACCTGGTCCCGCGGCCCCGTATTGACAGAGACCAAAGCAGAGGGCGGCGCGGGCAAAGCGTTAGGGCGCATGTTCATGGGCGAGAGCCTGTTCATGAACACGTATACTGCCCAGGGCCCGGCAGAAATCGCCTTTTCCTCCTCTTTCCCTGGGAAAATAGTAGCCCGGGTGCTGCAACCAGGCGAAAGCATTGTATGCCAGAAACGGGCATTCCTTTGTGCCACATACGGCGTAGAGCTTGCGATACATTTTCAGAAAAAGCTGGGCGCCGGGCTTGTGGGAGGCGAAGGGTTCATCATGCAGCGGGTTACTGGCCCGGGCCTCGTGTTTCTGGAGGTGGACGGCTACTGTCAGGAATATGATCTGCAGCCCGGTGAGCAGCTCATTTGCGATACCGGCGTATTGGCCATCATGGATGCCACCTGCACCATGGATGTGCAGATGGTCAAGGGCGTAAAAAATATGCTCCTTGGCGGCGAAGGATTGTTTGATACGGTTATTACCGGCCCGGGCAAGGTGCATTTACAGACCATGACAATTTCTAAGCTGGCCAATCAGATGATCCCGTACATGCCCTTCAAAAAGTAGCATGCCAATCCATATCACGGCCCGCCGCAGGCAGTTTATCCTGCGGCGGGCCGGGCATAGGAGAACACCGCTATAAAAGTGACATTGCTCCTGATGAAAGAAGGGAAACAAGTTGAGAAGATGGATTGCCTGTGTGGTTTTTGTAACCATATTGCTGACAGGGTGCAGTGCCAATATACAAATACAGCTTTCCAGTAAGCTGGCTGAGGGTATATTGGATGCCGCCAGTCAAACGGCGAAACCCAACCCGGAAAGCACTTTGGAGCAGGCTGGGCCGGCGCCAGATCCTGTGAAAACACCCTCTCCTGATGCCGCAACGGAGTATCAGGGGCCTCCATATATCCTCCGTGTGGGAAATTTTCAGCCGTTTCCACAGAATACGGCACGGTATTTCCGGGCGATGGCACATATATTGACAGTTATCTGTACGACGGCTCCGTTACCGTGCAATTTGGCCGTTTTGCTCCAGTGATAAATAGCGATGAGGCGCTGAATGTCATCGCCGGTCTTGTCCCTATCAATCGTGATATGCTGGAACTCTCTGATGGTTTCTGTGGCTCTTACCCGGCCTGTTGGCTTCAGTATACCAGCGGCAGCAGCGAGGACACACAAGTATGCCGCGATCTGGTCGTTTTTGCTGATGACGCGCTGCACTGGTTCCACTGTTCGGTATATGCCGATCAGTTTGAGGAATGCGCTTTAAACATAGAGTACATGATGGATGCGCCATACTTGGTTGAACTTACAGAGCCCCAGCTTCTTGCCTTAAAGCCCGGGGATGCAAACTACATCTTGGCTCATGTTCAATATGAGGATGAGACAACGGCACTTGTGGACGATCTGCTTTGGATTAATGGCGATGACGAAGCAACGCTTGCACAATACAACATACCCATAGACCAGGTGGCAAACGACTATGCCATCGTCAATATCGGTGATGAACAATATCATCCCTTTGCAATATCCGATAAGGGCAAATATTCGGCCATCTTCTATGACGAAATGAGCTTTGCCCAAACGGATTGCACTTTCCCCGATTTTTTGGCCGTGCTGGAAAAGCGCTCAACAGAATACGGCGTTCAGGCTATGCTTGCAAACGTATGCTTTGCGGGGGATACCATCATCTCCATAGAAGAACAATATATTCCCTAAATGCTCACATACCGGAAAGCGGTACGCACGAGGTAAATTACTCATGAAAAATGCGATCTTTAAGGCAGTACTGATTTTCATCATGCTAGGAATACTTTCAAGCCTTTTTTCCGGCTGCTTTCTGAAAAAGAAGCTCGTGGATGACCATGTGCTGGACGGCCCGGGAATGGTAAACTACAATGGCCTGCTGCTGAACGCCCTGTTGGGCGACTGGAGCGACGGGGAGAAATGCTACCGTCTGACAGTCGGGGAAGACTATACCATCAGCGTCTATTATTATGATGTATCGCTCCTTGAGAATGGGGCGTTGACCCTGTACGCCAGCAGCGAAGATACCAACAAATACAGCGAGTTTTCCATCAGCCCCAGCACATTGACGAATGAATCGGGCAAATTTGCGGAAATCACCAAAGCATATCACGAAAACGGAACGATCACGCTGGCGCTGGCGCTTGCCGACGGCACGAAAACGGAAATTAGGTTCGAACGCGAATTTTTTATGCTGGACGGCCCTGGCATGGTCTACGAGGGCGTGCCTTTGGATGAAGCCCTTACGGGCTACTGGTCCAGCAAGGATGGACGGTTTGTATTGGATTTTGAGGGGAAATGCGCCGATTTTTCCGTGGATGGAAACCTGCTGTCGTCAAAGGATAAAGGCTACTACTTTGTGGATCATAGTTTTTCTGCCGGGGACGATCTGAATGAGCGCTGTGACCTCTCGCCTTTTGGTGGCCCAGACATCATGGATGAGAGCTACGAAACCATCCTTACCATCGACGAGATGTGGTATCAGGCCGAACACATCTACATGAATATCACCTGGCCGGATGGCAAAACAGAGGAGGTCGTATTCAGCAAACAGGACGCTTCCATGCCCACCGGAGAATGGGAGGCTGCGCCGGCGGAAACTGCTCAGGCAAAGCCAGCAAATGCTCCCGAAGAAAAGGTTGCCATAGAATCAACAGAAGCTGCTGATGTTCCTGATTTGGAAACACACACTCCAACGCAAATTGCGATGGAACGAACGGAAGGAGACGAGTATATGGCTGTTACGTTTGACACATTGCCCACTACGGTTGAAGAATTTTCCGCGCTTGCACAAGGGAAACTGCAAAACCCGGAAAACAGTTGCGCCCTGTTCCTGTGCGCATTAAATCTTTACATAAGTGACAAGGATGCGGGCATTAAGGCTGTAAACCTTCTGCGCGGCCCCCGTCCTCTTAGCAATTACGACATACAGTTTCTGCGTGACAGGCTGATAGAAAAGGCCTATTTGCCCCTGGCTTATTTTGATGGCGCAACACCCGGAAACAACTATACGCCCTCAAAGCCCTATACGCTGCGGCTGTATGCGGATCCCCGCCCCCAGGATTGTGAAGGAGGCTATATGCGTCTGTACCTCAAAACAGCGGGCGCAGATTCCCCTAGGCCTATTAAGTTGAGGCAAAAAGGGGATGAGTGGTTTCTTTGGGAGTATTCCAGCATTCTTTCCGGCATCCGCATCCCCGCAAATGAGGACCCGTGGGCATAAGGTTTCTACTGTGTCGGAGATACAATAAAAGGGATATTTGTACGGCGCATTTACAAATATAAAAAAGCAAATCGTATACGGGAGGGAACTATGCAAGGTTCTAAATTTCTGAAGGTAACTGGTATTCTCATGATCATCTTCGGCGCAATCGCGCTGATTGTCGCCATAATCGCTGTGGCTGGTTTGGGGCTCCTTTCCAGTCTTGCAGCATCCATGGGTGAAGAAATCCCTATGGGCATGCTGACCGTATCCGCTATTTTGGCTTTGATTGGTGCTGTGGTTCAGCTGATTGCCGGCATCATCGGCGTCAAAAATTGGGCCAAGCCCGAAAAAGCTGGTGTTTGCATTCTCTGGGGTATCATCGTGGTAGCGCTGTGCGTGGTATCCAACGTGTTAACCCTGATCGGATATCCTGAAAACTTCAGTGTTTTGAGCGTGCTTACAGGCCTGGTAATCCCAGTGCTCTATCTTATCGGCGGTTTCCAGAACAAAAAACTGCTTGGTTAATCTTTTGCGGCTGGAGTTTGCGCCGAGCTTCAGCCGCATATTTTCTATCAACAACTCGAAAGGAGAGCAAATATATGGGACTTTTGAAAGCAGGCATCGGAGCCTTGGGCGGTGTATTGGCCGACCAGTGGCGGGAGTATTTCTATTGTGACTCCATGCCGGATAATGTGCTGGTGACCAAAGGCATAAAGCGAACTTCAAACCACAGCTCCAATACCCGGGGTGAGGAAAACGTCATCTCCAACGGTTCCATCATCGCGGTTAACGAAGGCCAGTGTATGATGATCGTGGAACAGGGCGCCATTGTGGAGTTTTCCGCAGAGGCCGGCGAGTTCGTATGGGACAGTTCTTCTGAACCCACCATCTTTTACGGCGGCCTGGGGCAGGGAATCAAAGGCTCCTGGGAAACCCTCAAAAAGCGTTTTACCATGGGCGGAGATACGGGTAAGGATCAACGGGTATATTTCTTTAACACCAAAGAGATTATTGGCAATAAATATGGCACTGCCAATCCGGTGCCTTTTCGGGTGGTAGATCAGAATATTGGCTTGGATATGGATATTGGCATCCGCTGTTTCGGCGAGTATTCCTATAAACTCACAGACCCCATGCTGTTTTACAAAAATGTTTGCGGCAATGTGAGCGTGGACTATACCCGGGATAAGATCGACAGCCAGCTCAAAACAGAGCTGCTCACCGCTTTACAACCGGCTTTTGCAAAAATTTCCGCCATGGGCATCCGCTACAGCGCAGTGCCTGGACATACACAGGAGCTAAGCGATGCACTCAACGAAGTGCTTTCCCAGAAATGGAGTGGGCTTAGGGGCATTTCTGTGGCTTCCTTTGGGGTCAGCTCCATGACAGCGGATGAAGATGACGAAGCTACCATTAAGGAGCTGCAAAAGAGCGCTGTGTTCCGCAACCCCAACATGGCTGCAGCACACCTGGTGGGGGCACAGGCAGAGGCTATGAAATCTGCTGCGTCCAACCAAGGCGCTGGCGCCTTCATGGCGTTTGCCGGCATGAATATGGCCCAAGGCGCCGGCGGCATGAATGCCCAAAACCTGTTTCAGATGGGCCAGCAGGGGCAATACCAGCAACAGCAGCCGCAATATCAGCAGCCACAACCACAAGCAGCAGCCCCCGCTGTGGATAGTTGGAAATGTGCTTGCGGCGCTATGGCAACGGGCAAATTCTGCCCGGAATGTGGAGCAAAAAAGCCTGAGCCAAAGCCAGCCGACACAGGTTGGACTTGTGCATGCGGCGCGGTGGGTAACACGGGGAAATTCTGCGCCGAGTGTGGCAGCCCTAAACCCATGCAGACCCCAGATGGCTGGATATGTGCATGCGGCGCTGTGAACAAAGGGAAATTCTGCGCTGAATGCGGGGCAAAAAAACCGGCGGGCATTCCGCAATACAAATGCGATAAATGCGGCTGGGAACCGGAGGACAAAGCCCATCCCCCCAAATTCTGTCCCGAATGCGGCGACCCCTTTGACGATGGCGACATTCAATAACGAAAGGAGCTTTTTATGGGATTGTTTGATAAGAAATATTGCGATGTATGCGGAGAAAAAATTGGGCTTTTAGGCAACCGCAAGTTAGAGGATGGCAACCTCTGTAAGGACTGTGCCAAGCTGCTTTCTCCCTTCTTTAGCGACCGCCGCCGTTCCACTGTGGCCGAAATCAAAGAACAGCTGACTTATCGGGAAGCTAACAAAGAAAAGGTGGCGGCCTTCCAGCCTACCAAGGTGATCGGGGGCAATATGAACCTTTATTTTGACGAGGACAAAAAGCAATGGCTGGCTACCCGCTCACGCAACTGGCGCAATGAAAATCCTGATGTAATGGATTTCTCTCAGGTAACTGGCTGCACACTCGACATTGACGAAAGCAGGCACGAGCTCAAGCGTGAGGATAGCGAGGGCAATGAGGTAAGCTACAATCCACCACGGTACGAGTACTCTTATGATTTTAACATGACCATCCATATTAACGCCCCCTGGTTCTCTGAAATCCGCTTCCAGGTCAACGATGATGAAATCAACCAGCGAGGCGGAGCAGCCTATCGGGAGGCCCAAGCCAAAGCAGAGGAAATTAAGGCGCTTCTCACCCAGGTGCGGGACACAGAGCGCGAAGCGGTTATCGCTGCCAACGCGCCCAAGCAAAGCGTCATTTGCCCCCATTGCCGCGCAACAACCCTGCCTGATGCAAACGGCTGCTGCGAGTATTGCGGTGGCGTAGTGGGAAACTAAACTGCTGATAACCTAAAGAAACTAGGATGCATTTTTAAGCTCATGAACAAAAACCGGTTCATGAGCTTTTCTGTTTTATATTAAGGCTATGTCACAACAATTAGTTGATAATAGTGGTTTTTATAAGGAGAGCAAATCGCTCTCCTTATTTTTATCCCTACAAACAAGAATTTGTCAGCTTACTCTGTTTCCTGTGGTTCAAATAATGT
>JAEXFV010000144.1 GCA_023451115.1 Bacillota bacterium
CCTGTGTACAGGGTTGCCCCAATCAGGCAATTGTGTTTGAGGACCGGGAGGAACGCCTATGCGCTATGTAATCATCGGCAATTCCGTTGCGGCAGCAGGTTGCATTGCAGGGATCCGGCAGCAGGACCCCCAGGGGGAGATTACCGTGATCGGGAAAGAGCCATATGGTGCTTACTCCCGCCCGCTGATTTCCTACCTGCTCCAGGGCAAAACCGATCTGGTGCGTATGCGGTACCGGCCGGACGCGTTTTACCAGGAACACGGGTGTGTGATGCGCCTGGGAGAGACGGCATCAGCCATTGACCCAGCCCAAAAACAGGTGCGGCTCGAACAGGGGGAGGTTCTGCCTTATGACAAACTTTTAGTGGCCACTGGTTCCCGGCCTTTTATCCCCCCAACAGAGGGGTTGGAAGAGGTAGAGCAGCGGTTCACGTTTATGACATTGGACGATGCGCTCACTTTAGCGCAGGCTTTAACCCCACAAAGCCGGGTATTGATCCTGGGCGCAGGCTTAATTGGGCTGAAATGCGCGGAGGCAATTTATGAAAAAACCGGGAACATCACGGTGGTGGACCTGGCGTCCCGTATTCTTTCCAGCGTCTTGGACGAAGCGGGAGCAACCCGGATGCAACGGCATTTGGAGGGAAAAGGCATTTCCTTTGTATTGGGGGACAGTGTGGCCCGTTTCCAGGGTGGGCGCGCAAAGCTGCAAAAAGGCGGGGAACTTCCCTTTGATATTCTGGTGGAGGCGGTGGGCGTGCGGCCGGAAACCGGGCTGGTCGCCCAGGCAGGGGGCAAAGTGGAACGGGGCATTGTAACAGGCCTTTATGGGGAAACCTCTTTGCCGGATGTATATGCCGCAGGGGACTGCGCCCAGTGCCATGATGTTTCTTCCGGCACAGACCGGGTGCTGGCCCTGTTGCCCAACGCTTATCTGCAGGGCCATTGCGCCGGCGTACACATGGCAGGCGGGGATTGCGCACCCCGTCCATTGCTGCCCATGAATGCCACAGGATTGCTGGGGCTGCATATGATTACTGCAGGCAGCTATCAGGGGCAGGATTTGGTGATGGAGGATGAGGCCAGCTACAAGCGGCTGTTTTTTGAGGATGACAAGCTAAAAGGATATATCCTCATAGGCGATGTGGAACGGGCCGGCATCTACACGGCGCTGATACGGGAAGGTACGCCGCTTTCCTCCATCGATTTTGAGTTGATTGCAAAGCGGCCGCAGCTTATGGCCTTCCAAAAGGCAGACCGCATGAAGAAGTTGGGAGGGATAGGATGAACAGCGTCATTTGCGCTAAAACCATGGAGTTTGCAGCGTTAAACAAGGCAGTGCGTCAGGCTGCTCCCGGAGAAATCACCTTGCAGGGATGCCTGGGGCAGCGCTATATCGGAGACGGCCTGGGCGAGGAAAAATCCCTGGTAATTCAGGGCGTGCCCGGCAACGGCCTGGGAGCTTACCTGAACGGCGCCCGGATAACGGTGGAGGGAAATGCGCAGGATGCCACCGGGGACACCATGAACGGCGGTATGATACTGGTGCGGGGCAGCGCCGGGGATGCGACTGGCTATGCCATGCGGGGCGGCAAAATATATATTGGAGGGGATACGGGATACCGGGCAGGCATTCACATGAAGGCCTACCAGGAAAAACAGCCTCTTTTGGTGATTGGCGGCTGCGCTGGCAGTTTTTTAGGGGAATACCAGGCAGGCGGCGTCATCGTGGTGTTGGGGCTCAATGCCCAGGGAAAGGTGCCGGTGAATTATTTTTGCGGCACCGGAATGCACGGCGGGGTGATTTATCTCAGAAGCCGGCAGCTGCCGAAGGATTTGCCCCCTCAGGTAGCAGCTAGGGAAGCGGATGAGGCGGATCAACAATGCATTCTGGCTCATATAGGGGAATATTGCAAGCTGTTTGACCTGGATGCGGAAGAGATTATGCAGGCCAACTTCTACGTGCTTACTCCGAATACGCAAAATCCCTATCATAGGCTATATACCTATAACTAAATAAAATAGCAAAAAACGGCCTATTTCATCATGGAACAGCCTGGAAACGATTGTGCCCGGGCTGTTTTGCGGCGTATTGGGATTGAAAAAATAAATTGGAAAAGCATATCTGATACAATTTGTATCAGATATTATGAAATATTGGATATTTACTTGAGGATACCCTTTTTTGTATACTCAGCATAAAGCAGGTAATGCAAAACGCTGTGGCAACGGCGGCTTTGCCCCATTGCCTGGAGCCGTTATTTTAAAGCCAGGAGGTATGTCATAATGTGGACCGATGAAATGTTTGGTGTCAAAAAACCTATTATTGCCCTGCTGCATCTGGATCCGTTGCCCGGAGACCCAAATTATTGCGGCTGTATGGAGCAGGTGCTGGAACATGCCCATCAAGACCTGATGGCCCTTCAGACGGGCGGAGTGGATGGCATTCTGGTTGCCAACGAGTTTGGCTTTCCGTATTCCCCTGAAACGGATTTTGCTACAGTGGCTGCCATGGCATACCTGATTGGGAAGTTTAAAAACGATTTTAAAGTGCCATATGGCGTGAACGTGATCCTCAATGGCATTGCGGCTATCGACCTGGCTGCCGCTACCGGCGCCCAGTTTGTGCGCAGTGCTTTTACCGGCGCTTATATGGGGGAATACGGGCTGGATGTGCCCAACAACCGTAAAGCGGTGCGCCGCAAATATGAGTTGGGCCTCAAGGGCCTTAAGATGTTCTATAAAGTCAACCATGAAAGCGACGGTTATCTGGTAGAGCGGGATGTTGAGGCAATAACCAAATCCATCGTGTTCCAAACCAATGTTGACGCCCTTTGTGTTTCCGGGGCCAGCTCCGGCGGAGAAACCAGCTCCGAGCTGCTGGAAAAGGTTAAAAAGGCTGCGGGGGATGTGCCAGTGTTCTGCAACACAGGCGTAACCCTGGATAACGTGAAGGAAAAAATGAAGATCGCAGACGGCGCCTGCGTAGGCACCACGTTAAAGGAAGCGGGCAAGTTCTGGTATACCCGTGTGGATGTGGAGCGGGTGAAGGCGTTTATGGAGGTTATGAAGGAAATCCGCGCTTCCTTGTAGGGGAAATACCGGGCTTTCATATCAGCCGCTGGCAAGGTGCTTGCAAATATACTCAATCATTTTCCTTGCTGCAGGAGAAGCGCTTTCAAGCGAGGGGACTGCAATGCCCAAAGTAATATAGCGAGGCGGGTCAAAGGGCAGCATCGCCACATGGTTGGTGCGCCCTTTTGTAATGAGCTCGTTCATGATGCTGATGCCTAGGCCGCATTCAATCATGGACAGCGCCGCATAGTTTTCAATGGTGGAAAACTGGATATCGGGGCGGATGCCGTCCTCTTCCAATAGCTGCACCACATCGCAGTCCCGCCCCCTTGCAGGCATAATAAAGGGTTGACCGTTGCAGGCTTTCGGTTGAATGGCCGAAAGCCCGGCCAAGGGGTGGTCTGGCGGGAGCACCACCAGCATCTGATCCTGCCTTAGGGGGATCCATTGGTAGCTTTGATTTTTCTGATCGCTGTACAGGCAAAAATCCACCTGATAGTTCGCCAACCAATCGTCCAGTTCCTGGTGTACCCCTTCCAGCAGTTGGATTTCCACCTTGGGAAAGTCCTGGCGGAACGCTTGCAACACCGGGGGCAGCCATTGCGCTGCAATGCTGGAATAAGCGCCAATCGTTACTTTGCCGCTGGAAATGCCCCGCAGTTCCTCCACGCGCTGCTGCAATCCTGCATTGGCGCGTACCAGTTCCCGGATGGAAGGCAGCAGGGCTTCCCCAGCAGCCGTAAGGGTCACGCCGGACCGGCCGCGCCGCAGCAGAACCATATCCGTTTCGTTCTCGATTGCGTCAGCCATATGGCTTACCCCGGAAGGCGTATATCCCATTTCTTCTGCTGCGGCAGAAAAACTGCCCAGCTCTACCGCGCGGAGAAAAGCCTGATATTTCTGGATATCCATGGTTGCCCCTGCTCCTTTAGGAACCGTAAGTTTCCTGAATTATTTTGTGAAAGCGTTCCGCTTTTTTTGATACAATTTGTATCAAAAAACAGAGAAAGCCGCCATTATTTCAAATAATAGGCGGGGAGCGTTTTTCTGTCAATGGAACATGTGGAGGAAACCCATGAAAAAAAACACAAAAGGCGCCTTACTGGCCCTTTCAGCAGGCGCGCTTTGGGGCGGCCTTGGGATAACGGTGCGCATGCTTGCCGGTTGCGGTTTATCCGCCATGCAGATTGTGGCATTGCGCTTTTGTATGGCTACGCTCCTTTTAGGGCTATTCATAACGGCAACGGACCGACGCAAATTTCATGTGGAGAAAAAAGACTGGAAGCTGCTTTTGCTGCTGGGGCTGGGCTGTATCCTTGTGTTTAATACCGCTTATACCATCACCATAGGGCTAACCACTCTTTCCACAGCAAGCCTGCTGCTCTATACATCCCCGGTATGGGCGACCCTGCTGAGCGTGCCGGTATGCAAAGAAAAGCTTACTGGCCGTAAGGTACTGGCCATATGCCTGTGCTTTTGCGGGCTTGTGCTGATGTCCGGCATTCTTACCGGTGCGCCTGCTGTTACTGCCTTGGGGCTCGCAACCGGTCTGCTGGCAGGGGTGGGATATGGCTGCTATGGCGTGTTTGGCAAATTGCTGATGGAGCGGTACCATCCGCTCACTACCACGTTTTATACCTTTGCTTTGGCAGGCATTGGAGGCATGCTGCTGTGCAATCCGGCTGAGGCGGTTTTCATTCTCCGTGAGCAGCCAAAAATTTTGGTTATGCTGTTGCTGGCCGCTTTGGTTTGCGTTGTAGCGCCTTATTTGCTTTACAATATGGCGTTAAGCCGCATGGAGGCCAGCCGTGCGGCGGTGATCGTGGCGGTGGAGCCGGTTTCTGCTGCAATCTGTGGGTGGATTATTTATCATGAGCCGGTTTTGCCAATCACTATGGCAGGGATGCTGGGGATTTTATTGTCTATTCTGGTGCTCAACTGGCCAAAACCGGTGCAGAACAGCCAAAAAGCAGCACAAACAAAAAACGGATGAGCATTTTGCCCATCCGCAAGTTGTGGCGCCGCTGCCTTATTCATACCGCAGCGCTTCAATGGGGTCAAGCTTGGCAGCTTTGTTGGCAGGGTAGTATCCAAAGAATATGCCGATGGCCATGGAAAAGCCCACCGCCAATGCAATGGAGGAGAGGGTAGGCCCGGAGGCAACCCCCAACAAAGAGGTGCCGATGTAGCCTAGTATTCCCCCAAACACCACCCCCAGCATTCCGCCAATGAGGCAAATAATAGTGCTTTCCACCACAAACTGTACCCGGATATTGCTGTTTGTGGCGCCGATGGCTTTGCGGGTGCCAATCTCCCTTGTGCGCTCGGTAACGGAAACCAGCATGATGTTCATCACCCCGATGCCGCCCACCAGCAGCGAAATGCCCGCGATTACGGAGAGGGCGATGCTCACGGTATCCATCATGGAGTTCATTTGATCCAGCATGGTTTCCATGCTCAGCGCCATTACCTGGTAGTCGTCGTTTTTATTGTAATAGCGGTTGAGAAAATCCGCTGCCTGGGCGGCAAACGCTTGGCTGTCAACCGAGTTGCTGGCGCAGATGGTAAAATTCTGATAGCCGTCGTCCCCATTGCCCAGCTTTTTTGCCGTGGTAACGGGGATGTATAAGGCGGTGCTGATATCTTTTTCCGAAGCCATGGAAAAGTTCATCATGTTTTGCTCATATTGATACACCCCGATAATGGCAAAGGAAACGATTTCATTTTGCAGGTGCACCACCACCTCCTGCCCCAAAGCCGCTTTGGGATCCCCCCGGAACAGGTTGTTTACCAATTTGTCGGATACGATGGCCACGTTGCGGTAGCCGTCCAAATCCTTGTCTAAAAAGCTGCGACCCCGAACCATGGTTACGTTGTTTACATCCAGGTAATCCGAGTTCACGCCGGTAACGCTGACGTTTGCATAATCCCTGCCGTCTTTGGCTTGGCCGCTGCCCAGGCTTTCGGATACGCTGACGCCGCTGATGGCGTTGGGAAAGCGTTCTTTCAGCGCGGCGATCATATCGTCGGTAAACAGATCTTCCTCTTCCGGCGAAGCCAGCATAACCCCCATCATAGGATTCATGTTATAGTCATCCTGCCGTTGCTGCAGCATCACGGTGATGTTGGTGGCCCCCAAAGAGCTCATAGAGTCGGTGATCGAGCCGCTCAAAGCGTTGCCTACCGTAAGGATGGCGATGACGGAACCGATGCCGATGATAATCCCCAGCATGGTGAGAAGGGCGCGCATTTTATTGGCCCGCACCCCTTCCCAAGCCAGACGGATGTTTTCCTTGATATTCATGCGGTGGCCCTCCCTGCGTCCAACATGCCGTCGTGCATGGTGAGGATGCGGCCTGTTTCCGCAGCCAGCTCCCGGTTATGGGTGATCAGCACAATGGTTTTGCCTTGCTCCTGATTCAAACGGTGGAACAGGTCCATGACCAGCCGGCCGGTTTTTGAGTCCAGCGCGCCGGTAGGTTCGTCCGCCAAGATGATGGCGGGGTCGTTTGCCATAGCCCTGGCGATAGATACCCGCTGCTTTTGCCCACCGGAAAGCTCATTGGGCTGGTGGTGCATCCGGTCCTCCATTTCCACCATAGCAAGCAATTCTTTGGCCCGGCGGGTGCGCTCCCGCTGCGATATGCCTGCATACATCATGGGCAGCTCCACGTTTTTCAGGGCGTCCGTGCGGGGGATGAGGTTAAAGTTCTGAAATACAAAGCCAACCTTTTTGTTGCGGATGGCGGAGAGCTCCGAGTCGTCCGCTTCCTCAATGATGGTACCGTCCAGGGTGTAGCTGCCGAAGGTCGCCCGGTCCAAAGCGCCTATGATATTCATCAGCGTGCTTTTGCCGGAGCCGGAGGCGCCCACAATGGATACGAATTCCCCCTGGGATACGGACAAATCGATGCCATGCAGGATCTCCAGCTCATTGGGCTGGCCAATATAAAAGCGCTTCACAATGCCCTGCATCTGGATAATGGTGTTATGCATATGCCCTTCCTCAACCATAAGGTTAGCCAATGGTCATCATGTTTGCGCCGGTCATGCTGCGCAGGCTCTGCTGGGCCAGGGTGATTTCTGTGCCCTGCAGGTAAAGATAAGCGTCCGCCTCGTTTACCACCCTGAGCCCGGGCGCTACCCCTTCGCCGCTGATCACAATATCCAGATCGTTTTCCATGCCCAGGGTTACTGGCAGCTCTTGTACCAGGAATTTTTCCGGGGCACTGCCTTGCGTCAATATCAACACGCAGTCTTGCCCCGCTTCATTTTGGTATACCGCATCATACGGCACAGCCAGCACGGAAAAGCTTTCCTCCACGATGTAATTCAGCCGCACGCTCATGCCGATGCGAAGGCCGGTATTTTGAGAAACCACTGCAACGTCTGTTGCAAACACGGCGTCGGTGGTAGTGTCGGTTTCTCCTTGGGCATTTTTGTTGGAGGTGGGGGCAATGGATTGTACCCGCCCTTCATATTCTTCCTCCCCGGTAGCGTCAGATTTGATCACCACCGGCATGCCTTCGGTAACCGTGCCGATGTCATAGCTTTTTACCGAGGTTTCTACCACCAGGTTCGCGGTATCTTCAATCACAAACAACAGGCCGGAACCCGTGCCGCCTACCGTTGCAAACACCGCAGTGACCGTGCCGGAAGAAGGCGCTTTGATGGTGGCATCCTCCAAATCCATATACAGCTTTGCCAGCTGGTATTCGGCCGTGTCCATATTGCCGGCAATTTGTGCGGTGGCCAGGCTGTTTTCATAGCTTTCCAGCTGGTTTTC
>JAEXFV010000187.1 GCA_023451115.1 Bacillota bacterium
AAGAGTGGGCGGGTATCCAATAAAGATCGTTTAACCAAAATATCCCCCGGCTTTGCCGGGGGATATTTTTAAGTCAGGTGTTATTTCAAATTGCTTTAAAGTTGTTCAGTTGGATGCTTTTTATAGAAGCACGTCTAACATAACAAGAAAAAATATCCTATTTCACTGTGCTGATAGTATACTGAATAATGAATGGGGTCAGTTGACTTTCGGGTGGGGTCATCTTTGTGTTTTTTAGGACGCATTTCCTGGCCGCAAGAGAAAGCAGTTTGATAATTTTGCAGCCAAATTTAGTATCGCCGCTTTCCAGAAAGATGCCATTGTTGGAGAAGGAATTCAAGATATTCCAGCCATCCTTGCGGCATGCAAAGACACGGGTGTAAAATGGATTGTAGTTGAGCATTTGGAAAAACCAGATTTTGCTGAATGCTTGCAGGATATGCGGGTAAGCTACGGGAATATTCGATCTTACCTGGAGCAATAACCAGGAACAACATTGGGGAGGAAAGGGAATATGCTGCGATTTGACCACTTTAATTTCAATGTGCTGGATTTGGAGAAAAGCATTGCCTTTTATAAGGAAGCGCTGGGACTAAGTGAAAAGCGGGAAATCAATCCGGAAGATGGCGCTTTTCGCATCGTATTTTTGGGCAATGAACAAAACGATTTCCGCCTGGAACTCACCTGGTTAAAAGACCGGGAAAAACCCTATGATCTGGGCGAGTGCGAGTATCATCTTGCATTTGTTACCGACGAATTTGAGGCAATGCATCAAAAACACCAGCAGATGGGGATTATCGCCTTTGAAAATCAAGCCATGGGCATTTACTTTATCACCGATCCGGACGGATACTGGATCGAGATCGTACCCCAGCGGTAGGCAACACTCAAAAATATTTACAAAAACATTAGCCGCCCTTAGTGCGGCTTTTTTGCTGAGTTTTTTGGTTTCGGGGATAGTATGCAGGAAATAGGGTGGTGAAACCACAGGCTTCGTCCCGCTGTTTCTGTATAATGCCTATTTTGCCATCAAGGGTTTATGGGACATTTTTGAAACACCAATAAAAAATTTCGGGTAAAGGACCTTAAAAGCCCTCCCATAGGACTTCGGATTTTCACCATAGAAAAATGGAACAGGATGGTTTCTTCGGGGATACCGA
Organism: Bacillota bacterium; assembly: GCA_023451115.1. Classification (GTDB taxonomy): domain Bacteria; phylum Bacillota; class Clostridia; order Christensenellales; family CAG-138; genus JAEXFV01. The sequence continues at coordinate 1,161 of JAEXFV010000187.1, forward strand.
TTGCCGGATTTATAAACCAAGAGAGCCATACTCAACGTCCGAAACGCTTTTAGACCGTGACTTTCTTATTAACCAAAGTATACCACACCGGGGAATGAATATGTAACAAAGTGGTGGGCTGGGTAAAAATAATGCTATAATCAATCGAGGAGGGATGCAGGATGGAGGGCAAGGGGAAGAAACCCAGCCAATCGGAATTCGTGGTTATACACGCCAGGAGACCAAGGAAACAGATGAAACCTATGGACCCGGAGAAGGCAGCAGTCGTGCTTTCATTGGCCGAAAAGTTGAAGCCGCTGATGTTGAACGATTTCAAGAGGCGAAGAGAAACCTCAGACAACGAGGACTAATTGGACAGGATGCGACAATTATTGACAGCGCTAACCTTTCAAAAAAACAATATAATCAACTGGAACGGGTAAGCAATTTATTTGGAAAACAAGTATTTCTTTATCGTGGTGGAAAGGATTACTATGTAGCTGGGTTTGCTAATCAAGGTAAAGGAGCAATATACCTAAATGCAGATATACTGGAAAGCGGCTCGATGGAGGCCGCTTTTATTTATGGACATGAGTGGTTGTATAGAAAGGGGAAACTGAGATAAAATCTGCGCTCACAGATGGAGAATATAACGTAAACAGAAATGAATGCGTACTTGGATGCCTTGGGAAAATAGAAGAGGATACTCCCCTGTGGGTTAGAAAAAATACATATAGTCAGGAAGCGTAGGTTTCTGAATTTATGGAAAAAATGATATAACTCTATATATGTATTGACAGGTATATGTGATTAATCTATGATAAATTTGTAGCAGCAAACCTACAAATCCATGCTGCAAGGAGTATGTCCATGAAGATCGTTCGATACCAGTCAGGCAATCAAGTGCAATACGGCGCATTGGAGGAAGAAACTGTACGGGGATTTCAGGGGAGCCCTTTTGCATTGGGGTGGGAACCGGATAAGGCTGTTTTTGACGGCAGCAGGGTAAAATTGAGCGAAGTGAAGTTGCTCACCCCTTGCCAACCCAGCAAATATTTGGGCGTTGGGCTGAATTTTAAAGATGCTGCGGCTGCAATCGGCCGCCCTTGCCCTACCTATCCTATTACATTTATAAAGCCGACCGGGGCGGTAATCGGCCCGGAGGAGCCGATCCAACTGAAAAATGTGGAGCAACCCGATTATCTTTATGAAGGGGAATTGGCACTGGTAGTTGGCAAAACGGCCAAAAATGTCCGCCAGGAAAATGCCATGGAGTATATACTGGGTTGTACCTGCTCCAACGATATTACAGACCGGACCCAGTTTGGCAAGGACGACTTGCGCCTGAAAGGGGCCGATACTTTTGGCCCCATTGGCCCTTGCATTGATACGCAGGTGGATCCCAATCATGCAGTAATCCGCAGTTTTCTTAACGGAGAGAAACGCCAGGAGGGCAATACCGAGGAAATGATTTTCAGCCCAAGTTACATGGTTGCCTTTTTTTCCAGCTATATGACCTTGTATCCAGGGGATGTGATCTCTCTTGGCACGCCGGCGGGCCTGGGCAACATTAAGCCTGGGGATCAAATTATAGTGGAAGTGGAAGGAATTGGCCGTTTGTACAATCCGGTGATTGGCATAGGCTGAAAACAAATGTGATAAGAGCAGAGAGGGGTGGCCCCAAAAGGGCTTGCCCCGTTTTATTTTGCAAACCGCCGAAGCAGTGGTGCATGCCCAGTGGGATATTCCCGATATGCCTTTTTCTGTTTTTCTTGACACAAGAGAAAATCAGCTTTATACTAAAAACAGAGTTAGTAATAACTAACTAATAGACAATAATAATAATGAACTATTTGCCTGGAAGGAGGAAACATGTCAACCGCAATCATTGTAGTGCTGCTGACTGTTATTTGCATTTTAGCGGTCAAAAGCTATTGCAGGCGTTTGTCCAGCAGCTGCTGCGGTAGGGGAAGGGATGCTGTGGCAAAGAAGCGCAAGGCAACCAAAGCGCAGGCAATGACATTACCCCTTGATGAAGTTGCCGACCTCCAAGAGGTTTGGGGGAAGACGATGGATCATAATAAAAGCGACTATCCCTACGGCTTGCTGCTTACTATTGATGGCATGGTGTGTAGCAATTGCGCCCGGCGGGCGGAGCATGCTCTCAATAGGCTGGAAGGCGTGTGGGCGGTGGTAGATCTGGAAAAACAGCAGGCAGTCGTGTGCATGAAACGGAGATATAGCTCCAAAGAATTGCAAAGCGCCCTGAAAAGTGCCGGTTATACTTTGCTGCAAGTGCAGGCGTTGGAGGGATGAGCAGCTTCCCCGGAAAAAGAGGATGGCGTACCCCTGGCATAGGAAAGAGTTTTTATTGCCCATTGATTAGCTATAACTAACTAATGGACCGGTAAAGCCGGTGCACAACGTTTTTAGGGAGATGTTATAAAACTATGGGAGGGAATGCATGCGGGTTGTAATCATTGGTGGAAACGAATGTATGGCGTGTGTTTATAAAGACATTTGCAATTGTTACGGATGTAAAGCAAAGGTGTTCACCAAAATGCGGGACGGCATGAAGTATAAAATTGGCAGCCCGGATCTGATGATTGTGTTTACCAACACGGTATCCCATAAAATGGTGCAGTTGGCTATGTGCGAGGCCAAACGGGGCAATACGCCAATTGCCCATTGCCATAGCAGCAGCGCCTCCGCTTTGCGGGGGCTACTGGAAACGAAAGTGCAGGGGATGGGAAATGCCTAAAACACCAGAACAACTTTTGCAGCAACATTGCGCGCCTACTTTGGCCGGATGAAAAAGCGGCATCAGCGCGCTTTGTACCTACCGAAGCTGATTTTGGGAAGGATGAAAAGAAATTGATATAAATCCTGTATAATTGGTTGCATGGGAAAACAGTATGCGCTGAAATGAAACCGCCCGGCCGGGCAATACGATTGCCTGGCCGGGCGGTTGTTATAACCGGTCAGCGCCTTTTTATTGTGCAGCCAACAAAGCGTCTGCAATACGCTTGAGGCCTTCTTCCAATAGGGCGCGGGGGCAGGCCAGGTTCAGCCGGATATATCCGTCCGAGTGCTGCACAAACATATTCCCCCCCTCCAACAATACGGCGGCCTTATTTGCAAAGAACAAGGGCAGGTCCGTATCTCCAGGCAAATAGGCGCTGATATCCACCCAGGCCAGGTAGGTAGCCTGGGACACTTGGTACACCGCCTTGGGTAGACGCTTTTTCAGGTAATCCCCAGTGAAAGCAAAATTTTCATCCAAATAAACCCTTAGATGATCCAGCCAGTCCGCCCCTTTTTCATAGGCGGCCTGCGCTGCCGCAATGCTCAGAGGGTTGTCGGAATTGTAGTGGTATTTCAACCAGGTCTTTTGCAGTTCTTTGTTGGGGATGATCACATTGGAAATCCGCAGCCCTGCCATATTAAAGGTTTTGCTGGGCGCCATACAGGTGATCAGCTTGTCATAATCCGGGAACACCTTGGCCATGGGGGTATGGGTTTGCCCCATACGCAGCAGATCGCAATGGATCTCATCTGAAATGATCCACATGTTATTGCGTATGAGAATATCCCCTACTTGGCGCAATTCTTCCGGGGACCATACCCGGCCGGTGGGATTGTGAGGGTTGCAGAAGATGCAAAGGGTGGTTTTTGCATCCTGGGCTTTCTGCTCCAGGTCGGCAAAGTCTATGGTGTAACGTCCGTCGCGGTTCATCAGGTCTGAGCATACGAAGCCGCGATTGTTCTGATCCGCCGCATATTTGAAATAGGCGTAAGACGGGGTGAGGAAGAGGAGCTTTTCATCGGGTTTGAGGATGTGCTCCACCAGCTCATACAGCGTAGGGATAACGCCGTTGGAAGTAAACAGATCCTCTTTTTTGCACTGCCACTGGTAGCGGCTTTGGGTCCAGCTGGCAAAAGCCTGGTAATAGCCTGGATCAAACACGCTGGTGTAGCCGAAAATACGCCGGTTTAAGCGCTCCTGCATGGCGTCAATGATCACCTGAGGCGTGGCGAATTCCATGTCCGCCACCCACATGCGCACAAAATGCTCATCCGGGAATGGAAACTGGATGGCGCTGTCGTGGAAGATATAATCCCGAAATCCTTCCACATTCATTGCGTTTGTATGGTTGCGGTCAATGATTTCATCAAAATTGTATGTCATAATAACTCCTCCCGTATCTAGAAATACAATGGTGTTATAAACGCAAATCGTTCCTGGCCAAGCACTGCGGGCCTGACTGTACTGCAAAGAAAATGGTTTTCACCAGCGACCTGCTGTTCCCGGGCACAGGGACTTCAGCAAGGCGCTATGGTGAAGCCTCTATTTTGACAGTTTTTTGTATCGTTTCTCTTAAATAAAATTATAAACAAAGGAAGAAGCAGTTGCAATATAGACTGATTGCTTTTCGGCCGGGTACACGATATAGTAAACATGTTGCGGGCCTCTTTTGCTGGGGATAAAAGCAGAGGCCGCCATATTGCATGTGGGAATGTAAAGAGGGGAGAACTGTGAAAAAGCTGCTGGTTTATTTGCGGGATTATCGCAAGGAGACGATACTGGCTCCGCTGTTTAAAATGCTGGAGGCTTTTTTTGAGCTGTTTGTGCCGCTGGTAGTGGCGGCTATTGTGGACACGGGCATTGCCAACGGCGATCAGCCTTATATTGTGAAAATGTGCCTGGTGATGGTGGCCCTGGGGGTAATCGGCATGGTGAGCGCCATTACCGCCCAATATTTCGCAGCCAAAGCGGCAACCGGATTTGCGGCAAAACTGAAAAGCGCCTTGTTTGCGCATATCCAAAAACTGTCCTATACCGAGATGGACACGTTAGGCACTTCAACCCTGATTACCCGTATGACAAGCGATGTAAACCAGGTGCAGTCTGGCGTGAACCTGGTGCTGCGCCTGTTTTTGCGTTCTCCCTTTATTGTGTTTGGGGCCATGGTAATGGCCTTTACTGTGGATGGGAAGTCGGCAATGGTGTTTGCGGTGGCCATCCCTCTGTTGTCGCTGGTGGTGTTCGGGGTGATGCTTTTGAGCATTCCCATGTTTCAAAAGGTGCAGGCCAGGCTGGACCGGGTGCTGGGATTAACCAGGGAAAACCTTACCGGCGTGCGGGTTATCAGGGCGTTCCATAAAGAACAAAGCGAAACCCAAGCATTTCAGCAGAGCAACCAGGCGTTAACAAAAATTCAGCTTGCGGTAGGCCGTATATCCGCTTTGATGAATCCACTGACCTATGTGATTGTAAATGCGGCCATCATTGCCCTGATCTGGACAGGGGCCTGGCAGGTGGAGGGAGGCGTCCTGACCCAGGGCGGGGTGATCGCCCTGGTCAACTACATGTCTCAGATTTTGGTGGAGCTGATCAAACTGGCCAACCTGATCATCACCGTCACCAAAGCCATTGCCTGCGGCAACCGCATCCAGAGCATATTTGAAATCCGCTCCAGCTTGCAGGAGGGGGACAACGCCCTGCCTGGCCAGGCAGGCGCGGAGCAAGGCGTGCGCTTTTGCCATGTGTCCCTTACCTATCAGGGGGCGGGCGCGCCGGCATTGTCGGACGTTGATTTTGCTGCAAAGCGGGGAGAAACGGTAGGGATTATCGGCGGCACCGCGTCGGGGAAGTCCTCCCTTGTCAATCTCATTCCCCGCTTTTATGACGCCACCCAGGGCCAGGTGCTGGTGGATGGCAGGGATGTGAAGGAATATACCCTGCAGGCGCTGCGGGGCCGGATTGGCGTGGTGCCCCAGCGGGCAGTGCTTTTTGAAGGGAGCATCCGGGAAAACCTTTGCTGGGGAAAAACGGATGCTACCGATGAAGAATTGTGGCAGGCGCTGGAAATCGCTCAGGCCAAAGAGTTTGTGCAGCAAAAGCAGGGCGGATTGGATGCGGTTGTAGCACAGGGGGGCAAAAATCTGTCCGGCGGCCAGCGGCAGCGGCTTACCATCGCCAGGGCGCTGGTGCGGCGGCCGGAAATTCTTATTTTGGATGACAGCGCCTCTGCGCTGGACTTTGCTACCGATGCGGCGCTGCGCAAAGCCATCCGGGAAATGCCGGGAGAACCTGTGGTGTTTATCGTATCCCAGCGGACTTCCTCCATCCGGTATGCAGACCGCATTATCGTGCTGGAGGACGGAAAGGTGGCGGGCATTGGCTCTCATCAGCAGCTGATGGAAACCTGCCCGGTTTACCGGGAAATTTACGACTCCCAGTTCCAGCAAGAAGGGGGGTGCTGAGCATGGCAGGCAAAAACAGCCGACAGGGACAAAAGGCGATTTTAAGAAAAGTGCTGCGCTATATGAAACGGTATTGGCCGCTGCTGATACTCTCCATTCTGCTGTCTGCCGCCACAGTGGCTCTCACCCTTTATGTGCCTACCCTGACGGGGCAGGCGGTGGACCTGATTGTGGAACCGGGGAAAGTGGAGTTCACAGGCATTTTGGCCATATTGCTGCGCATTGGCGGTGTGGTGGCGGTTACGGCTTTACTCCAATGGGCCATGAACATTTGCAACAATAAGATGACCTATTGTATGGTGCGGGATATCCGCAATGATGCCTTTGATAAAATCCAGATATTGCCTTTCAGGTATATCGACAGCCATGCATATGGCGAGGTGGTGAGCCGGGTGATAGCGGATGTGGATCAGTTTGCAGATGGGCTTCTCATGGGCTTTACCCAGCTCTTTACCGGGGTTGTGACCATATTGGGCACATTGCTGTTTATGCTGCGGGTGAACGTGGCCATCACAGCTGTGGTGGTGCTCATCACGCCGGTTTCCCTGTTTGTAGCCCGGTTTATCGCCAAACGCACCTATACCATGTTTCGGCTCCAGTCGGAAACGAGAGGGGAGCAAACCGCGGTCATAGAGGAAATGATTGGAAACCAGAAAGTGGTGCAGGCATTTGGCCATGAGCGGGAGGCACAGGCAAAATTTGATGAGGTGAATGAAAGGCTGGAAAAATGCGCGATGCAGGCCACCTTTTTTTCCTCTATTACCAACCCGTCTACCCGGTTTGTTAATAGCCTGGTTTACACAGGCGTAGGCGTTACCGGCGCGCTGGCGGCGGTGGGAGGGGCCATCTCCGTAGGCCAGCTCACCTGCCTGTTAACCTATGCCAACCAATATACCAAGCCGTTTAACGAAATTTCCAGCGTGATGGCGGAACTGCAAAATGCCATCGCCTGCGCAGGGCGCATTCTGGAGCTGATCGAGGAGGAGCCTCAGCCCCCGGAAGCGGCGGATGCGGTGTCGCTGGGGGAGGTAAGCGGCAACGTGGCCCTCAACCATGTGCAGTTTGCCTACCATCCAGGACAAAGCCTCATCGAGGATTTTAACCTAGCGGTAAAGCCAGGGCAGCGTGTGGCCATTGTGGGCCCTACCGGCTGCGGAAAAACCACTATGATCAACCTGTTGATGCGTTTTTATGATGTGGATCAGGGCAGCATCCAGGTGGAAGGGGTGGATATTCGGCACGTCACCCGGGAAAGCTTACGGGCCAGCTACGGCATGGTGCTGCAGGAAACCTGGCTCAAAAGCGGCACCATCCGGGAAAATATCGCTATGGGCAGGCCGGAAGCCACATTGGAGGAAGTGGTGGAGGCGGCCAAGGCCGCTCACGCCCATGGTTTTATCCAGCGCCTGCCCAGCGGGTATGAAACCTGGATTACAGAGGATGGGGGGAACTTTTCCCAGGGGCAAAAACAGCTGTTGTGCATCGCCAGGGTAATGCTTTGCCTGCCGCCCATGCTGATATTGGATGAGGCGACTTCCTCCATCGATACCCGGACGGAACTGAAAATTCAAAACGCATTTGCCCGGTTGATGCAGGGCCGCACCAGCTTTATTGTGGCCCATCGCCTGTCTACCATCCGGGAGGCGGATGTAATATTGGTGATGAAGGACGGCAAAGTGATCGAGCAGGGTAACCATGACGCACTGCTCAGGCAAAATGGATTTTACGCCACCCTTTATAACAGCCAGTTTGCTCAGTAAAGTGCGGGAAATGTTTCATATGGCGGCCAACAGGGTAATGTTAGAATAACTGATTTTTGTTAGAAAGCGAGGTAGCCATATGTTGGATCAAACGGTTGTAAAGCTGCTCAACGAACAGGTCACCAAGGAATTTTATTCTGCCTATTTGTATTTGGATATTTCTAATTACTATGACGATCAGGATTTGAATGGTTTTTCCAACTGGTATGCAGTACAGGCCCAGGAGGAACGGGACCACGCCATGCTCTTTATCAAATACCTGCAGATGAACGACGAGCGGGTGGAGCTGGGCGCTATTGACAAGCCGGATAAAGCCTTCGCATCCTTTAGCGTCCCACTCAAGGTTTCTTTGGAGCATGAACGGTATGTAACCAGCCTCATCCATAAAATTTACGATGCCGCCTATTCCGTAAGAGATTTCCGTACCATGCAGTTCCTGGACTGGTTTGTCAAGGAGCAGTGCGAGGAGGAGGACAACGCGGATAGTTTAATCAAACGTTTTACTTTGTTTGGCTCCGACGCCAAGGGCTTGTATTCTCTGGACAGCGAATTGGGGGCACGGGTATATACTGCGCCTTCCCTGGTTCTGTAAATTATTGGAAACCGCCATTAACAAAGCGCCGGGCAAACCTGCCCGGCGTTTTTTTCAATAAATTTTGTAATAAAAAGAGGGTTTTCCCTCTTTTTCTTCTTAATATTACCACAAAACGGCTGTTTTTTCAAGTCTTGTTCTTCTTAGCCATAGGGTGTAAGAAGAATAAGGGGGGTGGTTATTCTGACGGATTTTTCTTTTATGCTTATGCCGCGTCGGGAACAGGCCCAAATGCAAGAAGCCATGCAGGAACTGGACGCCTGCAATGCGATCAGCCTTCGATACGGGCTGTCCCTCACCATGGAACAGCTGCAAGGTTTGGTGAAAGGTCGGTTTGAGGCGCTGGAGCAGTCCGGGCGGGTAGAGTTTGGGGAGGGTGTGCTCAAAAAGCTGGTGTATGCCTTTTGTGACTCCCCCTATATCTGCCAGGAAGAATATCAAACCACTTTGTTGGCGCTGCAGGAACGGTTTTATTATTTCAAAAGCCAGTGCCTGGAACGGATCGGTGACGATGCCCTCATCCATGCCATGCAGCTGGTGTTCAACACAAAAGCGCAAGGTTCGCTGGAGTATATGGAAGGGTATTCTCTGGAGCGTTTATGCCGCTTGGCCAGGGGCTGCGAGTGGGCGTTGGAGGGGGAAACGGCAGACGGGGAGGAATACGATGATGACGAGTAGTCAGTTGTGCGCCAGGCAATCTGAGAGCATGGAGCAGGAAGGGCTGACCCAGGAGCAGATCATAGGCTTTCAGGCCAAACTTTGGGCATTGCTGGGAGAGCAGGCGAAACGCTTTACAATGGGGGAAAGCACCTCCCTTCCCAAGGAGCTTGCACAGGAATTGCTGGAGTCAATCTGTTTTACCCTGGGGATAGACGAGGCCCATCCTGCAGCCGGGATCAAGCGATTGGAGAAGGCGGATCTGGCTTTGCAATACCGACTTGGGCGAAACGCCATAGCTGAAAAAATGGATATAGGCCGGGCTTTATGGCAGGCTGCCTGTAAAAGCGTCCCTGGGATCCCCAATAGGGCTTTGCAGGATACCCTAAGAGGGATCGGGCAGTTTTGGAAACGGTATGACCACTGCTTTTTTGCCCACCAGATCCCTTGTGACATCGATTACCCCCTCTGCCATCCTGTGGAAGAAACGCTGCATGGGGTAGAATATGTTAACGAGTATCTTAAGCGGCTGTTGATAGAAAGCAGCTTGTTAAACCGGTTTTCCCACCAGCGGTGTATCAGGGTATTGCAGGGTTATTGCCGGGACTATAAGGGACTACACATCAACCTGTATGAGCCTGTGGCGGTGAATGCCCTGGGGCTTTCCCTGTTGGGGCAGGACCCATTGGCATTGGAGATTTCCCCACAACAGAGGAAAATGCTGGAGGATCAGTTGCTCTGGCTGGGGCGGGAGGAGCGGCAAGCTATGCTGCAGCAAGGGGTGCAACATATGTGCCGTGCCCTATCCATTCGGCATAGCGGGGCAAAAGCATACTTGCTGGAATTGGCCCGGGATTTGCAGCCGCGTTTGGAGGTGGCCTTAGCTTGTGGGGATTTGAGCGGCATATTCCTGCCCGGCTGTAGCGCAACAGCAGGCTGATGGATAGCAGATACATCGCCGGGGAAGACAATTTCGCTTGCCTGCGGTATACTGGGGTGAGATATGGGGCTGCCTAACATGGAAGGTGGGAAAGAATACCATGGCCAAAGTGGAAAATGCAATGGACAAACGGGCGTATGCCCAAAGCCTGTTTTCGCAAGGGTACAATTGCGCCCAGGCGGTGCTGCTGGCTTTCCAGGAGGAGGCTGGGCTGGACTGGGATACGGCCGCCAGGCTGGCTTCTTCTTTCGGGGCGGGTATGGGCAGGTTGCGGGAGGTATGCGGAGCGGTAAGCGCGATGTTCATGGTTATAGGGCTGCGCTTTGGATACGCTACTGCAGATCAGCCGGAGGAAAAGGCGGCGCATTACCGCCGCATTCAATTTTTAGCGCAGCAGTTTCGTGAAAAGCGCGAAACGTTGATTTGCCGGGAACTGCTGCAGGGTGTTCCCACCACTGCAGGCGTTGTGCCGGAAGAGCGCACCAGGGAATATTATGCGCGCCGCCCCTGTAGAGATATCATAGGGGACGCGGCTGAAATACTGGAGCGCTTTTTGCAGGCTAACCCTTGCAAATGAGCAGCCAATTTCGCCGCTTCCGGGCAGCGGGGATTTTCTAAAAGACCAACCCACTGGGGTCACAAACAAATGATAAATACCAAACAAAAGCCCTAAAACAATTTGTTTTAGGGCTTTTGTTTGGCTGCGGAACTAGGATTCGAACCTAGACAATACGAGTCAGAGTCGTAGGTGCTACCATTACACAATTCCGCAATATAAAATTAAAATTGTAATCCCACGGTGCCGTTCATTCCTGTTATAACACCCGCCTCACGGCAGGTGGGTGCACTATAGTGGTTTCTGCCTTCCCGACCGTATCGGGCGTGGCATCCACCCTCCAACGCGTGCTCCCGACGTCAATCTGTGGGTTTATAACCGAAACGTGACGCACACCCCAGGATTATTTGGTGGGATTAGTTGGGATCGAACCAACGACCTCTACGATGTCAACGTAGCGCTCTGACCAGCTGAGCTATAACCCCGAGGCAACAACTAGGATGCCCATCGCACATACTATTATACATAATTCGGGAGGGATTGCAAGAAAAATTTACGCCGATTTGCAATAGGGTATGCTATACTAATAAACAAGGAAGGCGGTGAACGCCGCTATTCCAGACACTAAGGGGAGTGTGGTTTTGTTATGGCATTTTTCTCCCAAGGCATATCCCGTTATAAACTCATGCTGCTGTTTTTTTTAAAACAGGCGCAATGGGATTTGACCCGGGAGCAGTTATACCGGGTTATGGTGGAAAAGGATTGGATGAATTATTTCGACTTTCAAACGGCCTTATTGGAGCTGGAGGAAGACGGATATGTAACTGCAGTGCAGCGGCCCTTTGGCCAGGCGTTTTCCATCAGCCCTGAGGGAGAGCAGGCATTGGAACTGTTTCAGAAGCAATTGCCTTTATCGCTGCGCCAGGCTATGGAGGAGTATGTCCGCCAGCGGGGGGAAGCGCTGCGCTGTGAAACCCAGTATGTGGTGCGCCAGCAGCGGCAGCCGGATGGCAGCTCGAAGGTGGAGCTCAAAGTGCTGGATGGAGCGGACCCTATACTGGAACTGAATTTTTTTGTGCCAACCCATGAGGCCGCAACCCTTGCCTGCCAGCGTTGGCCGGAACGGGCCCAGGATGTATTCCGGGATATTTTAACGCGGCTGGCAATGGGAGATTAAAAAGCGAAAGCCGGGCGACAATGCGCTCGGCTTTTTCTTTTCCAGCCTGTTGGGATTAAGAAATCGCGGAAAAGAACAATCCCAAAGCTTGCACTGCTTTTGTAATTATAGGAATAATGGTGCAAACAACAAGGCAACGATGCTCATCAGCTTGATGAGGATATTCAAGGAAGGTCCGGCGGTATCCTTGAGAGGGTCGCCTACCGTATCCCCAATGACGGCGGCAGCATGCTCCGGCGTACCTTTGCCTGTTTGCTCCACCGCTTTCTTTGCATTGTCCCATGCGCCGCCGCTGTTGGACATCTGGATTGCCAGCAGCACCCCGCAAATGGTAGCCCCGATCAACATGCCGGCCAATGCTTCCTTGCCCAGCAGCAACCCTACCAGCAGCGGGGATACCACGGCAAGCGCCCCGGGAAGGATCATTTGCTTGAGGGATGCGGCGGTAGCGATATCTACGCATTTGGCATAATCCGGTGTTGCCGTGCCTTCCATCAATCCCGCAATCTCCAGAAATTGGCGGCGTACTTCCCGAATCATGCTTCCTGCGCAGCGGCTTACTGCATCAATGGCCATGGCCGAAAACAGGTAGGTCAGCATAGCGCCGATCAACGCGCCGCCAATCACATAAGCGTTGAGCAGGTTGACAGCCTCCAGCCCCACCGTTGCCGCATAGGAGGAAAGCAGGGCCAAAGCGGTGAGAGCGGCGGAGCCGATGGAAAAGCCCTTGCCAATGGCCGCCGTAGTGTTGCCAATGGAATCCAGCCGGTCAGTAATTTCCCGTACGGAGGCGGGCATATGCGCCATCTGTGCAATGCCACCCGCGTTGTCTGCAATGGGGCCGTAGGCGTCTACCGCAATCACCGCCCCCACCGTAGCCAACATGCCTACAGCTGAAAGCGCTACCCCAAATAAACCGCATACCTGAAAAGAAACGATCACAGATGCTGCAATGATGAAAACCGGGGCCCCTGTAGAGCGCATGCCGATGGACAGCCCCGAGAGGATATTGGTAGCGGCGCCGGTTTCGCTTTGCCGTACAATATTCTTTACATGGGAAAACCGGTCGGAGGTGTACCATTCCGTTACCACACCGATCACAATGCCGGAGCATACTCCGGTAAGGATCGCAAAAAAGTGGGCGTTGCTGTGCAACATGGCGTGGTCCAGAAAATAGCTGCCCAGCAACAGTGCCAGCATGGCAATATAGGTGCCAGTCATCATAATGCGCTGGGAGTTGCCGCTTTTTGCCAGCTTGACATATCCAATACCCAACATGGAGGCGAATACCCCCAAAGCGCATACAGCGGCGACAAAGCCGGCTCCTGCCTGGGCGCTGGCCAATACCCCCAGGATCATTGCCGAGATAATGGAACCAACATAGCTCTCAAACAGGTCTGCGCCCATGCCTGCTACATCCCCTACGTTATCCCCCACATTATCCGCGATTACGGCAGGATTGCGGGGATCATCCTCCGGGATGCCGGCTTCCACTTTGCCAACCAGGTCCGCGCCTACATCCGCAGCTTTGGTAAAGATGCCGCCCCCTACCCTGGCAAACAGGGCTACGGAACTGGCACCTAAAGAAAAGCCTGTAAGCGCCTGGGTATCACCAAAGATCAGGTACAGGGAGCAAACCCCCAGAAGCCCCAGCCCCACTACGCAAAGGCCCATAACGGAACCGCCGGTAAAGGCCAGGTTCAGGGCCGCTTTTTCCGATTGCATGGCTGCCTGAGCGGTGCGGGCATTGGCGCTGGTAGCGCTTTTCATGCCCAGGTATCCTGCTGTGATGGAAAGCAGCGCCCCCAGCAAAAAGCTCACGGCAACCGCCCAACCCATGGAGGGCAACAGTATTAGGGCCAAAAACAAAATTGCCCCGCAGATGGCTATCACCCGGTATTCCCGCTTCAGGAACGCCATGGCGCCCGTTCGGATGTAACCGGAAATTTCCTCCATCTGAGGGTGAGCAATTGGGGCCCGGTTGGTGCGGCGCAAAAAAATAAATGCCAGCGCCAGCGCCCCAATGGAAATTCCCAAAGCGGCCAACAAAGAAATCAAACTGTTCATATTCCTTCCATCCCCTTTTTAAAAATTATGATCTTATATAATAAAAAATTATATATAATAGAACTTATGTTGGTTTAACGAATATCTAACTCTATCATGGCAGACAGGTATATAACCGTCAACTGTTTATTTCAAAATCAAATATTGGGATTTTTTATGTAACTTTTAAAATATACTTTCATGAAATGAAGTTAGAAATTTAAAAAGTGAAGATAAATAGGCAGGTTTGAAACATGAAAAAAGTAAGATGCCGCCCGATTATTGGGCGGCGTCTTTCAATTTGCTTATGATGCGGCTTTCCAGCCGGGAAATTTGCACCTGGGATACCCCCATTAACCGGGCGATTTCGGACTGGGTTTTATCCTGGAAAAAGCGCAGTACGATAAGCTGGCGTTCTCGCGCCTCCAGCTGGCCCAGCAGCTCTTTAAGCAGGATTTTATCCACCATGGCATTGTCTTCGCTGCCTTGCTGTTGCATGCGGTCGAGCAAAGTGGTTTCAGAGCCATCGTCATATACCCGTTCGTAAAGGGACATATGGGGCCGGGCGGACTCCAGCGCTGCGGCGATGTCTTCGGGGGAGGCATCGACTGCCTCGGCCAGTTCTAAAATACCAGGATCCCGCCCCAGTGAACGCCGCAACCGCTCCTGGGCGGCAGCCGCTTTTGCAGCCAGTTCCTTCATGGAGCGGCTGACCTTTACCATGCCGTCGTCCCGGAGGAAGCGCTTGATTTCGCCGGCGATCATCGGCACGGCATAGGTGGAAAACCGCACGTTGAAGCGCTCGGCATAGTTGTTAATGGCTTTCACAAGCCCAAGGCAGCCTATCTGGTACAGGTCGTCAAACTCAACGCCTCGACCCAGGTATTTTTTGACGATGGACTTTACCAGCGCCGTATTATGCCGCACCAGAAGATCCATCGCTTCGTCGTCCCCTGCCTGGGCTTGCCGGATCAGCGCCAGAACCTCCTCATGGGGGAGGGGGGCAGCGTCCATCATGAGACTTTAGGCCCTTGTATGGTTTTTTGCATGGTCACAGTGGTGCCCCGTCCCACCTCGGATTGCACCGTAACCTGTTCCATAAACGCTTCCATCACTGTGAAGCCCATGCCGGATCGTTCCAACTCCGGATGAGAGGTGTAAAACGGCTGCCGGGCCATTTCCACATCCTCAATTCCCGCACCGGTATCCCGCACGGAGATGGTGCAGCGGTTGCCCATAATGCCACAATCCAGATACACCAGGCCTGGGCCATTGCCATATCCATGGATGATTGCGTTGGTCACCGCTTCGGATACTGCGGTGCGAATGTCGGACAGCTCTTCCAATGTTGGGTTGAGCTGGGAAAGAAAAGCCCCCGCCGCAGCTCTGGCAAACGCTTCGTTCTGCGAGAGGCTGGAAAAACTCAAATGCATTTCATTATCATATCGATCCATCCTTATTACCCCCTTTACCCCTTAGACCCGGTCTACCAACGCATATAAGCCAGACATGCGAAAAATCCGGTCGATGGGTGTGGACACGCCGGATACCAACAGACGCCCTCCTCGGGCAGATAAAGACCGATAACGGCCCAGCACCACTCCCAGGCCGGAGCTGTCCATAAACTGTACGCCGGATAAATCCAGCTCCAGCTCCTGCACAGTGGGATCTGCGATCAAAGCATCCAAATCGCCTCGCAGCGTTTCGGCGCAATGATGATCCAGCTCCCCATCTAACCGCACGGTAATGCGCTGCCCCCGGCGGATGGCGTTGAGTTGCATACGATTTCCTCCTTCCCCAAAACATGGTAATGTTTTGGGATATCATAATGTGCTGTGTAAAATCCTTTGGTTTTGACACACCAGGTCTCGCTGAGAAACCCTTGTAAAATTCGCCCTTTGCAGCTTTGCCCGGGCCTCCTATACCTATTCGAGGGAGAAATTTCGCGCCCTGCAAAAAATAATGGGCGCTATTGGGGGATGGATGGTTTGATTGTCGAATGGGGTATATCGGCCAAATTCACGGATTCCCCCCTAGCACATAGGGTTCCCAAAAACTGGGTTTTTATACCGGGAATACTATTTTTATGCTGCAAATTGTTGGTTTTGCAATTTTTTAAATAGAATAGAGAGGAAACGCAATAGGGAAATTTATGTCCAGGTGATATAATACCAATGCCGAGACGGCCAACAAGTTGAAGTTTTGAGGAGGAGGGTGGATAGATGGGCTATAAAATAGTACGGCTAATAGACAGACCGGAGCTTGAAGAACAGGCGGCGCAATGGTTCCATGAAAAATGGGGAATTCCATTGACGGCATATAAGGAAAGTATGGCAGATTGCCTACAGGGAAGGAAACCAATACCGCAATGGTATTTGGCAATGGAAGATAAGCGGATGGTTGGCGGGGCAGGAGTGATTGCAAATGACTTTCACGATAGAAAAGACCTTGCTCCCAATGTTTGCGCATTATATACGGAAGAAGATAAGCGCTGCAGGGGAATAGCGGGTGCATTGCTTAATTATGTATGTGTTGACATGAAAAAGAAAGGAATAGACACTTTATACCTTATAACAGACCATACGTCTTTTTATGAACGCTATAATTGGGAGTTTTTTTGCATGGTACAGGGAGATGGGGAAGTTGATTTGACAAGGATGTACGTCCATAGAATGTGACAATTTTCCGTGGCGCATCTATTTCTTGAAATGTAACGCAATAGAACCCTTATCTTATGAGTAAAGGGATAAATACCGATAAAAAGTTATAAAACCATTTTCATCTATAAAATCAATAAAAAATAGAAATTCAACCGCATGCTGGTCATATAAATAATTGGAAAACGCTGCGGCTGGAACGGAAAATTGCGCTCCGGCGCCGCCGCCCGGAAAGGGGACGTTCCATGAAAAAACTGGGT
>JAEXFV010000014.1 GCA_023451115.1 Bacillota bacterium
CTTTTATTCTTCATATAAATCGCCGCTATTTTCTTTGTTAAGCGTGCCTTCCAGTTCCACCATTAAAAATTTAGACAAATCGGTAACAACCGGCCTGTGTAAGCTGTTGGGCAAGCCTGGGCAGCCGTGGGCTTATGCCCCAGGGCCGCCAATTTCCCCGCAGAGGTTTTCTCCCATGATGCGCCGCACCTCTTCCATGCGGCCGGTTTGCCCCAGCACCCACATCAGCTTGGTTACCGCCGCTTCGGTGGTCATATCCTGGGCGGAAATCACCCCGGCCTCCACCAGAGCATGGCTCACCTCATACACCGAAGGGGAGCTGTATTCATACAGGCATTGGGAGCAGAGCACCACTGGAATGCCGCTTTTGAGCAGCCGGGCAATGGCCTCGGTGTGATCCCGGCGGATGCTGTGCACCCCGCCCAGGCCAAACGCCTCTACCACTACGCCCTGATAACCGCAGCCTGGCAGCGCCTCAAACAAGGCGGGAGTCGTGCCGGGCACCAGCTTAATAAGGGCTACGTTGGGCACAATCCTGTCGTTAAAGTGGAAAGGCGCGCGCTGGGGAGGCGTGGTAAGGGGCACATAGTTACCCCGGGCCACTGTGCCGATATAGGGATAGTTGATGCTCTCAAACGCATTGAGGGATGTGGTGCGCACCTTAACCCCCCGGCAGCCCAGCATCACCCCATCCCCAAAGCAGATGTACACCCCGCCGGGCAGCACCCTGGCGGCGGTGATGTCGTTGGTCAGGTTCTTGCGTCCGTCCGAATCCGGGTAAGCGATGGGATACTGGGAGCCCGTGACCACCACGGGCACCGGGATGCCCAGCAACATAAAACTGAGCATGCTGGCAGTGTAAGCCATGGTGTCCGTGCCATGGGTGAGCACAATGCCCTGCATCCCTTCCTCCACCGCATGGTGAATGGCCTGCGCCATGCTGCACCATTCCTCCGGCTGTACATTGGAGCTGTCCAGGGCAAATAGGTCCCGGCTTTGTATGTTTTCTATGGAAGTCTGTACAAAGGGCAACAGCTCCTTTGCTTCATAGGCAGGCTTCAGGCCTCCCGGCCCGGGCAGGCAGGATATGGTTCCTCCCGTTCCCAACAGCTGTAAGCGGCGCATGGCAAAACTCCTTTCCTTAGATGGGCATTTTTTTGATGCAGAAGGCCATAATATGCAGCCCTGCCCATCCCCTTGGGCTGGGGCATTTTCTTAAGACGCTTTGCCCGCCTGTCAGCAATTCCCGGCGCCCTCTTTCCTTCTTGCAGTCTCTTGTCAATGCAGCCATTCCTGTATTTGATTATATCATATTATGCTGATTCTGCGGATTTTTATCTTGACAAAGGATCATTCCTCTCGTATTATTTATTACTAGATTAGTAAATTACTAATCTAGTAATATACTAATGTTTGGAGGACATTTTGATGGAATTGCCCACTACGTTAAAGCACAAACCCGTAGTGGTTTGTGAAAATTATGAAAACATTGACGGCAGGCAGGCCTATGCTTCGGAGGCAAAGGGCCTGAGCCTGGGGCTTGCCCAGTGGAACGATCGGGGCCGGGTGGATGCCTCGGCAAAAGTATGGCGGCATACAGGGGATAAATGGTCCCGTCAAAGCGAGGAGCTACCCCTCCACCGGGTGTTGGACCTAGCCATTTTGGTGGCCCGGACCCAGCTCTATTTCCAGGAGGAAGGCTATCGCTATCCCAAACTGTATCATCCGGAAAATCCCCGTATCGACCGGATCGGCCTGCAAGGAGACGCCATGACGGTGGACGTATGCACGCAAAACGACCACCTGGATGAGGACATCCAGCTATTTCACAACGCATTGAACAGGGACGGTGAGCTGCTGGGGGAACGCTTTGCCACTTTAGCCCGGCTGTTGGGGGAAATGGGCTATCATGCATAGCAACGATTGCTAAAAAAGCAAAACGACGCCTTGACGCCCTTCCTGCTCTACGGCATATGCGTTAGAATAAGGATAAAGACCGTTGGTTTTTTATCCTTTTGGGGCTTCGCGGGAAGGCAACGCCAGAAACCTAAAAAATGTGTCACAGCCATTTTCCCGTACACGTAGGCGGCCGATGCCGCCTGTTTGCCTTTCCTCGGCAAATGGGATACAATAGGGTGGTCAAAGCTTAAGCGTTGACATTGCTTCTGAATGAAGTCCCCGAAGCACAAAGAGTGCGGGGCGAGTGATCACGACACAGCGTATTGAAAAAGTGGCTTAACTGCTTTTCAGAAGCTTGCCATTTCGCCTGCCGCCCTTCCGGCTTGCCGGGGGCGGAGCCTACAAACTGGTAAAACCAATTTCCTGTTAAAAATTCCGGAGAGGGAGGACTGGAAATGCCCCGCAAGCATAAAATTAAACACAACAGCGCGCCAAAGTCCATCCCTTTACGGGTTCGTGCCCTGGCGCTCATAGGCGGGGGAATTCTGGCGCTGATTTTATTCATTATCGCAGTGCGCCCGAAAACCCAGCTCATGAGTGCAGCGGAAATTGCCACGGTACAGCGCCGGGGCATGTTGCGTGCAGGCGTGCTTTCGGATATGCCAGGGTTTTCCGATGCAGAGCAGGGGCTGGAAGTGGACCTTGCCCGGCAGCTGGCCCAAGTCATTTTCCCGGAGGGGGATCTCTCATTGTGCCTGGAACTGGTGCCCGTTACCTCCCGCACCGCCCGGCCCAAACTGAACAGTGGGGATATTGACATTGCCTTTGCCCAGCTGCAGGACACGGGAGAGAGCCAATATACCTGCTCCCTTCCTTATTATAGAGACCCGGTGTGGCTGTATTGCAGCGCCCAGCATGCCGCCCAGACATTAAAGGACCAAACCATCGGCGTGGTGCAGGAAACCCCGGAAGCAGGCCTGATCGCCACGTATAACAAGGAAAACGATGCCCAATTGCAATCCCAATCCTACGGCTCTTATCCGGATTTGCTGGACGCGCTGCAAAAAGGGGAAGTGCTGTTCATTGCCCTGCCCGGGGCCAAAGCCCGGGCTTTGGGGGTAGAGGGACAGCCCAAGCACAGCTCGGCGCTGGGCAGCCTGGGCTATGTGGCGGTATGCTCTTCAGAAGAATCCGCGTTGTCCCAGTTGGCGGATGTCATCATTGGCGAGCTGCAGCAAAACGGCACCCTGGCCCAATGGGTGAACCGGTATCAGTTGGGATAGCGTTAAGCCAACCTTTTCCCCACTTTGGGGATATGGATGGAACGGAAGGAGTGACAGACCCTGCGCCATCGTATTTACCAGTCTCACCGCGCCCGTAAGCGTCAAAGCCGCAAGCTGGGCATTCTCATCGCGATACTTGCCGTGCTGCTTGTGCTGGCTTTGCTTTGGCTGCTGGGCGTATTTTCCCCTGGGCAAAAGCCGCCGGAGCAGGTGCTCACGGTATCCCCTTCCCCCTCGCCTGGGGTCATAGCCCCTGTTGAGGCTACAGCCCAGCCATCCCCTGCCCCGGCCAGCCCTGCCCCCACCCGCACGCCCGAGGCTACAGCCGCTCTTTCCACAGGAAAGCGCACCCTGTATGAACTGGCAGCCAGGCTGGACGATGAACAAAGCAAGTTTTTTTGCACCATGCAGGTGCAGTATTATAACGACACCCCAGATACCTTAAACCAGCTTTGCTTCCGGCTGTACCCCAACTTTTTCCAAACCGAGGCAGCCATTGGCGGGGCGTCGTTGCGGGAATATTACCCTTCCGGGTTTGACCCGGGCAGCATTTCCATCAATTCCGTAGCGTTAAACGGCAGGCTGAGCTATCACTCCCTAAGTGAAGACGAGACATTGCTGTTCGTCCCTCTGGCGCAGGATTTGCCGCCGGAGCAAACCATCACCGCCACGCTGGAATTTGTAATTCAGGTCCCCCGCATGGACAACCGTTTTGGTGAAACCGCTCTGGGTTACCAAATGGGCAATTGCCTGCCCATCCTGGCAGTGTATCAGGATGGCGGGTGGGATACCCGCCCCTTTACTGCCCTGGGGGATCCTTTCTTCAGCCAGACAGCGGATTATAAAGCAGCCATATCCTACCCGGACGATTATGATATGGCCTGCAACGGCACCATCCTCTCCCAGGAACAGGGCGGGGAAGGGATCACGGTAACCTATGCCGCGGCTTCCCGTGTGCGCAGCTTTTGCTGGACGCTGGGTTCCCGCATGGACTGCCATGTGATCGAGCCTGACCAATCCGGCGGGCCCAGGGTGATTTCCTGGGCGCTCACAGGCAAAAGCGCCCAGAGGGGAGCGGAGCTGGCAGCCCAGGCGCTGTCCGTATACGGTGAAATGTTCGGCCCTTACCCCTATGAAACCTTTACGCTGGTGCAGGCGGATTTGGCTGCCGGCGGCATGGAATATCCGGGCATGGCCATGATAGGCCGCAAGCTGTATTTGGACAGCCGCCAGCGTCAGCTGGAGCTCACCATCGCCCACGAGGTCGCCCATCAATGGTTCTTCGCTCTGGTGGGCAGCGACGAGCTGGGCGCGCCCTGGATGGACGAGGCGCTTTGCAATTACCTGGGCACGGTATATTTTGAACGGGTGTATGGCCTTGAACGTTACCAAACCATGGTGGATGCCAACTTAAGCGACATGGCAGGCGGGGCATACCCAATCGACGGCTCTTTGCTTACCGATTACCCGGACGACAGTGCGTATACCGATGCGGTATACGTCCGGGGCGGCGCCATGTTCTACGCCCTGCGGGAAACCATTGGGGAGGAAGCGTTCTTTGCCGCGCTGAAGGCCTACTGCCGGGATCATGCCTATGGCATTGCTGCCAGGGAAGATCTCATCGCTGCCTTTGAGGCTGCCTCCGGCATGGTGCTCAGCGACTGGTTCTCAGGCTGGTGTATGCCTCTGCCTCTGGGTTAAGAATACCGCCCCTGACAACCCGCAAGGGTGCTGGAGGCTTATCACAATAGCTGGAAAAGGGAAAGGCTGCGGCTTCTTCCATAACAGCCCAAACAAAGGAGTTTTTTATGCCCATCACTGTGATCGGCTGCGGCCGGTGGGGGACGTTTCTCGCCTGGTATCTTTCCACCTGGGCGGGGCGGCAGGTATTGCTCTATGGCCGCTCTTCCTCCCGGCATATGCAGCAGCTTTTGCAAACCCGGCGCAACGAATACCTGGCCCTGCCCCCGGCCGTAACACTGACTACGGATCCACAGGCAGCCCTTAGCCACAGCCAAACCGTGGTAATTTCTGTGAGCACCCAAAGCCTGAGAGGGCTTTTAACAGAGCTGCCCGGATTGCAGGAAAAAGAGCTGGTATTCTGTATGAAGGGGATTGAGGAAGGCACCGGCCTGCGCCTGACCCAAATCGCCGCCCAGTGCGGTTGCCATCACACTGCTGTTTGGGTGGGGCCAGGGCATGTGCAGGATTTTTTGCGGGGCTGTCCCAACTGCATGGTGATCGACAGCCTGGATTCTCAGCGTACCCGCAGGCTAGCCGGCCTGTTTTCCAGCGACCTGATCCGCTTTTATTATGGCAGGGATCTCATCGGCAACGAGATCGGCGCGGCTGCAAAAAACGTAATTGGCATTGCGGCTGGCCTGTTGGACGGGCTGGACCGCAGCTCCCTCAAAGGCGCGTTAATGGCCCGGGGCGCCCGGGAAATTGCCCGGCTCATCGGCGCCCTGGGTGGGGAGGAAATGACAGCCTATGGCCTGAGCCATTTAGGGGATTATGAAGCTACGGTGTTTTCCCCCCATAGCCATAACCGACAATTCGGGGAAGCCTTTGCGAAAAACATTCCCTTTGCAGGAGGCCTGGCGGAAGGGGCCTATACCGTAAAGGCGTTGATGCTGCTCTCCCAGCGTACCGGCATGGAGTTGCCCATCTGCCAGACGGTGGAGCAGGTGATCCACCATGGCCAGCCTCCCAAAGAGGCCTTGTCCAGCCTGTTTTTGCGCAGCCTGAAAGAAGAATTTTAGCTAGCCGTGAAGGGGAACGGGCTGCCTGCTGTACACGCCGCGGGGGCTGAGGGGAAAGCCAGCGCGGCCCCTTTCGCGAAACCCTCTGGTTTGAGCGCTTTTTGTAAAGCGCTGCACAAGAGCGGATATTTCACCATATATTGGGAGGTTTTTTCTATGCGTTTGGATAAATATTTGAAAGTATCCCGCATCATCAAGCGGCGCACCGTAGCCAACGAAGCCTGCGACCTGGGGCGGGTGTCCATCAATGGCAAAGAGGCCAAGCCCTCAGCCCAGGTGAAGGAAGGGGATATCCTCACCATCCGCCTTGGGCCCAAAACCCTTACCGCCCGCATTGAAAGCGTGCAGGAGCATGCCCTCAAAGCGGATGCTTCCGCCATGTATACCATCCTGGAGGGGGAACAATGAAGGTTGTAGGGGTGCTGCTTTGTGCAGGCCGCTCTGAGCGCATGGGGTTTGATAAGCTGACCCATCTGCTGCCCGGGGGAGAAACCCCCATCTCCCGCAGCGCTAAGGCGCTGCAGGCAGGCGGCGTGGAGGAGCTGATCCTGGTGGCAAACCAGGCCACTGCGCCCTATGCGCTTGCAGCCGGAGAGGAAACCGGGCTACCCTGCCAGGTGGTCACCGGCGGGGCGGAGCGGCAGGATTCGGTATACCAGGGGCTGCTCCATGCCCAAGGGGCGCAAATCGTGGTGATTCACGATGCAGCCCGCTGCCTGGTGGAACCTGCTATCGTCAGCAGCAGCATACACAGCGCCCAACGCTATGGCAGCGGCATTGCCGCCATCCCCGCCCAGGACACGGTGCTGCGCCAGGGAGCCCAGGGCATTTCTTCACTGCCCCGCCAGGAGCTGTTATGCATGCAAACGCCCCAAACCTTTTGTTATGAACAGATTTTACAGGCCTATGAACAAGGGCGCCGGCAGGGGCTGCAGGTTACCGACGACTGCGCCCTGTACCTGGCCGCAGGATATATCCCGCATTTTGTAGCGGGCAGCCCCAAAAACCGCAAACTTACCACCCCTGAGGATTTTCTGTGGCTCAACAGCTGCCTACCCTCTCCCTGGACGGAGGGGCTGGAAGCGCTGGCGCCCTCCTGCCGTTGCAAAGGATATGCCCTGGGCTGCGGAGAAGATGTACACCTGCTCACACCCGGCCGCAAGCTGATACTGGGCGGGGTGTCCATCCCCTATGAAAAGGGGTTGCTTGGTCATTCCGATGCGGATGTGTTGGCCCACGCCATCACCGACGCCATACTGGGCGCTGCTTGCCTGGGGGACATTGGGCGCCTATTCCCGGATACAGACGCCGCCTATGCCGGTGTTTCCAGCCTGCTGCTCCTTACCCGGGCCATGTCCAGGTTGACACAGGCAGGGTTTCGCCTTTCCAATGTAGATGCAACCATTGTGGCGCAACGGCCCAAACTGGCCCCCCATATTCCCTTCATGCAGCAAAACCTGGCCCAGGCTCTGAGCTGCAGCCCGGAGCAGGTCAGCATAAAGGCTACCACCACAGAGGGCATGGGCCCGGAAGGCAAGGGCCTTTGCATGCGGGCTACCGCTGTGGCCTTGCTCAGCCGGGAGGATCGCTGCCCCGGGAACCAACCCTGCTGATGTTTGAAGCGGGAGTTTTCACCAGGCGCTCTCATAGGCTCCCTCAATCGAACAAATTTTCCTATCCCTTTGATTTGGGAAATTTATCATGCCGCTATCAGAAAGCCGGCGCTTTGCCGCCTTCCCCCGGAACCGAAATGGTTTCGGGGCATTTTATTTTGTTCATTCAGGCAACACCCCCTCTTGCCCAAAGGCAATACGTCATTCCTTTGGTTTTTCCTTCCCAATCTTCTATAAAATTTTGAAATAGAAAAGTTTTCCATACCGGGTTGAATCAGCAGATATCCTGTGGTATCCTACTATTATTAGAACATTTGTTCGATTTATTTCATCAACAAGCAGGGAAAGGAGGCGCAAAAGGGTATTCTATCCTTTTGCAAAGAGGAGATGACGGTATTGGAGATGCGCCGCATGGTAAACAAAGAGCTGTTAAACTACTGTGTCAGCAAAGAGCGGCTGATCGCGTTCCGGCAACGGGGCCTGCGGCAGCGGAGCACCTGTGGCAGGGCTTCCCTGGCCCCGGGGAAGGACCCTACTTCCGGCGCGGCGCTGGCCTATTTGGAGCCCCCCAGCGCAATTCGCAAATCCCAGGCCTGGGTATGGGCCATTGAACAGGCATATGAAAGCTTAAAGTGCTGTTCCCCGGAACGGGCGCGGCTGATGGTACGCCTTTACGGGCTGGATGGCAAGCTGCCCGCCCTGGAGCGGCGGGGATGGCGTGTGCATTTGATGGAGGAATTCAACATCAGCGAACCCAGCTTGTACCGCTGGCGAACGGATATCCAGCAGGCAGTGCTGGCGGGGGCAGTACAGGCGGGGGTGCTATCCCCCTACCCAGTCAAGGACATGCCAGGAGGAAGCGTCGTAGGAATTTAAGGGGAAACTGTGGCGCCGCTACCCTCTTTGCCTGGGGAGCGCCCCGCCGGGCGGCAAAGCCGAAACGGTTTTCATCCCTTCTCACTCACATGCGTCTAGAGTAGAATTGCAGCGAAAGGGCTGGGGCCTTGACCATCCAAGGGCCTTTTGGCAGTCCAGGGCCTCTCTGAAAACCGATGGTTCAGAGAGGCCCTGTTTGTTTTATGTATTCCATCCCGTTTGTATTTTCAGCTCCTCCAACCCCTTAGGCTTGGAGGAGTTTATTCATTTTCCTCCGGGAAATCCAACTCCCAGGGGCAACAAAAAACCTTGCCGTTTAAATACCCAATTGGCCCGTCCTGCGGCAATGCCAGCTCCATTTGGTAAGAGAGCAGCATCTGCCTACGGGCATGGTAGCGGCGGTTGGCCTCCCGGTCGCCATATTTATCGTCTCCCAACACCGGGCAGCCCAAGTAAGCCAAATGCGCCCGGATCTGATGGGTGCGTCCAGTGTACAACCGCACTTCCAGCAAGCACAGGGGGCCCTGTGTGTTTTCCACCCGATAGCCTGTTTTCATGATTTTGCGGCCGGGGCCGGGCGCGCTGAACACCGAGAGTTTGGCTGCCTTCCCATCCTTTTCACAATACTGCGTTATCACATCCTGCTCTTTTGGAGGGCGGCCCACTCCCACACAGCGGTATGTCTTTTGAATATTTCCCTGGCGCAGCGCCTCATCCAGCGCCTCATAGGCCTGTGGATTGCGGGCGAACAAAATCAATCCCTGGGTATTGGCGTCCAGCCGGTGCAACGGATATAGCCGGCCAAAAAGCGGGGTCAGCCTGGCCTCCAGAGAATCTTCTCCCCCATCTGCTGTTACGGCCTCCAGCCCCGCCCGCTTGGCCACGCACAGCAGGTTTTCATCCTGATACACCCCAACGCATGCCTCCCATGCAGGCAATGCGGCAATTTGTGTGGCAAACCCATTCCAGGGGCCGCCTTTGGGCAGAGAACAAAAGGTCATCCGTTCTTTCCTGGTAGGGTGTTCCAGCTGCAAAGAATACGCCCACAGGCAAATCTGGTTGCCTGGCTTTGCCTTTGGATGA
The DNA here is from genome assembly GCA_023451115.1 of Bacillota bacterium. Taxonomy (GTDB): domain Bacteria; phylum Bacillota; class Clostridia; order Christensenellales; family CAG-138; genus JAEXFV01. The sequence continues at coordinate 9,517 of JAEXFV010000014.1, forward strand.
TACCGTTGATCGTGCAAAATGGGATAACCATGGCTGCTAAGCTGCAAACGGATTTGGTGCTTGCGGCCGGTGTGCAGCGCCACATCCAGCAGGGAAAGGCCCTGCTTCACTGCCAGGCGGCAAAAGGAAAGGGATGCTTCTTTCGCCCCAGGGGTTCCCATGGCGGCAATGGCCGCTCCCCGTTCCCCCTCTTTTAATATCCAATCCTTCCACTGGCCCTGCTGGGGGGCTTCCCCCTCCACAATGGCCACGTAGCGTTTTTTTGCCTGCCGGGCGGCAAATTGTTCCGTCAGCCGCTTTGCGGCTTTGCTGGTGCGGGCGAATACCATCACGCCCCCCACCGGCCGGTCCAGCCGGTGTACCAGCCCCAGATAAACCGCCCCGGGTTTTTGATATTTTTCCTTTATATATCCTTTGAGCAACGTCAATACATCCGGATCGCGGGAGCTGTCCTCCTGCACCGGGATGTTTGGCGGCTTTTCCACCACCAGAATATGGTTGTCCTCATAAAGTATGGGAATGTTCATGTTTTACAGCCTTTTTGTAAAAAAGGGGCTTTCACCCCTCTGAAATGCCGCCGCTCTCTTATTAGCGCAGCGGCTTCTTCTCTATCATCCATATGAATGAGCCAGAACAACTGCTTTCCCGCTACCAGCTGGCCCTTCCGGACGCGCCGCAAGGCAGTACCAACCCTTCCCGGGCAATGGGCAGCCCCACTTCCCCGCTCTCGATGGCCGCGCCTTTGCCTTTGAGGGCTACCTGCAGCAAATCCCGCAGCACAGTAGGCGCAAGGCCTGTGGTATAGGAATTGATGAGGAAAAAACAGGGGTTGTCCGAAAGAAGGGCCGCAGCCGCTTCCACAAGGGGCCAGAGATCCTGTTCAATTTTCCACATTTCCCCGGTAGGCCCCCTGCCATAGCTGGGGGGATCCATCAAAATACCCTCATATTGGTTGCCTCTGCGCTGTTCCCGCAGCACAAATTTCATGGCGTCGTCCACCAAAAAACGCACCGGCGCGCTTGCCAGCCCGCACTGGCCCAGGTTTTCCTTGGCCCAGGCCACCATTCCTTTTGCAGCGTCCACATGCACCACCTGGGCGCCTGCCTGGGCGCAGGCGCAGGTAGCGCCCCCCGTGTAAGCAAAGAGGTTGAGCACCCGTTTGACGGAACGGGTTTTTTTCAGTTTTTCCTGCATCCAGTCCCAATTCACCGCCTGTTCCGGAAACAGGCCGGTATGCTTGAAGCCTGTGGGGCGCACCAGAAACTGAAGCGATTGATACCGGATGCTCCAGCTTTCCGGCAAATCCTTTTGAAATTCCCAATGTCCGCCGCCGGTAGAAGAGCGGTGATACACCGCGTCCACATCTTTTGGTGGAGTCATGGGCCAAATTGCCTGTGGATCCGGCCGCAGCAAGGTGACATTGCCCCAACGCTCCAGCTTATTTCCGCCGCCTGCATCCAAAATGGCGTAATCTTTCCAACCATCCGCTAAATACATGGTTTATTCCTCCCCTGAACCCAAAGCATCCCCTTTTATCCTTTCGGAGGAACGTTCCTCCCCTGCCCGTTTATGCAGGTTGGGCCGGAAGCCGTCTATGATCACCGCCACCAATCCCAGCACAATGGTGGCATAATAGGTGATAATACGCCACAACAGCATGGCAGGGAACCGGGCAGCCGCCGTAAACAGCTGGGAAAATATCATGTAAAACCCGCCTTCGCTGGCAATGGAAGCGCCAGGCAAAGGAATAAAACTCACAGCAATATACAAAAGCCCCTGGAGCAGCACCACATAGAATAAGGAACGTTGCGCAAAGCCCAGGCCCCGGTAAATAAAATAGGTTACGCACATGTAAGCCATTGCCGCGGCCATTGCCGCCAGCAAAATAAACAGCATGCCTGTTTTGTTTTGCAGCGCAAATTTTACCGCGCCTTCATAATCGGAGATGGTTTTTTCCCATGTTTCATGCGCTTTTTCCAAACGTTCCTGTTTTTTAATCAGCTTGTGGCGGAACAGGAAGTTGAGCAGCTTTTCTCCCATGCGAAATACCCAGGCCGGCTTTAAAAACACCAGCGCAGCCAAGCCAATACAGCCTGCGTTTACAATATAGCCGAATATGAACAGCACCAGCATGGTAGCGCCGCCATCCAAAATGCTGTCGCCAACAAACACCAAACCAAGTGTGCCCAATATGGTTACGGCAATTTGCCAGGCCAAAAATTTCAACATCAATACGGACGTGGCCGTTCCCACTTTGATGCCCCGCCGCCGCATTTGCAGCACCTGCATGGGTTGGCCGCCGGACTGGAAGGGGGTAAGGGCGCTGTAAAAAAAGCCAACCATGGTGGTTAAAAGCCCATCGCCCCATTTTTGAGGGATTTTCATATATCGGCAGGCAAATTGATACATAGCCGTATCAAAGAAATAATACAACAGCATGCTCACTGCCGCAGCTACAAACCAGGCCGGGGATACATCCTTCATTACGGTTGCGATATTATCCACATTGGGATCCAACAACGCAATCACCAATAATACCGCCATGGATAATATCACGATGATAATCTTTTTCCAAATACCTTTTTGGTTCAATTCCATTCCTCCCCTCCGAAATCACAAGATTTCGGAGATTTCAACAAGGTGATATCACGATTTATCCAGCCCCCTGGGCTTTCAAAATTCAAAAAGGCCCTATGTGAAACGATTTGCTTTTGCCACCCTCATAGCGTTTTCCGCTGGCATTTCAAGCGCACGAAATACAGGGTTTCTCTGCAACAAACATAGTCATACTCTACCATGAACGTACCATTGGCGCAAGGCCATACCTCCATAAGGAAATATTAACAATTATTCTTTCCCCGAAACCCCAGGGCTCCAGAGATTTCATCCGCTCTCTATAGAAAAGCAGGCAGCATGTTATCTTTCACCACAAACTTGCCCGTTGCTTTTTTCAAGGGTATACTGAAAGCAGGAGCTTTCCCATGGCTCCTTAGTAAAATCCCCAAACCCTGAGGGGTGCGGGGGAACAGTCAAAGCCCTGGACTCTGACGTCATTTTTTGCCGAAATCCTATATCCCGCGAGGGAGAGGAACGAACAGCCCAGGCCCGTAAACCACCTCTTCATCACGCCTCTGGAGGAAACAGATGCAACAAGATCTTTTTTCCCAATCCCGGGCGAATAACGCCCCCTTGGCGGACCGCATGCGGCCCCGCACGCTGGATGAATTTATCGGCCAGGCCCACATTGTGGGCCCCGGCCGGCTGCTTCGCCGCGCCATTGAGATGGACCGGCTTTCCAGTTCTATCTTTTTCGGCCCTCCCGGGTGCGGTAAAACCACATTGGCCGCCGTGATCGCCAATGTTACCGGCGCGGCTTTTGCCAAACTCAACGCTGTCACCGCAGGGGTAAAGGATGTGCGGGAAATCATCAAAGCCGCTGAGGACAGGCTTTCTTTATACGGCGCTCCCACCTACCTGCTGCTGGACGAGTGCCACCGCTGGAACAAAGCCCAGAGCGACAGCATATTGCCTGCGTTGGAGTCAGGCGTGATCCGTTTTATCGGCTCCACCACGGAAAATCCCATGATTTCCATGACCAGCGCAATTGTAAGCCGATGCCGCTTATTCCAATTTTACCCCCTTTCGGTAGAAGATGTGCATAAAGCTTTAGTAAATGCTTTGCAAGATCAACAGCGGGGCTTGGGAAATTTCCACGCCAAAGTGGAAGAGGAAGCGCTGGAGCATTTGAGCCGCATTGCCAACGGGGACTGCCGCACCGCATTAAACGCCTTGGAGCTGGCGGTTTCCACCACGCCTGCGGGAGAGGACGGCATCATCCATATTACCCAGGAAATTGCTGCGGAAAGCATCCAGCAAAAGGTGATTCCCTGTGATGACCAGCTTTTTTACGACATGCTCTCCGCTTTTTGCAAAAGCTTAAGGGGAAGCGATGCAGACGCGGCGCTGGCTTGGTTTTCCAGGCTGATTTATGCAGGAGTGGATCCCCGCATCATCGCCCGGCGGCTCATCGCCCATGCCAGCGAGGATATCGGCATGGCCAACCCCCAGGCCATGGTGCAGGCCGTCAGCGCCGCACAGGCGCTGGAGCTGATCGGCATGCCGGAGGCGCGGCTGCCTTTAACCCAGGCCATCCTGTTTTTATGCGAATCCCCCAAGTCCAACGCCGTAGTGATGGCAGTGGACGCTGCTTTTGCCGACGCAAAAGATCATTTCGACGAGCCGGTTCCCATCCACCTGCGGGATACCGCCTATTATGGAGCGCAAAAATTAGGCCACGGGGTAGGCTACAAATACCCGCATGATTACCCCGGCCACTGGGTAGAGCAGGATTATCTCCCCCCTTCCCTCAAGGGCAAGCGGTATTACCAGCCTTCTGACCAGGGAACCGAAGCCAAAATAAAAGAAAGCCGCAAACATCGCGGCAAAGAATA
>JAEXFV010000040.1 GCA_023451115.1 Bacillota bacterium
TAAAACAAGTAACGAATTATATTAAGTTTATACCTTGGGACCAGCCGCAACCAGAGCCTTACCAGCATCATTGCCAGTATATTTGGCAAAGTTCTTAATAAAGCGGGCGGCCAGATCTTTCGCCTTGGCGTCCCACTCAGCTGCATCCGCATAGGTATCTCGCGGATCCAAAATCTTAGGATCCACGCCAGGCAACTGGGTGGGTACTTCAAAATCAAAATAGGGGATCTTCTTCGTAGGCGCACCCACAATATCCCCATTGAGGATGGCGTCGATAATACCACGGGTGTCCTTAATGGAAATCCGCTTACCGCTGCCGTTCCATCCGGTGTTAACCAGGTACGCCTTGGCGCCGCTCTTTTCCATCTTCTTCACCAGCTCTTCCCCATATTTGGTGGGGTGCAGCTCTAGGAACGCCTGGCCAAAGCAGGCGGAGAACGTGGGGGTAGGTTCTACAATGCCCCGTTCAGTACCAGCTAGCTTGGCAGTGAAGCCGGAAAGGAAGTAATATTGGGCCTGCTCATCGGTCAGTATGGACACAGGAGGCAACACGCCGAAAGCATCGGCAGAAAGGAAAATAACATTCTTGGCAGCAGGAGCCGCGGATACGGGGCGCACAATCTTCTCAATATGGGTGATCGGATAAGATACCCGGGTATTCTCCGTGACGCTCTTGTCCGCAAAGTCGATCTTACCCTGGGCGTCTAAGGTCACGTTCTCCAGCAAGGCATTGCGCTTGATGGCGTTATAGATGTCCGGTTCAGACTCTTTGTCCAGGTTGATTACCTTGGCATAGCAGCCGCCCTCGAAATTAAACACGCCATTGTCATCCCAACCGTGCTCGTCGTCGCCAATGAGCAGGCGCTTGGGGTCAGTGGATAAGGTGGTTTTGCCCGTGCCGGACAGGCCGAAGAACAGGGCGGTGTTTTCGCCGTTCATGTCTGTGTTGGCGGAGCAGTGCATGGATGCGATCCCCTTAAGTGGCAGGTAGTAGTTCATCATGGAGAACATGCCCTTCTTCATCTCGCCGCCATACCAGGTGTTAATGATAACCGCCTCACGGCTGGTGATGTTAAAAGCAACCGCGGTCTCGGAATTGAGCCCTAGTTCCTTATAGTTGGCCACCTTAGCCTTGGAGGCGTTGAACATCACGAAATCAGGCGTAAAGTTTTCAAACTCCTCTGCCGTGGGCGTGATAAACATGTTCCTGATAAAGTGGGCCTGCCAAGCCACTTCTACGATGAAACGCACAGCCATGCGGGTATCCACATTGGTACCGCAGAAAGCATCCACCACAAACAGCTTTTTGTTTGAGAGTTCCTGGATCGCGATATCCTTAAGGGTGTGCCAAGTCTCCTCGGAGATCGGCTTGTTGTCGTTTTTGAATTCATCCGAGGTCCACCAGACGGTATCTTTGGAATTCTCATCCATTACCAGATACTTATCCTTAGGAGAGCGCCCGGTGTAGATGCCAGTCATAACATTGACGGCGCCCATTTCGCTAACCTGCCCTTTTTCAAATCCTTCCAGACCCGGCTTTGTCTCTTCCTCAAACAGCATCTCATAAGAAGGATTGTGCACGATCTCGGTAGCACCGGCAATACCATACTTGCTCAAATTAATCTCGGCCATGTGTATGCAACCTCTTTCCATAATATTATATTATTGATGCACGGCTCCCAAACAGCCTGTTTTATAACTACCGTCGGGAAAAGGCCCAATTTACGCATTTTACGTTATAATCATACACTATAGGCTAGATAAAATCAATACATCGAACAAAATAATTCTCCCGCCATGGGCGGTTAGGGCGCATCCGGCAGAGCTGGATTTCATCCGGCCACCATCCCTTCTCATATCGCGTTTCTCCATTGGAGTGTAGCCCTTATTCTTCTACTTTTGAGGCCATTTATCCCAATAAGTGCTTGTTTGGCAGAAAAGCCATTCACCATCAGTCAGGCGGCCGCATCTTTGAAAAAGGCATAATCGCATATCATACAGCTATAAAATTTTATTATATTTATACCCAAAATGCCGTGCTGCCACCGCAACGGATATATCTGGCTACAAGAGCTGCCGCAGCCTCCCCAGGTGTAAGGGCAGTCCCTCCAAAACTGAAAAAATCCCAGGATGCTATCCCCGGGATTTTTCCAGTTTCATGTTTGGGTCTCTTTCTTATAAAAGCCGTCTTTCGTCCTAAACCCGCTGGTTTACTCCGGGATAAAGCCTTTCTCGATAAGAAACTCCCTAGCAATATCATAGGGCAATTCTCCATCCTGCGCCCCCCGGTAGTTCATCGCCTGCATCTCCTCGTCGGTAACGGCCAACTGCAGCTCCATGCAGGCGTCATATACCTCCGGGTGATCCTCCAGCACCTGGTCGTTGACCATGCAGAACAACACATAAGGCGGGAAGAATCCCCGGTCATCTTCCAGCAGCTTCAGGTCATACTTTTGCAGCAAGCCATCCGTCTGGAACGTGACGATTACATCCACATCCCCGTTTTCCAGCGCCAGATACATGGGCGCCGCGCCGAAGGTAAGCGCCTCCTTAAATTCCAGGCCATATGCCTCGCAGGCGGGGAACAGGCCGTCCTTCTCCCGGGCGTAAAAGCTCTGGGAGCAGCCTATCACCATATCCGATGTGTTGATTTTAGCCAGGTCGGATACCTTTTCCAGCCCGTATTGCTCCGCCATCTCCCGGGGCACGGCAAAGACATATACATTGTTGGGGCCCAGCTGCCCTGCCGCGGTAATTCCGTATTCCTTCAAGCCTTCCGCCACGCCGTTATAGGTATCCTCTTTCGTCAACCCAGGATAAATCGGCAAGTTCAACCGCGTGGCATAATACGTTCCCGTGTAGGCCGGCACCAGGTTGACTTCATTGGATTGCAAAGCCTGCCACACCACCAGCCCATCCCCCATCGCATTGTTGCGGATCACCGGAATTCCTGTGCGGTTCTCAATCAGCTGGGCATACAGTTCGGATACAATCCGCTCTTCAATGTACTCGGTAGTGCCAATGGTCAACTTATATTCTCCCGACCAATCCACGCTGTCATATACAATGCTGCCCATTAGTAGCGCCAGCACCAGGATCGCTACCGTCAGCACCCGGCTGCGGTGGCGCTTTATTTTCGCTATCCGCTCCCGGGAAATTGCCGTACCCGCCAGCTGCAGGCTGATCGGAACCACGGACTTTTCAATCAGGCCGAAGATATAATCAATCCCCAATGCCAGAAGGCAGGCGGGAATGGCCCCCGATAATATCATGTTGGTATTGATAATCTGTATGCCGGCATAAACCTGCTTGCCCAAACCGCCTCCGCCAATGAATGCGGCAATGGTGGCAGTTCCAATGGAATTCACCGCCGCCACCCGGATGCCTGCCATAATCACCGGCAAAGCAAGGGGTAACTGCACCTTGAATAGGATTTGCCGCCCTGTCATACCAATGCCCTTGGCCGCCTCCATCACGTTTTCATCAATGTTGGCAAGGCCGGTGTAGGTGTTTCGGATAATGGGCAGCAGCGCATACATGGCAATGATTACAATTGCCGTTTTATCCCCAATGCCGATAAGGGGAATGAACAATCCCATAAACGCCAGGCTGGGGATCGCCTGGATCACGCTGGAAACGCCCAGCACGGGCTTCCTCGCAGTGGGTATTCTGGCGATCAGCAGCCCCAGGGGAACGCCCAGCAATATGCCGCAGGCAACCGCCAGCATGCCAATGCGCAGGTGTTGCAAAGCATATCGCAGGATTAGCTCGGAATTCGCAGCCAAATACTCAAAAAAGCCAATCATTGGACAACCTCCTCTCCATGGGCGTCAAATTGCCGTCCAAAGGTTGTCAAAAGGGCACTCATGGTTACAAGCCCCAGGAGATGGCCATTGCTATCTACAACAGGGATTGTGCGGCTTCCGGTTTCGTTCAGCTTGCCCAACAGCCATACAATGTCCCGGTTGGGCGCTGCCGTCACTACAGGGGGCTTCATAATGCTTCCGCAGGCGGTCTGCTTATCCTGGCATTCCAGGATTGCCCGGGCCGTGGCCACCCCCAGCAGTCGTTTGTTATCGTCCAGCACCAGCACGCTGTCCACATGTTCCGAACGCATGATTTCCATCGCTTTAAACACCGGCAAATCCACCGGCACCGCATAAGGCTCGGTAATCATAATATCTTCTGCCCGGATAAACTCCGGTTTGCTCCACAGTCGTTTGGGGCCTACAAACCTGGCTACATAGTCGTTGGCTGGCTCTTTTAATATGGTTTCCGGCGTATCATACTGCACCAACTCCCCATCGTTCAGGATGGCGATCTTGTCCGCAATCCGGATCGCTTCATCCATGTCATGGGTGACAAACACAATGGTCTTCTTCATGTTGGCCTGCAAAAAAAGCAGCTCATCCTGCAATTGATTGCGGGTGATAGGGTCCAAAGCCGAAAACGGTTCATCCATTAAAATGATATCAGGGTCTGTGGCAAACGCCCTTGCCACGCCTACCCGCTGGAGCTGTCCTCCGGAAAGCTGTGTCGGATACCGGTCCAGATATTGATCCGGCTCCAGCCCTACCATATCCATCAGTTTCTTCGTGCGCTGGGTAATCTCCGCCTTCTCTTGTTTTTGCAACGTAGGGATGATTTCGATGTTTTCCCGCACCGTCATGTGGGGAAATAAGCCTGTTTGCTGAATTACATACCCCATATGGCGCCTCAGGTCAATGGGGTCTTGCTCCATAATGTCCTGGTCATGGATAAAGATCTTGCCGGAGGTGATCTTTACCAGCCGGTTAATCATTTTCAGACAAGTGGTTTTCCCGCACCCGGAAGGGCCGATCAAGGTCACAATTTTCCCTTTGGGTACGGTGAAGCTGATGTTGTGCACAACCTCTTGCGCCTGTCCTCTGTAGGTTTTACTTACATTTTCAAATCTGATCAACGATTGTTTCCCCTTTCTTTTTACTTGTTTTTTAGATAAAGGTCACACTCCTTTCCTCCTTGTATTTCATACGGATACGCCGCCAAAATGCTCCGGCAAATGGGCACACAAATATACCCCGCGCGGTGTTCCGTGAAGGAAGCATAATGAATCAAAGCCCACGGCTTTGGCACAGCGTTGTTTCAACTTTCCAAAGCCTATGAGTTTTAAACGCCATCACTATTACAACGCACAACCCTGCCAAAGAAAAAACAGGGGCAATCAAAGCGCAAGCTTTGACATTGTTCCCTATTGAAGTCCCCAACGTCCCGGGGCTCAGAGGGTAGTTTGCGAAATCAGCTATAGACATGCTTTATTTATTAGTATACACAATTTTTTTGCATTAGGACAAGGATTAAAATAAAAAAATAAGAGACTGTGGCATTTTTCGCCACAGTCCTTATGCATTTCCCATTATTTATACAATATGAAATATCATTTCACCATAAGATGGCAAAGGCCAGTATTCCTTATCCACCACCCGCTCCAGTTCATCTGCAGCCTTGCGCATGCGCTCCATCAGGGGCTGAATTCGCTCCCGCATGTTCAACGCCCTCTGATAGCTGTCCCCATCTTCCTTCACAACCGAATTCAACTCTGCCGCCAGCGTCTCAATGGCATCGTCGAAATCAGCGATACGGCCGCACAGGTCGTTTAGTACCCTTTTTTGAGCAGCCGTGGTTGCCCCTGCCTGCTCCGCTTGGTTGGCCGCCTGCGCAATGGCCCCGCTATAGCGGATGCAGGCCGGCAGCAGCTTTTGCCTTGCAATTTTCAGCATGGTTACGGCTTCAATGCGGGACATTTGTGCAAAATTGCTCCAGCCAATATCCCTGCGGGCAATCAGTTCTCCTTCCCCCAACACACCATGCCGGGCAAACAGTGCCTGCAGGGCCTCATCCCCCATCACGCCGATAGCGTCCACCGTGTTGCTGATAATCGGCAGCCCTCTTCGCTGTGCTTCTACAGCCCATTCCTCAGCATAGTTGTTTCCGTTGAATAAAATGCGCTGATGTTCCCGCACCAGGCTGCCCAACACCTGCTGCCAAGCCTGGGCCGCATCCGGGGCAGCCTCCAGTTCGTCCGCGATTTTCATCAAACTGTCCGCCACGATGGTGTTGAGCACCGTGTTGGGCATGCCCAGGGATTGGGAGGAACCCACCATGCGAAACTCAAATTTATTGCCGGTAAACGCAAAGGGGGACGTGCGGTTGCGGTCCGTATCGTCTTTATGCAGCACTGGAAGGGTGGAAACCCCCATACGCATGTGTTCCTTTTCATGGTGGGTCGCGCCGTTGCCTGCCGCAAGCTCCATCAGTTCTTCGTACAAAGCATTGCCAATGAAAATGGAGATAATGGGCGGCGGCGCTTCATGTCCCCCCAAGCGGTGCTGGTTACCCAACGTAGCGCAAGCCATGCGCAGCGCCGGAGCATATTCATCCACCGCTGCGATCACCGCTACAAAAAAGGTAAGGAACCGCCGGTTATCCCCTTTTTTATCCGGCTTGAGCAAATTTATGCCGCTATCCGTCAGCAGGCTCCAGTTATCATGTTTTCCGCTGCCGTTAACGCCTGCAAACGGCTTTTCATGCAACAGGCAGGTAAAGCCGTGCCGGTCCGCAATGCGGCGCATCTGCTCCATAATGATCTGGTTGTGGTCGGTGGCCACGTTGGCGGATGCAAACAGGGGTGCCAGCTCATATTGGGCTGGAGCGGCCTCGTTGTGCTGGGTTTTGGCAGGCACGCCCAAGCGCCACAGCGCCTCATTCAACTCCCGCATAAAGCCGGTAACCCGTTCCGGGGTTGCGGCATAATACTGGTCGGATAATTCCTGGCCTTTTGAGGGCTGCGTGCCAAACAGGGTGCGCCCGGTATAAACCAGATCCTTCCGTTTGAGGAAGTGGCGTTTGTCCACCAAAAAATATTCCTGCTCCCCGCCCACGGTGGGAGTAACATGCTTCACATCTTCCATGCCCAGCAGCTTCAGCACACGCACCGCCTGGCGGGACACTGCCTCCATTGAGCGGAGCAGCGGCGTTTTTTCATCCAACGCTTCACCGGAAAAAGCGCAAAAGGCCGTAGGGATGCACAGCGTGCAGGTACCCTGGGGGTCCTGCTTCACAAACGCGGGGCTGGTGCAATCCCAGGTGGTGTATCCCCGGGCCTCAAACGTGGCCCGCAGCCCGCCGGATGGGAAGGAGGAGCCATCCGCCTCTCCCTTAATCAGCGCCTTGCCGGAAAACGACAGCATAGGCCCGCCGTCCAGTCCGGAAAGCTCTAAAAAACTATCGTGTTTTTCTGCAGTAGACCCCGTCATTGGCTGAAACCAATGGGTATAATGGGTAGCGCCTTTTTCCAGCGCCCATTCTTTCATCGCTGTGGCCACCGCTTCCGCCACCTCATAGGTTAGCTCGCTGCCTTCGTCCATGGTGCGGCGCAAGGCCTGGTACGTTTCCGGAGACAGGCGCTGCCGCATTACGGCATCCGTAAATACATCGCTGCCAAAGGCAGCCAGTCCTGCGGGGATGGTATGCTCCATTCAGGTTCTCCTTTTTCTATTTGCTGCACTTTATAAGATAACACAAAAAGTGGTCAAAGCAAAAGCTTTGACGTGCTTGTTTATGAAATTCTCAAAGTCCAAAAGCTTAAGGGAAGGGTTACGCCCCCGATTTTCATTCCGCTTCCACACCGTGTACGTGGGAACGAAGTAAAGAAAACCCAGGCTCTTTGGCCTGGGTTTTCTGCTATACAATAAGCCTATTTGCAATAATCCAACACCAGCACCCGGTCTTCTCCCAAGGATTCCTTGGTAAGGGTGCACTCGCTCTCATTCAGCCGGTGGATGCGGCAATTTTTCGCCGCGCTAATCAGGGGCTGTACCCCCAGCAAATCCATATTCAGCGCATCGGTCTTATAATGCATGGGAATCAGCACGCTGGTATGGGTTGCATTGGCAATGGCGCAGGCCACCGTATGGTCGATGGTATATGTTCCGCCCACTGGCGCCAGCAAAACATCCACCTTGCCCATGGCACGGAGGGTGTCTTCCTCCAACATGTGGCCCAGATCGCCTAAGTGGGCAATCCGCATCCCTTCCACATCATACAGGTAGATAATGTTTTCGCCCCGCAGCGCCCCTTTTTGGTCGTCATGCCAAACCGGAAAGCCGGCGATGTTGACCTCTCCTACCGTGTATTCGCCGGGCTGATTGATACAAACCGGTTCCCCCGATACAGCGGCAAAATAGTTATGATCAAAATGGTCATGGCTGATGGTCACTACATCCGCCATAATATTGGAGAGCCGGTACCCTGTGCTCTCGTCGCAAGGATCCGTTAATATCCGCAGTCCTTTTTCCGTCGTCATCAAAAAGCAGGAATGCCCATACCATTTAATCGTCATTTTGCGTCAACCTCCTCGACTTGCAAACTCTCTAATCCACAATATAATAATCTTGCTGCCGCGTCAGCTACCCCGCCGCAAACGTTAAGCATATGGGGGCGTCGCCGTGGGGGCAAGTGGTAGCTCATACCTAGCAAAGCGTCTGTGGCTTCCTGCAGCCGCCGGCACAGCGGCCTGGGCTGCCCCAACCGTTCCGGGATGCCCAGGGCAAGCCATAACGCCCGCTGCACCACCCGATCATCCGGGCAACCGCAATGGGGCTTGCGCGACAGCATCCACATCCGCTGCAGGCCATATCGTACCCGGTCAGGGCCGCCAACAGCAAATGGCCCCTCTACCGGCGCAAAACAGCTCAACACGGTTTCCACTGCCCCAGTGTAAAAAGCAGGTGTAAAGGAAAACAGCAGGTGTCCTTGCTTCGCCTCCACGCTTTGCACCAAGGGAGCACCAAAGAGCACGCCGCAGTCTTCCCGGCGTGTTTGCAGGAACTGCGCCAGCTCTCCTGCATCTATTCCTAATTTTAATGCTGCCGCAGATCGTGCTGGATAACCCTTTGCCAGGCAATCAATCCAATCAGGCGGAATGTCACGCCCCGTAGCCCTTCCTATGGCGTCAGCAAGCAATTGCCGAACTGGGGCAAAAAAAGCATTTTGGCACATGCTTGCTCCCTTTAGATAATATTCTATTAAGAATATAACATACCCATTCTATTGTCAAACAAAAAATTGCAGTATTTTTGTCAAATTGCTGCACATGGGTCAATCTTGTGGCAGCCCCGGTTTCTTCCTCATATCCCAACCGCTATTTTAAAAGCATGCAAAACCGATCCATTGGCGTAGTAACTTCGTGAAGTCCCCCAGCCCTTTGCCATTCTCGTTGAAACGCCCTCGTCAACCGCGCAGGTCAACGTTATTAATCAAAAAGCGCCCCGGGAGATTACTCCCGGGGCGCTTACGCCTTCTATTCGGCCTTCTCTTTACTCAATCACGTTGGCTACTACGCCTGCGCCTACCGTACGGCCGCCTTCTCGAATTGCAAACCGCAGCCCTTCTTCTATCGCGATGGGCGTGATCAGCTTGATCGTCATGTCTACGTTATCCCCTGGCATTACCATCTCTACCCCTTCCGGCAGCTGGATCGTGCCCGTTACGTCCGTCGTCCGGAAATAGAACTGGGGACGGTATCCTGGGAAGAACGGCGTATGACGTCCGCCTTCTTCCTTCGTCAGCACGTATACCTGACCCGTGAAATGGGTGTGGGGATGTATGCTGCCCGGCTTTGCCAATACCTGGCCGCGCTCGATGTCCGTACGCTGTACGCCACGCAGCAGCACGCCGATGTTATCGCCTGCGATCGCCTGATCCAGCAGCTTCCGGAACATTTCTACGCCCGTTACTACTGTGGACCGCGTCTCGTCTGTCAAGCCTACGATCTCTACCGTATCCTGCACCTTTACTGTGCCGCGCTCTACACGCCCCGTTGCTACCGTGCCGCGTCCCGTGATGGAGAACACGTCTTCTACCGGCATCAGGAACGGCTTATCTGCCGCACGCTCCGGCGTCGGGATGTAGCTGTCTACCGCATCCATCAGCTCGAAGATGCACTGGCACTCCGGCGTTTCCTTCGCGATCTTGCCTTCCTGCAGCGCTTCCAGCGCCAACAGCGCGGATCCCTTCACGATCGGGATGTCGTCGCCCGGGAAATCATAAGAGCTCAACAGCTCACGAATTTCCATTTCCACCAGCTCCAGCAGCTCAGGATCGTCTACCTGATCCGTCTTGTTCATGAACACGATGATGTAGGGCACGCCTACCTGACGGGCCAGCAGAATGTGCTCACGGGTTTGCGGCATGGGGCCGTCCGCTGCGGATACCACCAGGATCGCGCCGTCCATCTGCGCTGCGCCGGTGATCATGTTTTTTACATAGTCCGCGTGCCCAGGGCAGTCCACGTGGGCATAGTGGCGGGTTTCCGTCTCATACTCTACGTGCGCTGTGTTGATGGTGATCCCACGCGCCTTTTCTTCCGGCGCTTTGTCGATTTCGTCATACCGCATTGCCGCTGCCTGACCAGACTGGCTCAGCGCCATGGTGATCGCCGCTGTCAGCGTCGTCTTACCATGGTCTACGTGCCCGATCGTCCCGATGTTTACGTGCGGCTTTGTCCGCTCGAATTTTGCCTTTGCCATTACAAATACTCCTCCTCTTTTGTCGTTACCCGCGCGCTTCTTATTTGCAACGGCGTCGGGCATAAATTTGGCCGGTTTCGGTTTGGAGCGGGTGATGGGAATCGAACCCACGTAGCCAGCTTGGGAAGCTGGAGCTCTGCCATTGAGCTACACCCGCACACCGGGTTGCCTGGGGTAGGGCATATTGCCCAGCCCGCTCGGAAAGGGGAACTTCGTTTCCCATTTCGCTAAGCGTTTCTATTTTAATGCCCAGCACAGATTTTGTCAAGCATTTACGACCCTTTCCCCTGTGCAAATACAAAACAGCAGTGTATACTCATGATATCCCCTGTTTTTGAGCCGTTATAAAAGGGCAAAAGTGGTTAAAGATGCCTTTCCCCTTTCCTCCAGCGATTGGCTTTGGGGAATTTTTACAGAGTTTTCTCTCAAGGCCCATGGCTTTGATCTGATTTTTATATTCACACAAAATAAAAGAAGGATGGTTTCCATTATGTCTGAGCAAACCAACGCCCCCCTTTCCGCCTCCACCCCGGAGCATCAGCCCGTTTCTGCAGGTAGCAGCAAAATCCAGCTGCTGTTGAGCTGGGTGAGAACCATTGCCTGCCTGGGCGTGTTCCTCATAGTATTGGCCGCGGCATTTGTTTATGGCCCAACCATCAACTCCACATTAAGCCAGGCACAGCAGGCTGTCACCGCCTTTCACACCGTAACCCAGCAGGTGGAACAGGCCGATGTTCCCGGGTTGATACAGGATATCGAGCTCCTGGTGCAGGATGCCCGCTTTGCTACCGCCACAGCCACCCGGGCCATGGAGCATACCGTGCAGACATTGGAGGAATTGGATTTGGCCAAACTCAATCAGGCCATTGAGGATTTTGCCGCCGTGGTAGAGCCTTTATCCCGTCTGTTTGGCAAGCGGTAAAACCCATTTGCTTTTTAAGGTATTTTTGCTATACTACTATTGCGATTGGGGAAACAAAAAGCCAAAATTTTGTTTTTTTGCATGATTGCATTTGATTTGGGAAACACTGCTCACCTGATGAAAAATGCGGCCCGTTTCCACTCCACTACCCTGGATGCGGGAATGCAATAAAAAGGAGGCTTTTTGCAATCCGCTCGGCTGCGGTGCGGCAGTGTGGAGACCTGCCGTAATGCTTTTGCCACGTATGCGGGCAAAGGCGAGGTGGGCAGTTAGGCGAGTCCTGTGCCCATTCAGGCCGGAACTATGGCAAATGTTACCCTAAAACACATTCAGAAGATCTACCCCGTTTCCAATGAGGGCAAAAAGGCCAAACGCGGCGAGCCCAAAGCGGATAACCGCAGGCGGGTAGAAAACGGCGTTGTGGCAGTGGACGACTTTAACCTGGAAATTCAGGATAAAGAGTTTATCGTGCTGGTGGGCCCCTCAGGCTGCGGCAAATCCACAACATTGCGCATGGTGGCGGGCTTGGAGGAAATCACCTCCGGCGGGTTGTATATCGGCAGCAAGCTGGTAAACGACGTCCCCCCCAAAGACCGGGATATCGCTATGGTATTCCAGAACTATGCCCTCTACCCTCACATGACCGTGTATGAAAACATGGCGTTTGCCCTCAAGCTTCGCAAAGCCTCCAAAGAAGAAATCCACCATAAAGTGCAGGAAGCCGCGGAAATCTTGGGCATTACGGAGTTGTTGCAGCGCAAGCCCAAAGCGCTCTCCGGCGGCCAGCGCCAGCGGGTAGCCATCGGCCGGGCCATTGTCCGGGAGCCCCAGGTGTTTTTAATGGACGAACCCTTGTCCAACCTGGATGCAAAGCTCCGCAACCAAATGCGCGCCGAGCTCATTAAGCTGCGGCAGCGCATTGATACGACCTTTATTTATGTCACTCACGACCAAACCGAGGCCATGACCCTGGGCGATCGCATCGTCATCATGAAAGACGGGCTCATCCAGCAGATCGGCACGCCCCAGCAGGTGTATGGCTCTCCTGCAAACCAGTTTGTAGCGGGCTTTATCGGCACCCCGCAGATGAATCTCTTTCCCGCACAGCTTTCGGTTTGCGGCAATCAGTATGTGATAGAGGCGTACGGCGCCCGTTTTGCCTTACCCAGCGAACGGCAAAAGGCCCTGGAACTGAAAAAGCGGATGCCTCAGCCCGTTGTGCTGGGCGTGCGCCCGGAGCATATCTCCATCGTGTCCGCTTCTGCGCCCAACGCCATCAAAGCGCGGATCGACGTATCCGAGTTGATGGGCAGCGAAATTTATCTCCATGTGGATGTGGAAGGGAAAGGGGCGGTGATTCGGGTGCAAACCACGGATTTGGACGAAGGATACGCCTTTGAACCTGGAAAAGAGAATTACGTGTATTTCTCCTTTCCCAACCATTTGATGCACCTGTTTGATCCCGAAACAGA
>JAEXFV010000184.1 GCA_023451115.1 Bacillota bacterium
GCCGGAACCACCTCCCCCCGCCATCTCCGCCCCGCCCGCTGATAAAGGCAAAGCCGTTGCGGCTTCTTCTGGGCCCCAGGCGGTATGGGAAAAACTGCGTGGGAAACTGCAGACCAAAAATATTTCTTTATTTATCTTGGCAAAAAACGCCCTTCGGGCCACCCAACAGGGAAACACCCTCACCATTTGGTTTGCCCAGTCCCAATCTGCTGCAGCAAACGCCCTCAATACCCCCCGCAACTTTTCAACCCTGGTTGCGGCTTTAAAGGAGCTGGACGAATCCCTCCAGCTTCATATCCAGGTTGAGGCCCTTACACAGCCGATTGACCCGGAATTGACCCGTCTTTTTGGAGATAAGCTGGTTATAGAGGAATAATTTCCCGGGAAATATCCGCAAATAAAGCACCCGCCTGCGTAAAGCTTACAGGCGGGTGCTTTTTCGCCGCATATTATTTTGCAGCTTGCAACAACATTACATTTTGCAATAAAGGAAGAAATACAGTCTGGATTGAGCGGTGCTGTAATCATAGTTATCCCCACAGGTAACCAGGGTGATGAACATATCCTCCGGGGAAGGGGTTACGCCCAGTTTCGCTTCGGATTTGCTGATCTGGGTGTCAATCCAGGTTTTCACCTCGGCGGTGGACTTATCCGTCAAATAATGGGTATTGTATTGCAGCGTGGTTTTGGGTTCGCTATCCTGGGTTTCGTAAAACGCGAACACTTCCCACTCTTTATAATCCGCATAGATGTTGGGCAGGCTGATGCTGAACGTCCGGTTGCTCTTTGTGGAGAGGCTGGACTTTTTGTCCTGCAGCTGGTGCAAGCCATGGAACATGGTGCCTGATTGACGCATGTTGTGGCCGGTAATGGTAAAATTCCGCACCATAACATCATAATAGCTGTAAATCGTACCCGCGTTAGAGCTATTCTTATTGATGTCATGGGTATTATAGTACATATCCTTATTGTACAGGATCGGGTAATTGATGTTGGTGTTGGGAACTTTAATCCAGCCAATTACATCCTTATTGATCTTGCGCGCCTCGCTGTAAGAGGTTGGCGCCCCTGCCGCAGGCGTAGCCGTAGCACCGGGGGTCGCGTTGGGATCCACCGTGGCGTTCGGGTTTGGTGTAGCGTTGGGATCTATGGTCGCGTTGGGATCCACCGTGGCATTGGGAGCTACCGTTGCGTTGGGATCCACTGTGGCGTTGGGATCTGCTGTTTGAGCAGGCGCAATAGATACGCCTGGAGAAACGCTGCTCTCCCCTGGCGTCACACTGGCGCCCGGGCTAGCAGAGGGGTCGTCAAAACCAACGGATACGTCTTCTTGGGGCTTTGCGCAGCCCATCAGGGCAATGCTCGTCAATATCAATAAAATGGCCAGAGCTTTCTTCATCAACAATATCACCTTCACTTCCGAATTCAATTCAAAGCGGGTATTGGTTCCTCTTTGTATCATACCGCAAGGATACCCTATACCAAAGTAAATAATCTGTGAATTCCAAATCCTGCAAAAAAACGCAGGCAAAGCGCATGCATTGCCTGCGGCACAGCTTTCTTACTCTATAACGCAGCTTCCCATCCCGCGGTTGCGGCAAAGGGCGGTGAAAACGAAAAATTCCCCATTCATTTTTGCTGAAACTCCCCGAACACAAAAACACCGGGTGTGCAAAATACGTTCTCTATTTCTGCGGCTTCATAGTGGGGAAAAGCAGCACATCCCGAATGGAATAGCTGTCCGTTAACAGCATCACCAGCCGGTCAATTCCTACGCCGATGCCGCCGGTGGGCGGCATGCCGTATTCCAGAGACAGGCAAAAATCCTCATCGATCATCATAGCCTCGTCATCGCCCTTTTCCCGCTCTGCAAGCTGCTGCATAAAACGGCCGCGCTGGTCGATGGGGTCGTTCAGCTCGGAATAGGCGTTGGCGTATTCCCTTGCGCCAATAAACAGCTCAAAGCGCTCAGTAACCCAAGGCTGCCCCGGCTTACGCTTGGTCAGCGGAGAAACTTCCACAGGGTAGTCTATAATAAAGGTGGGCTGGCGCAGCTTCTCCTCCACAAAGGCCTCAAATGCTTCGTTTAGAATTTTTCCCCGGGAAATGGTTTTATCCTCAAACTCCATCCCCAGCTTTTCTTTGGCAAGCCTGCGGGCTTCCTCATCCGTTTCCACGGCAAAGAAATCCACACCGGTATACTGCTTCACCGCATCGTTCATGGTGATGCGGGCAAACGGGGGCGTCAGGTCAATGGCCTCTCCCTGATACGTAATTTTGGTGCTCCCCAGCACCACGTTAGCGCAATGCGCGATGAGGTCCTCCACCAGATCCATCATGCCATGATAATCCGTATAGGCCTGATAGAGCTCCAAGGTAGTAAACTCAGGGTTGTGCTTGACATCCATCCCCTCGTTGCGGAAAATACGGCCGATTTCATACACCCGCTCCAGACCGCCCACAATGCACTCCTTCAAGTAAAGCTCGGTGGCGATGCGCAGATACATGTCAATATCCAGGGTGTTGTGGTGGGTTATGAATGGCCTTGCATTGGCGCCGCCGGGAATGGTGTTGAGCACTGGGGTTTCCACTTCCAAAAATCCCTGGTCATCTAAGCGGCGACGGATTTCGGAAATGATGCGGCTGCGTTTCACGAACGTATCCCGCACATCCGGGTTGACGATGAGGTCAACAAACCGCTGACGGTAGCGCAGCTCCGGATCCTTAAGACCATGGAATTTTTCCGGCAGCGGACGAAGGGATTTGCTCAGCAGCACCACATCGGTAGCATGGATGGAGATTTCGCCGGTTTTGGTTTTAAATACCGTGCCTTTTATCCCTACAATATCGCCAATATCCCAGGTTTTAAAGTCGGCGTACACATCCTCGCCTACATCGTCCCTGCGGACATAGGCCTGAATATCCCCTTTGCCATCCAAAATATGAGCAAAGCTGGCCTTTCCCATGATGCGTTTGGACATCATACGCCCGGCAACGCTCACTTGCTGGCCTTCCAATTCATCATAATTCGCTACCACATCCACGCTGTGATG
Source organism: Bacillota bacterium (assembly GCA_023451115.1). GTDB lineage: Bacteria > Bacillota > Clostridia > Christensenellales > CAG-138 > JAEXFV01. Next base: position 3,054 of record JAEXFV010000184.1, read on the forward strand.
CGTTTGCGGATAGGTGACGATGGTAAACGGATCCCGTCCCTGCTCCTGCAATGCTTTCAGCTTGTCCCGCCGTACCTGCAAAAGCTCTGAAAGCTCCTGTTGCGTCATTTCCTGTTGCTGCGTTTCTTGCCTGATTTCCTTATCCATTTCTTCCCCCATGGCCCCGCATTCGCTTGCAGGGATATTAACCGGCTCCACATCAAGGCAGGCCTACCCTCTTGGGGGGCCCGGCGCTCTTTATGGGTATACTTTCTATGCGTTCGTTATTGCTTGGTAATTTCCAGCACCTTCATGTGCACCAGCCCGCCGGGGGTATGCACATCCACCACATCTCCCACCGCATGGCCGATCACGGATTTGCCAACCGGAGATTCGTTGGAGATCCGCCCCTCCAAAGGATCCGCCTCCGCTGATCCAACAATCTGGAAGGACATCTCCACATCCTGTTCTTCGTTATAAAGCTTTACTACCGTGCCTACGTTTACGGTGCGGATGTCAATGGTATCCTCATCGATTACGATGGCGTTGCGCAGCATGTTTTCCAGCTGCACAATGTCATACTCATTTTTTGCCTGTTCGTTTTTCGCCGCATCATATTCCGCGTTTTCAGATAAATCGCCAAAAGAGCGGGCGACCTTAATCTGTTCAGCGATTTCCATGCGCCGGGTTGTTTTCAGGTACTCCAGCTGCTCTTCATATTTTGCTACACCCTCTGGCGTAAGCCGGACGCCTTCTGCCATACCGTTGTCCTCCCGTTCGTCATAAATTCGGTTTCTATCCCAATTCGGCAGTCAAAGCCACAGGCCCTGACATGGCACTTTGTTCGGTCCCGAAAACCAAATGATTTTCAGGATGGATAAAAAAAGAAGCGTTTGCCGCCCTATTGTTACCCGAAATAACGCAGCTCTATGCTGCGCCTACCCAATTATAGAAGCGCAGCCTGCTAATGTCAAGGCATTTTGGTTACTTCAGCCCCATTTGCCGCTTTAAAATCCTTCTCCCTCTTTTTGCAGAAACTCCTGCAATAGGGATTGTATCTGTTCCAATGTATTACAGGCATTTGCGCGGGCCCTCAACTTTGCTGCCCCCCGCGCGCCCTTCAAATACCACGCCAGGTGCTTTCGCATTTCCACCAGGCCGTGCTGGCCTTTATAGGCCTGCTGCATACGGGCATGCGCCAGGGCCATAGCAGCCCGCTCCTCTATGGTAGGCGGCTCATATTTCTCCCCTGTCACAGCAGCCCTGATCTCACGGAATATCCAGGGATTTCCCTGGGCGCCCCGGGCTACCAGTACCCCGTCGCAGCTTGTATGGGCTTGCAGGCGCAGGGCATCCTGGCCGCTGAAAACATCTCCGTTCCCCAGCACTGGAATATGCAGTGCGGCTTTTACTTCCCCTATGATGTCCCAATCCGCCTTGCCGCTATACCCCTGCATACGCGTGCGGCCATGCACCGCCACTGCAGCTGCGCCATTTTCCTGGGCCATACGGCCGAATGCCACAGCGTTTACGCTATTCTCATCCCAACCCTTGCGAAATTTCACCGTCACAGGCCAGGGCGCTGCAGCCGCAGCCACAGCCTGAATAATTTTCCCGGCCAGAGGCAGGTTCCGCATCAAAGCGCTCCCCTCCCCATTGCCGGTAATCTTGGGAGCCGGGCAACCCATATTCATATCTATGATAGCGATCTCGTGGCCATGCTCCTCTAAAACCTGTTTGGCCATATCCGCCATAATATCAGGATCGTTGCCAAAGAGCTGAACGGCGCAAGGCCGCTCTGCCTCACCAATGCATAGCAGCTCCTCCGTCCGGCTCCCTCCATAATATAATCCCTTGGCGCTCACCATTTCCGTACAGGTCATATCACACCCTTGGGCTTTGCACAGCAGCCGGAATGGTAAATCTGTCACTCCTGCCATGGGTGCTAAAAAGGCGGGAAAGGCAATGTTAAAATTCAGATTTCCAATTTGCATCTTATTCCTCGCCCGCCTGCTGTGGTACAGATACAGGCGTAGGAGTCGGGGTAGGAACAGGCTGCGGGCTCATGCGCATATCCGGCGTTCGCTTCGGCACTTCCGTAGGCGCGGTTTCCAAAAGCTGCATTTGATAGATATACCAGCGGCCGTCCACATTGCGTAAGCGCACCAAGTATTTGGCAGGCTCCCACTCCGGCAAGGGATAAGTGGCATCGGCGGCAGCATCAGCAGGCTTTTTTTCCTCTAAAATCGTCCCTGACATAGAGGCCATCCGCTCCACCACAGTTACCGTGCCCGTTTTGGACCAGGGCCATACTGAGATGCCCTGTACCTCTAAGCGATAATCAAAATTGGTAATGGAATAGTCTTGAAACGGGCTTTCATACAGCGCCGTATCATCCTCCAGGAAATTCTGGGTAAAATATTCTCCCATTTCCACAAAGGAGCCATCCTGCAAAATACATTCGGCCCGCAGTGGAAGCCCTTCCGTAACCAGAATATAAAGATTTGACATGCGCATTGCTGTGGTAAATACCCCATAGCATGCCCCTGCCAGCAAACAAATTAACAATAGGGTGCGCATAAAATACCAGATGCCCCGTTTGGCCATCTGGGTACTGGTCATTTTCTTTGGATGTTGGGGCACATTGCCACCACCTTCCCACTTGATCCTGTTTATCATACCATAGTTCTCACAGCTGTGCAAAATCCCTCTGCCAGGTTTTCAAAAATGCCATTTTTCATAACAAAAAGCGCCCCGGGAGATTCGGCGGGTATTCGTAAAACAGTTAAAAGGCGAGTATCGTTTTGATACTCGCCTTTTTTGTATGTGATGACCGACTTGGCCCTCCCTTTGGGAGAGCCAAGTTTCGTACCGCACAATACACCGAAAGGTGTATAAAAGTGCGCCCTTGCTTCTGTTCGATACATTGGAAGTTATCGAATCTTTATCTTCTTCAAAATACGGCGGTAAATTGGAGCATTTGGTGCGGGTGTTGTGACGGGCGACAGAATCCCATCCCTGATGAATTGTTCAATACGTAAAGCAATCCACCCATCGCCAATTCCCAACGGATACTTTCCAAGAACCTTTCCAACAAGGATTGCCTCCGTAAATTCATCCTCCAGTGCATCCAATTCTCGAAGAATAAATGTATCATACAGAGATTCCGGCACACTGACCAGTCTGCCATTTAGAACAGTGCGAAGCGGCATATTTTCCTGTTGCAGCTCTCTCCAACGATTAGCCAAACTGCGAAGATAATTTGTTGGCAACTTTTTTTCCAGTGATGCCATCTGACCAAAGCGATAGGGCTCAACTTCGCCCCAACCGTTATACTGGACTATGCACCCGTCTGTTCTTGTTTCCCACATGGGAAGTTCCACAAGGGCAACGTCCAATTTTTCCAATCCGATTGGTCGCAGTTGCTCCATAAGCCAATGCAGGCCGCACACATCATCCGGTTCTCGTCCTACCCACACACGAATTGGTTCTCCATTCTGAGCCTGTTCCAGCAGCCTAGTATAACTTTTGCGGGATGTATCGAGAAGATCAGCTACACCTTGAGAAGCCATGCTGGGGAATATGCTTGATAGCAGAGATAATGCTGATTCTCGCTCCAAACCGATTTCAGACTCGGAAATGTTGCCAACAGACAATGCCAACGGAAGATTGATTATATTCTTCCGATTTCCTTCTAAAGGAACGGCGTTCTCCCAACCGGAACGCTCCCGTTCTTCTGCTTCACGCTGGATCTTTTCAATTTCTTCTTGCACAATCCCATCATCGTTAGAGAAGATTACACTGGTAGCACTGCCCAAATAGCCCTTATGTCCAATCGCAACTGCCATGCTTCCTGCGGCACTATCGCTAAATACTACTTCTAACATAACTTTGTTTACCTCTTAGACAACTTTCAGTTTATCGCTCTGCTTGTTTATATACTATCCTGAGCAGACAGAAAACACAAGAACAGGCACAGCAATTGATTTCGCTGTGCCTGTCAACTGTCTTATGGACGCCACCCATTACTCCCGGGGCGCTTACGCCTTCTATTCGGCCTTCTCTTTACTCAATCACGTTGGCTACTACGCCTGCGCCTACCGTACGGCCGCCTTCTCGAATTGCAAACCGCAGCCCTTCTT
>JAEXFV010000050.1 GCA_023451115.1 Bacillota bacterium
CACAAAAAGCCCCCTACTCATAGAATTGTAGGGGGAAAACATTTTTTTGTATGTAGACCAAAGTCACACTTCTATTGAAAATCCTTTAAAACAGGTAACAAATTGGCGTTTACAGGTCAAGCAACAGCAGCTGCACCTTGCTGGACACACCTGCTTTTTCATAAATGCGGGAAAACAGGTTCTTTACCGTGGAAATTTGTATCCCCAGCCGGGCGGCGATCTCCCGATTGTCAATGCCTTGCCTGGCCAATTCATAGACTTCCCGCTCCCGGGAAGAGAGAACGGGCTTCTGGGCATGCAGCCTGGAAAGGGAGGAGGCATATTGGGCGGCGAGCGCCTCAATCGTTTTCAGGCCTTCCTGGTCGGATATGTGCATCACACCGGTGAGGAGAGGGCTTAACCCCTGGTAGTTTTCTACAAAGGGCATGTATACCCTGTCCGGCAATGCGAGATGCAGGGCTTCGGTGAGGGCGGCAAGGGCTTGCGTGTGCTTCCCCAGGGCAAAAAGAGCTTGCGCCATGTAAATGTGGCAATATACCTGAGGGAGCAGGTTGGGGAATATGGAAGACAGCGCCATCATGTGCTGGCAAACGCCCAGCAGCTTATGGTATTGCTTGGCGCTAAGCAAACACCGGCCATAAATCAGATAGGCAAACGGCTGAACCATCACCACAAGCCGCTGCTCGCTAATGTCCCCTTCTGCCAGCCAAGGGGCAATGGCGGCCGGCTTATCCATCAATACGGCCAGGTAGCCAAGGGATAAATCCTGGGTATAACGGCAAAGATCCTCTGTATTTTGCCGGGAGCGTTCCATAATGGTATGCATGGTGTTTTCCAGCAGGCTTTCATCCCCTCGCATAACGGCAATTCGGGTCATCAAAAACAAGCCGCACAGATAAATGCTGTTTTGCTGGCGGGTGTCGGCGGTAAACAAAGCCCGGTAGCACCGCACCTCCGCTTGCTCCATATCCCCTTGCAGAAAATCAGCTTCCGCACGCATGATATGTTCCGCGCCCGTGCCATGGCCTTGGGTAAGCTGGTAATAGATCGGCATGCATTCATCCATTTGCGCCAACTCTTGTTGCAGCTTGCCGCTTTCCCGCCAGAAGAGGTAAAGGACAGAGGGAGAGCCAAAGGTCCAGGTGCTTTTCACATTGATCAGGCTGGCTGCACCGCCAATTCGTTGCAGTGCAGACCGGTGCTTTACGCTCATGGCGTCGATGCGGTTGTACTCCAGGAAGGAGAGCAACAAATCCATTTCCCCCAACAGCTCATCCTTACGGCGCTGAGGCAAATCGCTTTGCAGGATAATTTGAGTAAACTCTTCCTGTGCTGCCAGCAGCCGCTGGTTCTCATGCAGGAAGAATAACGTGAAGGCAAACGGGACGATAGAGGCAGGATATTTGGCCTTGATTTCATAAGGAACATGGTCGATCACATCCAAAATCATTGGCTTTGTGGTTTCGTCCATAATGTCGGCAAGTTCGTAACTGGTGAGCGGCATAGAAAACAGCTCTTCCCACGCGTTTGAATAATAATAGAAGCGCAGGGTGTTCAGCCTGTCACCTGCCCGATAGGCTACGTTCCCACCACGATAATACAGTTGCTTTTGCCGCTGTGTAGGCAATGCCTGAAACTGTTCCTTTAAAAAGGCCGAAAATACCGTATGCAGATAAAAACTATAGGTTTCATGGTCAAAGTGGACAAAGGCGGACTGGGAAAACAAAAGCCGTTCCACTTGTGCCAAATCCATGCCGGACAATTCAGCAGCCTGTGCCAAAGTAAAACGGGGGAAGATGCATACCGAGAGGAAAAAATCCCGCTCTGCCGGGGAAAGGTCTTCCCACAACACCTGATGCATCAGCTGCCCCGCGCCAGCGCTGGAAAACGCGCCGTACTTGATATACGCCATGATCTGCATATGCAGCGCCAATACCCACCCGTCCGTGCTCTGATGAACGGACAACGCCTGCCCCTTTGTAACTGCGAGGCCAGCGCTTTGGAAGTATGCTTCCGTATCTTCTGCGGAAAAGGCAAAATCCTCGGCATTGAGTAGATAGATGCGGTGGCTGGAAAGCAATGATCCGGCAGCCAGCTTTCGGGTAACCGCCACGATATGCAGCCCTACGCCGCCGTGACGGGACAGGCTGCCCAAAAACGCTTCGGGCTGGGGGAGGCCGGAGGCCTCGAAGCTGTCCAGCACCAAATACGTTTCCTCATTACATTCCAAGTTTTCCAGAATTTCCGAAATATTTGAAAGGGAAGCGGGGGAGGGAACGCCTGCCGCGATCAGGCCGCCCGAGCATGTTTCATCGATTTGCCCAATGAGCCTGCAAATCGCATTCCAGGAAGCAGTAGCCTGCTCAGAAAGAAAAGTATGCCACAGTACCCGTGTGGTTTTGGAAACACTACGTTCAAAAAAATGGCGAAACGCCGTGGTTTTGCCAAAACCGCCTGGCGCATAAGCAATGGTTAAGGGATAGTGCTTTACATATTCTAAAGCATGCTGCGTCCCTTCCGGGAAAAAAAGCACGGCGGGATTCACTTTTTTTTGCTTGGGCATGGCACGGCCTCCCATTTTTTGCAGATTGCCATGTGCGCAATTGGGCGCTAAGCAGCCTCGCGCATCGTAAACACCCTGGCTGCCCATAATTTGCAGTTTATAGTATGGAACATGCCGGGTTTATCGCACTGGTGTTTTCTATATTACCACAGCTTTGATAGAAAAACAGGTTTCAATCAATAAGATAATGGAGGTATGTTTAAGCTGCCTCATTTTTATAGTGTAGCAGCGAGCCATCTGCTGCTAATGCAGATGGCTCGCTGCCCGTCAAGCCCCATGCGCTTATTCGTCTTCCGGTTGCTGTATACTCTGGTGCTTTTCTCCAATGCTGAGGATGAGGTTGAGAAGGATGCCGAAGATTGCAGCGCCTGCAATGCAGGGAACGTCCATTCCAAAGAAGGGAATATTCCCCCCGAACGCATATTGTCCGCCCACGCCCACCACCATGATGGAAGCGATAACGGCGATGTTTTTTGCAGAGAACATGTCAACCTTATGGTCGATCATGATGGCGATGCCCTGCGCTGCAATAGCGCCGAACAGGTAAATTTCAAGCCCGCCGATCACCGCATTGGGAATGCCATAAATAACTTGAATTAGCGGTGTGAAAAAGGAGACGACCATTGCGATGATGGCCGCTACCACAAGAACGGGAACGCTGAATACCTTGGTAATGGCCATCGTGGAGATGTTTTCACCATAGTTGGTACCTGCGGGGCCGCCTACAACACCTGAGATCATGTCGCAAATGCCATCGCCGATCAGGTTGCGGTCCAGCATATCGATCATACGATAACCCAACGGCTTGCCCTTTTTCTTTGCTACATTGTTTACGTAGATATCCAGTTGATACATATGTGCAGTGGATTCCGGAATGGTTGCAATAGCGATTGGCATGATAGCCAATGCAGCAGTCCAGGATACTTTGGGCAACGTGAAAGCAGGAACTGCGAATATGCTACCATCGCCCAGTTTCCAAAGCGACGCTGCCAGCGCTTCCGGGGGCATCGCACGAAAAAGGCTGGTTTGGCCATCCGTGAATCCATATACCAGCCCTGCGACGGCGCAACCAGTCAAAGCGCCCAGAAGCAGCGGAAGCTGCCCAAGCAGGCCTTTGAGATAGCGGGAATACACAACCGTGGAAAGCAGCGTAACAAGCGCAACGATAACCCACCAGGAATCGCTCGCGCTCATTATGGCATTGCCCGCAGCGTCAACAACCCGGGCAGGAATAGCGTCGCTTAAGGCGTTCCCTGCAAGGGTGATGCCGATAATCATGGCAACCGGGCCGGTTATGGAGGCGGGAAGGATTTTCTCAATTACTTTTCTGCCGCAAAAACGCACGATAATGCCCGCAACGATAGAGATAATACCCGAAAGGATAATGCCAAACTGGGCATATTGGATCGCTTCGGCGGGAAGAATTCCGTTCACCTTTGTAAACCCTTCAGCGGTGCACATGCTGGCAATGGCCGTAAGATAGGCGAAGCTTGAACCATAATACAGGGGGATTTTCCTGCCGGTAATGAGAATAAAGCAAAGTGTGGCAAGGCCGCTTGCGAAGATTGTGGTGGATACCTGAAACCCGGTTATTAACGCAACCGTTACCGTTGCGGGAAACATGACGATTACCTGCTGGATGGCATAGAGCAGCAGCTTTATAAATGGCGGCCGCTCATCTGGCAGATAACCCACTACGGATTGTTTTTGCTTTTTTTCATGGTGGCTTTGTTTTCTCCTTCTGCTTATGATGGTTCATGCATTCTTTACTGCCCAGTACGCCTGACAGCAGACAAATAAAAAACCTCCGCGCTCAGCAAGGCGGAAGCTTAAGAAAGCTCTATCAAAATTCATGCGGTTGAATAGTATTCAGCGCAAAACCTTAACGGCATCACAGTACCGCCTTAAAAGCTTCATCATTCTAACACTGGTGCAGCTCATGCGCAAGCGATTTGGCAGTTACTTAACGAAATCTATATGCGCAATATGGATAGAGTAGTGATGGCATGCCGCTGATGGTGTGAATGTACGCACCAGGGATACACATTTTTTGTTCAATCTTAATATCAAACGCGAACCTCTTTCCCCTATTTTACGCCGCTGTTGTTACCATATAAGTTGTAAGGAGGGGTGCAGGATGACTCAGCTACACCGATCAATACAACGGATAGAATATAAAGTCGAAACCAAGTTGCAACGCTTTATGATGTGGCATCCGTTTTGCGGATTTATGATTTGCTTTGTGGCCATGCCAATGCTGGTGCTCGCCTGTGTATGCGTTATGACGATGCTGCTGGGTATTCCCTTGGCGTTGCTGTTGGGATGGCTGTAGCTGGGTGTCAAAAATCGTTTTTCGGAGCAGACATTCCGTCTCGGAGGAGGTAATGATATGCAACTGATAACAAGCCTGATTGGATTATGTGCCGCTGCGCTGCTATTATGGTATGTTTGGATTTTAGTCAAGGGGGACAAAGAGGCATGATGGGGACGGTATTGCAATACATTCTATACCTGGCAGCCCTTGTAGCGCTTGCTGTTCCGCTGGGCAATTATATTCGGAAAGTAATGGAAGGGGGAACAACCTTCCTTTCCAAAGTTCTTACACCCTGTGAAAATGCTGTATATAAGGTGATGCGGGTGAACAAGGAAGAACAGATGAATTGGAAACAGTACGCCGTTTCGGTGCTTATCTTTTCCGGCATCGGCCTTGTTTTCTTATTCCTTTTACAGCTTCTGCAGGGAGTTCTTCCGGGCAACCCCCAGGGGTTGCCCGGCGTAAAATGGGATCTGTCCTTTAATACCGCCGTCAGCTTTATCACCAATACGAACTGGCAGGCATACAGCGGCGAATCGACGCTGAGCTATCTCACACAGGCGCTGGGGCTTACGGTTCAAAATTTCGTATCAGCTGCCACCGGCATTGCCGTGCTGTTTGCCATGATCCGTGGCTTTATGAAAGTAAAAACCGATGGGTTAGGCAGCTTCTGGGTGGATATGACGAGAATCGTCATCCACATCCTTATCCCGCTGAACCTGGTCATCTCCTTGCTGCTGGTTGGAGGCGGCGTGATCCAGAACCTGAAGGGGGCAGAAACAGTATCTCTTGTTGAGCCAATTGCGGTGAGTCCGGAGGGCGAAATTCTGGAAAATGCCAAAATTGACCTTGAAACGGAAACCGTGACGGTGGATGGAAAGGTTGTTCCCAACGCGGATATTGTGACAGAGCAGTTTGTCCCCATGGGGCCTGCTGCAAGCCAAGTAGCCATTAAACAAAGTGGCACCAACGGCGGGGGCTATATGGGCGTCAACTCGGCGCACCCCCTGGAAAACCCCAATGCGTTTACCAATTTTGTTGAAATGCTTTCAATTCTGCTGATTCCTGCGGCGCTGTGTTTTACATTTGGCAAGGCCATAGAGAACAAGAAACAGGGGATTGCAATCTTTCTGGCTATGTTCGTTTGCCTTGTCATTGCGCTGGGCGTGATTGCGGTGAATGAGCAGGCGGCCACTCCGCAGTTGGAGCAAAATGGTGCAGTAGACATCTCCATGATTGGGCAGGCCGGCGGAAACATGGAGGGCAAAGAAACCAGATTTGGTATTGCGTCTTCTTCTACCTGGGCTGCGTATACGACGGCTGCTTCCAACGGCTCTGTCAACTCGATGCACGACAGCTATACGCCCCTTGGCGGCATGGTAACCATGCTTTTGATGCAGCTGGGCGAGGTCATATTTGGCGGCGTTGGCTGCGGCCTTTACGGAATGCTGGCTTTCGCTATTTTGGCTGTATTCATCGCCGGACTGATGGTGGGCAGAACGCCGGAGTTCCTGAGCAAGAAAATCGAGCCTTACGAGATGAAATGGGCCACTTTGGTTTGCCTGGCTACACCCATGGCAATTCTTGTGGGCAGCGGCATTGCCGCTGCAGCGCAAGAAGTGATGGACAGTTTGCTTAACGGTGGAGCGCACGGCTTTTCTGAACTGCTCTATGCCTATTCCTCCTGTGGGGGAAACAACGGTTCTGCATTTGCTGGGTTCAATGCAAATACCCCGTTTTTGAATGTTTCCCTGGGACTGGTTATGTTGTTTGCAAGATTTCTTCCCATTATCGGTACGTTGGCCATTGCGGGCAGTCTGGCGGGGAAGGGAAAGGTTGCCAAAAGTGCTGGGACGCTCTCTACAACCAATGCCATGTTTGTGTTCCTGCTGGTTCTTGTTGTTTTGCTGATTGGGGCGTTGAGCTTTTTCCCCGCGCTGGCACTCGGCCCCATTGCAGAATATTTTCAAAGCATTGCGTAAGGAGGTAATCCCATGCGTTCAAAACAAAAAAAGGCTTTTTCCAGCCGTCAAATGATAAGCAGAGCGATGAAAGATTCCTTTGCAAAATTAAGCCCCAAAACACAACTGGGAAATCCGGTGATGTTTCTGGTGTATCTTAGCGCTATCCTTACTTCAGGCCTCTGGATTGTTTCCTTCTTTGGATGGAAGGATGCGCCAAGCGGATATACATTGGCGATTGCCTGCGTTTTGTGGTTTACCGTGTTGTTTGCAAACTTTGCGGAGGCCATCGCTGAGGGGAGAGGAAAGGCTCAGGCTGATGCCCTGCGCGCTTCCAAAAAGGATGTTGACGCCTGCAAAATTCCCTCTGCTGGGGAAAAAGATGCCATAACAGTGGTTTCTTCCGCACTTTTGAAAAGGCTATGTCACATCATATAGTTGATTTTTAATGGAAAATGTTGTATAATAATAGTAAATAAATAGCACTTATAAAAGGAGTGTGACGATATGCCTACTATTAAAGATGCACTTGATATTATCAAC
>JAEXFV010000094.1 GCA_023451115.1 Bacillota bacterium
TCCTGTGCAAGCTGGATCAGATAGTGGATGTGCCCGGCCACAACCTGATCATCGGCAACATCCTGCATGTTTACGGCGATCCCACCAAGCAGCACCTCAATGCCTATGAGGGATACAAGGCGCTGCGATAAGAAGGAATATCTTTTTTTCTTAACTTGCCCTGACATTTTGGCAAAAAAAATGCTAAAATGAAATTGTTCAACGTGTCGTTTGCTTTGCACAACGTAAGTCCAGTTGCAGCAAACGGCACGTTTTTTTATCCCGCAATCCAGTATTGCAACCAATGAAAGGAAAAGGAGCGAAACCGGCTTGTTTGAAATGAACGACACGATTTTATATGGTACAGACGGCGTCTGCCTGATTGCAGACATAACCAAGCAGAAACTGGGTGATCGAATGATGGAATATTACGTCCTTAAGCCTGTATACCAGGACAAGGCGTTGATCTATGTGCCCACTGAAAATGCGACTTTGCAGGCAAAAATGCGGCGCATTTTGTCGGCGGAAGAGATCCATAGGCTGATTGAATCCATGCCCGAGGAGGACGCCCTTTGGATTGACAACGAAGAGCAGCGCAAAGCGCAATACCGGGCCATCATCCAATCGGGAGACCGGCAATCCCTTATCCGGCTAATCAAAGCGTTGTATCAACACCAGCAACAGCAAAAAGAAGCGGGGCGCAAATTTCACGTTTGCGACGAACGCTTTATGAAAGAAGCGGAAAAAATTCTCTATGACGAATTTGCCCATGTGTTGCAGCTGGAGCCGGATCAGGTGCTGCCTTTTATACTAAAAAAGATCCGGGTAAAGGAAAGAGAGGCCAAAGGGTCAGCTTTGGCCTAGCGCTTTGATAAAATTCATGAAGTCAAACGGGCCCAAAAAGGGCTGGAAACTCACTCCAAGTCCTGGGAAGAAGCAGCACGGCGTTCCCGAATGCGTACCCAACGGGCTACCAACCGGTATGCTACCGCTACAGTAGGCACGCCCAGCAACATACCCCATACGCCGAACAGGCTGCCGCCAACCAGGATGCTGGAGAGCACCCACAGCCCGGAAAGACCAATGGCATTTCCCACTACCCGGGGATAGAGAAGGTTTCCTTCCAGCTGCTGCAGCACGATAATAAACACCACAAACCATACCGCCTGCACCGGTTCAATCACCAGCAGGATAATGGCGCAGGGCACGGTGCCGATGATAGGCCCAATAATGGGAATTAGCGCAGTGATGGCGATTACCGTGCTGATCAGCAGGGCATAAGGCATGCCGAAAACCTGCATACACAGGAAACAGATCAGGCCCAGAATGAGCGCCTCCGTAATTTGCCCCAGGATAAACCGGCTGAATACCAGGTTTGCCATGGTGCAGACTTCCGCAATACTCCTGGTTTTTTTACGGCCCAGCACCGCCTGGCTCAAACGGGTAAGCTGGGAAAGCAGCTTTTCTTTATTATAGAGCATAAACCCAGCCAACATCAGCGACACCAGCAGCTGGAACAGGCCGGTGGTAAAATCCACTGTAAAGGAAATAATGCCGGGCACGGCTTCGGTTAACACCTGCTGCAGGAACGTCACCAAATCCTCCCACATTTTAGAGAGAAAGGAAACCTCCCCCGGCTCCACCTGATAACTGGAAAGCAAGCCGTCCATCCAGGTTTGAAAGCTGTTCACATACCCAGAAAAATTGGTAGCCAGCTGGGTAACGCTTTCTATTACTTTGGGCAATACCAGCCAGATTAAGCCGCCCAGCACCAGGAATACCGCAGCATAGGCCAGCAACATGCATAGCGGCCTGCGCATCGCCCTTTTTATTTTAGAGCTTTCTTCCCAGCCGCGGCAAACATGCCGCTCAAAAAACTTCATGGGAATGTTGATGGCAAATGCAATGGCAACCCCTAAGAACAAAGGGGTTGCCGCCTGCAACACCCACAGAATAGCTCCCCATACGTCGTCCAGACGCAACAGCAGCAAAAACATCCCAATGCCAAAGGCAATCAGGAACATGTTGCGCCTTAACCAGCGCCGTTCCGGCGTAGAACCGCCGTTTTTCTGCTCCATAAGCGGTTAACCCTTTCCTTCCCCGGGGCAGGCTTCCGCCCTAGCCTCCCGTTCAAACTTTTCCGCCAATAGCTTGGTGGAAACATAAGCGCTGATGGCATCTATGGCCATGCGGTTTTTGCCGCCCCGCATCACCAGAAAATCCGCATCCAGCTCGTATTTTTTGATATACTGCTCGTACATAGGCTTTACGGTAGCCAGGTATTGCTCTGCAATGCTGTCGATGTCCCGGCCCCTGTCTTTAATATCCCGCCGAATGCGGCGCAATAAACATATATCCGCATCCACCCGCATATAGACCTTGAGGCTCATCAGCTTGCACAGGCGCGCATCCCGAAACATATGAATTCCTTCGAGAATCAGCACATCCGGCGGCTGAATCAGCCGCTCTGGGTGATCCGCCCTGCAGTGCTGGGCATAATCATACCCTTTCACCGAGACTGCCCTGCCCTGGGAAAGGGCGCGTACATCCAAAAAAAGTTCATCATGGTCGAACACATCCGGCTCGTCATAGTTTACCTTGGTCCGTTCTTCAAAGGGAAGGCTGCCATGATCCCGGTAATAACAATCCTGCCCCATAATAACGCAGGAACAGGACAGTGATTCCTGAATGCGCCGCGCTAAAGTGCTTTTTCCGCTGCCGCTGGCGCCGCAGATCCCAATGACAATCATAAAATGCCGCTCCTTCCCCAGCCAGGCGGCCGACGCCGCTCCCCTTTTCCACTCGGCGAGGCAACCCGCCTACATACGCTTTTTTCTATTATACGCGATGGGGCGTCATTTCCAAAGGAAAATTTGCCATTTCGTGTCAGGCTGTACGCTGCGCCCGCCTTCATAGATATTTTGCAGGCGGCTAAGTTCCCATTTTTCAGATTGTCCTGTATAATAAAGGCAAGAGGGAACAGGGGCGGGGCGGCTGGATGCCGCGCTTTGCCAAGGAGGATATATGGCGGACTGGTTTGTATACGACTGGCCGGTACGGGGTGTACCCGGTGTATTTTCAGTGGATTTGTCCTACTATGATAACCTGCCGGAGGGGCATGCTACGCTGCTTTGGCTCTCCTGCGCCAGCCAGGATCCGGAGGGAGTTTTTTCCAAGGGGGAGCTACGCCGGGCCCAAGGGATGCTGGCGCGGGCGCAAAAAGCACTTACAGGCGCCAAGTATGTGGGCAGCATCCAGTTGCCGGGGCAAATCCAATACTATTTTTACACCAGCCGGGAAGAACAGCTAGAGGCCCTGGAAGCCTTGGAGATGAAAGAAAAAAAACTGCTCATCACCTGCGGCCGTGCCCCGGAACCCCGTTGGCAAACCTATTTGCAGCTGTTGTACCCCGATGCGGCAAAATACCAGACCGTTGATAACGCCAGAATCATCGACGCCTTACGCCGGCAAGGGGACGGGCTGGAGGCAAGCCGCCGGCTGCGGCTATCCTTGTTTTTCCCTACGGAACCCTCGCGGCTGATGTTTCAGGAGCAGGCCCGGCTTTGCGGCTTCGCCATTGGAGATCCCCTGTTTCGCCCGGAACAGCATTTGCCCTATGGAATAACGTTATATTGCCTTTCCACACTGGATAAAGCCTCGGTTGACGCCTACACCACCAGGGCCATCCGGGAGGCGCAGCGCCAGGGCGGCGAAATGATGGGATGGGACTGCCCCATCGTACCAAAAAAGCACCCCTTGGGATAGGAGGTAGCAGCAAATGGCAAAGGGCCAGGCAAAGACCAATGCGATGCGCATGCTGGAGCGGGCGGGAATCCCTTACCAGCCGGTATATTACGAAATCAGCGATGAAGAATTTTCCGGTTCTGCGGTGGCCCGGCTATTGGGCCTGGACGCAGCGACCTGTTTTAAAACCCTTTGCGCCCGAGGGGAACACAAGGGTGTGCTGGTGTTTGTTATCCCGGTGGATGAGGAGCTGGATTTAAAAGCTGCAGCCCTGGCTGCAGGGGACAAGCGGGTGGAACTGATCCATGCCAAGCAGCTGCAGGGGCTCACCGGGTATATCCGGGGCGGGGTGTCCCCAGTGGGCATGAAAAAACGCTATCCCACTTTTTTTGACGCCACCGCAGCCGCGTTTACTGAAATTGAGATCAGCGGCGGAGCCAAAGGCTGCTCTCTGGTGGTAGCGCCCCAAGTGGTGGCAGATTTTCTACAGGCCAGCTTTGCCCCCCTAACCCGCAAAAAGCCATCTGTGGATGAAGGAACAACCCTTAGAGGGTCGGAATAAAAAGTTACTGATAAAGGAGTTTCCCTGTGCCGATTAACAAAAAACGCTACTGCTTGCTGGGCTACGGCATCCTGATGCTGCTTTGCCTGGGCTTGATTTACGGCTGGTCCATTTTTGTTGCGCCGCTGGAAGCGGAATTTGGCTGGGCGAGAAGTCAGACCTCTCTCACGTTTACCATCTCCATATCCTGTTTTTGCCTGGGCGGTTTGCTGGGCAGCTTTTGTACGCGCAAATGGGGCGTTCGGCCAACGCTGTTCCTTTCCGCGGGATTGCTGCTGCTTGGATTTTTAGGTGCTTCCCGGATTTCCACGCTGCCGGGCATTTACTTTAGCTATGGCGTGGGCTGTGGGCTGGGCGTTGGAATCGGATATAATGTGCTGCTCAATGTTATGAACCAGTGGTTTCCGGACAAACCAGGGTTTGTATCCGGCATGCTGCTCATGGGCTTTGGCTGTGGAGGCATGATTTTAGGTTCCCTTGCCACCGCATTGATGGGCGCCATGGGCTGGCGCAACACATTTGTGCTCTTTGGCGCACTGTTTTTTGCCGTTGTGCTGGCAGGCGGCTTTTTCATACATCTGCCGAGAGCAGGCGCGGCCCTGCCCCAGTCTGCCGCAAAAAAGCGCGCCGCATCCCAAGGCCAGCTGGAGCTTGCGCCGGGCGGGATGCTCCGGCGGCCTTCCTTCTGGTTTTACACCCTGTGGTGCATCCTGCTGCCTGCAGGAGGGCTGATGTTTATTGGCAATGCGGCCCCTATTTGCACCCAATTGGGGGCGGACGCTGCGCTGGCCGCTTTTGGCGCCGGCTTTCTTTCCGTATCCAACGGAGCAGGGCGGGTGTTGTTTGGCATGTTATATGATAAGCAAGGGAGAAAACTCACCATGCTGTTGATTACTGCGGCGTTCCTAGCCGCCGCAGGGTTGTTCCTGCTGGCATACGGGCAAAGCAGCATGGTAGCGCTGTTTATTGCGTTCCTGCTTACAGGGCTTGCCTATGGGGGAGGGCCCACTGTGAACGCAGCGTTTTTGCAGGACTTTTACGGCAGGCAGCATTTTGCTGCCAATCTTTCAGTGCTAAACCTGTCTTTGATGGCTGCATCTTTTGCAGGCCCCCCTGCAGCGGCTGCCATTCAGACCGCTACCGGCTCCTATGCCGGCATCGCTTACTTGGCGCTGGCTCTGGGCGTCGGGGGGATGGGCGCCATGGCGCTGATTAAGCGGCCGTAACCATAAAAAGCAGGCATAAGCCGCCAAAAATTATAATACCCATGGGTTAAAATGATTACACAAACTCCAACTGCCGTTCTCATGCAGAGAACGGCAGTTTTTTAATAAAGCCACACGGCGCCCTGCTAAAATCCCCCAAGCTCCAGGAGATTGCTCAATGGTGACGAAGTCACGGAAGCCAGGCGGGAAATGCCGTATACTGAAGCCATCAAAGTTGAGGTGGTTGAAACAATGGCGGAAAACAGAAAACGAAAGCAGGCTTTTGTTGCCCAGCAGGACTGTGTGGCCTGCGGATGCTGCGTGAGTGCCTGCCCCAGGGAGGCCATTACCATTGTAAAAGGAATGTTTGCTCACGTTATCCCCCAACGATGCGTAGGCTGTGAACGATGTTGTAAGGCGTGCCCTGCCTGCGTCATCACCATGGTGGAGGCGCCCAGATGAAACAGCAATGGCAAAATCATGTATGGATACTTTCCCTGTTATACCTGATACTTGGTTTTTTTAACATCCTATTTGCCTGGTTGGGGCTGCTGTGTTTTTTTATTCCCCTGGGGATAGCGGCCATCAAAGGAACCAAGGGATACTGCAACCGATATTGCGGCCGGGGCCAGCTGTTTGCGCTGCTGGGTGGAAAGTTGGGATTATCCCGCAACCAAAGCCCGCCTGCTTTTTTAAAGAGCAAATGGTTCCGTTATGGTTTTCTAAGTTTTTTCCTTATCATGTTTTTCCAGATGCTATGGAATACCTGGCTGGTTTTCAGCGGCATACGGGAGCTAAAGCAGGCGGTTACGCTGCTGTGGACATTCCGCTTGCCCTGGGAGTGGGCATATAACGGCGCTGCTGCCGCGCCCTGGGTTGCACAGTTTGCCTTTGGCTTTTACAGCGTGATGCTGACTTCTACCATCCTGGGCCTGGCCACCATGCTGCTGTTTAAGCCGCGCTCCTGGTGCGTGTATTGCCCAATGGGCACCATGACGCAGCTGATTTGCAAATTGAAAAACAAAAAAGAGGTATCATCAACCCAAAGCTGCTGCCTTACGGGAGATCCTGTACCAGGGCATGAAACAACCAGCCGGAACCTGGGAACGACTGCACCATATCCCCGGGAAAAAGGCGCCTGCCCGTCCACCCAGGAACACGGCAACCATTCATAAAAAATAATCAAATTGGAGGTATCATTATGTCCGCAACGATAATAACCAAAGAAAATTTTGAACAGGAAGTGCTACACTGTGAAAAAAAGGTTCTGCTGGATTTCTGGGCAAGCTGGTGCGGGCCCTGCAGAATGCTTTCCCCTATTATAGATGAAATTGCAAAAAAACGCCCGGATATCAAAGTAGGCAAAATCAATGTGGATGAGCAGCCGGATTTGGCTGCACAATTCCAGGTGATGAGTATCCCCACACTGGTGGTGATACAAAATGGAAGGGTGGTCAATCAATCCATTGGAGCGCTGCCCAAAGCCCAGGTACTGGCCCTGTTGGATTAATCCGTGGGTGCGCCCGGCAATGCCGAGCGCACCCCATTTGGTTACCCATTGGACAACCGTTGGAGCCCGTCCAGGTCCCGTAATTCCACAACGCCTCTGGCCAGGTGCACCAATCCCTCCGACTGGAGATAGCGAAGCATCCTTGTGACCACTTCCCGGGCTGTGCCTAAATGGTTGGCAATTTTCTCATGGGTCATTTTTAAAGAGCGGCTGCCCTCCAACACGCTTTCCTCCAAAAGGAACGAGGCAAGGCGCTTATCCTGGCTTTTCCACATGATCTGTTCCAACAGCCACATGACTTCAGAAAATCGGGAGGCCATAAGCTGATTGGTATAGTTGGAAACGGAAGCGTGCTGTTCCATCAGGGCCTGATAAACATCCGCAGGAATCACCCAAAAACAGGCGTCTTTTTCCACCTCAATGGCAATATCAAACTGAAGGCCGCGTATCATGCACGAGGCGGAGAACAGGCAAATATCCCGTTCAAACAGGCGATAAATGGTGATTTCCCGCCCTTCTTCCGACAGGATATACACACGAAGCTGGCCGGAGCAGATTGCCAACAGCCCCAGGCAATCCGACGCGCCGGCATGCAGCACCGTGCCTTTTGCAGCGCTGCGCTTCACGGCATGCTGCAGCAGGTGGGTTTTCTCCGCGTCTGCCAAGCGATCCCACATGGGAAAAAACTCTGAAAGGTTGATGGGCCATCCCTCCCCTTTTTATGTTGGGATTTTATGCGATATCCACGTACAGAACGGGGTTGCCCCGGCTTTCCAAAAAGCGCAGCAGATCCGGCACGGACAAAAGGATAGAGGCGGTATTGACGCAGGGATGCACGATAACGTTGCGTTGCGCCGCCACATCCCGATCCAATAACACCACAACCTCATGGGCAGGGTCGTTCACCAATCCCATGGGGGTAACGGATCCGGGGGTAAGCCCCAGCTTTTGGTTCAGCTCCTCAGCAGATCCAAAAGAAAGACGGGCCCGGCCGATTTGACCACTGATGTCTTTGGTTTTAAATACTTTATCGCCGATGAGCAGCAGCAGGAAATACTCCGTGCCCTGGCGGTTGCGCAAAAACAGGTTTTTACAATGGGCTGCATCCACAGTTTGGTCGATTCGCTCGCAATCCGCCATGGTCATAGCGGCTTCATGTTCAAAGCGGGTATAGGGGATGCCCAGCGCATCCAATGCTTGATAAACCGGCAATTCTTTGGGATCCATGATAACAAATTCCTTTCTCAAAGGCGGCGACAGCCGCGGGTTTTAAAACCAGTGGTTGGAACGTATATTGCACACACCTGCCTTCCAGGCTGGGCGGCTATTTGTGGTAGGGCTCGTTATGGATGATTTTAAACGCCCGATACACCTGCTCCAGCAACATTACCCGGAAGATCTGATGGGAAAACGTTAACGGAGAAAAGGAGAGTTTCACATCCGCTCGGCGACACACCCCGGGGCTCAACCCCAAAGAGCCTCCGATGACAAACGTAATGGTACTGTTTCCTTGCCCCATCCAGGCCGCAAGGCGTTGGGCCAGAGCCTGGGAGGAGAGCATTTCACCTTCGATGCACAAAGCAACCACAAAATCCCCTTCCCCAATGCGGGAAAGCAGGCGCTCCCCTTCCTTTTCCAACACATTGGCCCGCTGGGCGGGGGAAAGGCGCTCCGGGGCTTTTTCATCCGGGACCTCCAGGATTTCCACCTGGGCATACCGGCTCAACCGCTTTTGGTATTCCCCCAGAGCATCCCGGAAAAAGGCCTCCTTGAGCCGGCCTACGCAGGCGATGCGAATGCGCATGGCTAACCTCCCAGCAAAGCGGATACCGTATCTGGGAACAGCAGCGCCCCCAACACAGCCAGATTGACCACAAACAGGATGAGATAGGTTAACCATAATGCGGCCTTGCCCCCAAAGGGCATTTTCGCTCCGGGTTGGGAGAGACAATCGGTTTGCGCTTTTTCGGCAGCCCCGTTTTCTCCGTTTCCCTCAGCGGAAGCCAGAGCAGCCTGCAAACCGCGCTTGAGGCATTTCCAGGCTACCAGGCACCCGACTGCGCCGATGGCCAAATACATCCCCGCGGCAGGCAAAACCATGCCCAAGGACAATTGGGCCTGCTGGGTTGTATCCCCGGCTGCCCCTGCGGACGCCGCAATCAGCACGCCCATGATGTTGTTTGCTGCATGGGCGCCCATGGAGGCTTTGCAGGAACCCGTCATCAGAGCAAGGGCGCCCAACAGCCAGGAAAGCAGCAGCAGCGAAGGCAGCGCGTTTGGCTGAAAGTGAATCAGCGCAAACAGCAGGGTAACCCGCCACAGGGCCCTGCGCTTTCCCTCCGGCAGCCAGGCGGCAAGAAACGCCCCGCGAAACAGGCTTTCCTCTGCAAAAGCAGGGATAATGCCCACCACAATCATCGTGGCCAACAAGCGCCACCCGCCATCCGCCGGCAAAACAGCGCTGTTGGGCACAGCCCCTAAAGCATCCCAAAGCAGCATGGTCAAGGCGTTTAACCCGGTGGACAGGAAGAACATCCCCACGCCAAAGAGAATGCTCCATAGCCACTGGGAGAGAGGAATGGGCTTTTGCATGGCCTGTTCCGGCCCGCCCAGGGACTGGGCAATGCGCATGGCAGGCAGGTAAAGAAACAGCAGCTCCAGCACCAGGGCCGCTACCGCATAATAGCGTACCAGATCGTCCACGCCTACGGCCAGCGGCAGCAACAGGTTGCCGCCCAAGAGCAGCAGCGCTGTGAGCAAGGCAGCCCGGCTGGCCATTGCGCTATTTTTTTGTTGCAACAAATCCTTTGTCATAATTTCCTTTCCATACTTTATAAAGGTGATGAAAAAGCCCATGACTTTCCCATTGCCCCTCATTACCACCCCCGAGGTCCACGGGATCCGAGAGGCAGCTGCGCACAGGGGTATATCCCCTATTGAATGTGAAACAGCCCGGCTGGCCTGTCCCGATGGGCCATAGCAAGGTGCATGCCCTCAAACACATCTTCCTGGCGCAACGCCTGCCAAACGGTAGCCATGGCGATGCGCTCCTCATTATTTTGGGCGCTTAAGTGGCCCAGTATCACATTGCGTACGCCTTTGGTATACAGCCTGCAGAGGGTCTTGCCTGCATCCAGATTGGACAAGTGCCCCCGAGGGGACAGGATCCGCTGCTTGAGGGCATAGGGATACGGGCCGTTCTTTAGCATATCAATATCGTGATTGGCCTCCAACAGCAACAGGTCGGACCCTTCCGCCGCGTCCAACAGCGCAGGCTGCATGTGGCCGATATCCGTCATCACACAAAGCTTACGCCCCTGATGGAACAGGGCGTAGCCCACCGGCTGGGCGCTATCGTGGGGCGTGGGGAATGGCAGCACGTTGATCTCCTTCAGATAAAAATCCTGCCCGGTTTCAAACACCCGGATGTTGCGGGGCGCTACCTGCCCGATCAAAGGTTCCATCGCTGCCCAGCAAGGTGCATTGGCATATACGGGCAGGCCGTATTTACGGGAAAGTACGCCTACTCCTTTGATATGGTCGCTATGTTCATGGGTTACCAAAATGGCGTTGAGGGTATCCGGCGGCACTCCGATCTGTTGCAGCGCCGCCTCAATGCGGCGGCCGGGTAAGCCCGCATCAATGAGAAGGCGCACACTTCCCGCCTCCACAAAAAGGGCGTTGCCGGAGGATCCGCTATACAATGGGCAAAACAGCATAAGCCGTAAAATCCTTTCTTGGGTCAAAACCAGGGGATTTGTAAGGGAACTGCCTACGGCTGCTCCCCACAGGCATTTCTTATTATAACGTATTCACAACCAGTTGTCATGGCCGCAATACGCCGGGCATATGCTTGTAACGTGCCGGGGCAAAACGTTGCCGCCCCGGCCCTACGAAAGAAGGGAGGACGAGTTATGCTATCTTATTTGCCTACGCTTGCTCTGCGTACCAGACACACCGCAGTAGCCGTTGAAGTGAACGGCACCCTGGTGGGGGAATGCCTGCCTCAAGGGCATGTTGCCTTGCCAGTGTCCGATAGCGGGGAATACTATATTGCGGTAACGCCGTTGTACGATGACGCCCGGCGGTATTACCCGATCATGCGAAAGCTATGCTTTCGGGATGGAGTGCTCATCCCGCCGGTGAGCGGGGATGTGGAAGCGTATCTATGGCCAGGCGGGGTAGTGGAAGCGGTGATTGCCCCCGGCATTTTGCCCCAACCGGCGCACCCTTCCTTCCCTTTCACTGTGGATCAGCTGGACCTGCCGGACGGCTGCACCGCAACGCTTTATTATGAGGGCGGATTGCGGCTGGCAGTGGAGCAAGGAAACCGCATCCGGTACGGGGCCATGCTGTGCTCCGGACAAACAGGCAGGCTGGAGCGCTGGAAAGGCGGGGCGCTGGTAGCCATCTCGGACGAGGGGCCTGCCACGCTGCTGGCACTGGGCAGCCGTTATCAGGAGCTGTTGCGGGTGCAGGCGGATGAAGTGGATTGGCGGGACAGCGAGGCGGTTTGCATCAACCGCCTGCCCACCATGCTGGGGCATGAAGTACGCCAGTGCTGGGAATTTCAGCCGGGAGAGGGCGGGGGCGCCTTCCTGCCCAGCGAACCAAAACGGGGTTTTTTTACCCATTCCCCTGCGCCGCCCCAAGAAGGCGAGGGGCTGCTACGAGCCTTTTGCGAGGCGGTGTGCCATGGCTTTTATGAGGAAGCCCAGGAATATATGACCCCCAGCCTGCAAGAAGGACTCAACCCGGAAACCTTACGGGAATTTTTGGGGAATTTTATTCAATGCCGTACCCCTTTGTCCAACAGCGACCATATGATTGGCCTGTGTTATCCACCGGAGGAAGGGCTACACCCGGTGCGGGTATTTTCCTTTTCCACACAGGAGGGATTAATCGATGACATTGAGGAGGTATAGTTTGCCGCGTTTATAACAGTTTTTTTCTGTTTATGACAGTTTCTTTGTCCTTTTCCCATCCGTTGGTGTATGATAAAAGCAGCAAAATGTTTTGATCAGCCGCTTTGCACAGCTCTCCCAAATTTCACGGTTATGGATGAGGTGGGGCTTATGTAAAAGATGCATGCCAGGGAGGGAATTGGATGCAAGTTGAAATAACAAGGAAAAAAGCGGAACCGTTACAACATCTCCATCAGAAATCTGCGCCGGGGCCCAATGAAGAGCAGCAGGCCATGGGCCAATGGATGCAGGCGGCAGTACAAAATGAAGAAAGCCGCCCATTGAACCTTCCCGACGCCATGCGTCAGAAAATGGAAAGCCGGTTTGGCCAGGATTTTTCCGGCGTGCGGGTTGTTCAGTCCGACCTGCCCCGGAAGATAGGGGCGGACGCCGTGGCCCAGGGAAACCTCATCCGCTTTGCGCCGGGAGCTTTTTCCCGCAGTGAAAGCGGAGAACGACTGCTTTCCCATGAGCTCTCCCACGTGATGCAGCAAAGCCAGGGCAAGGCAATGGACAGCACGCCGGGTATGCCCTATTACGACGCGGGGGCGGAGCAGGCGGCGGACCGCATGGCGCAGCAGGCCATGGACGGCGGCCTGTCCCAGGGGGCGGGCGGGCAGCCCTTGAGCGTGCCTGCTGCAAGCCAGGCCCCTATGCTGGGCAACCGGCTGTTCAATCGGCTGCGCCAGAAGTTCTCCGGGTGGTTTGGGCAGGGCAATACGCCGGTTGGCGCTTCACCTACCGAAGTGACCCAGGCACAGTTGGGCGCCAACATGTATAACCCTACCGGGGATGATGCCCTGGAAGCCAAGCTGGAGTCTATCCGGGGAGCAAACACGCTGGACGAGGCCCAGGCTGCCTTTGGGCGAGCCACCGGAAACACCATTGGCGGGCGCATTAACGCTGATGTTTCTTTAAGCTCTGCTAAACGCCGCCTAAAGGCTATGACCCGCATGACCCACGATTTTCCCGAACTGCAGGGAAAAATCTCTTCTTTTGGAGATGAAGGCGACAGCGGCGCTATGATGTCCGCCAGCAACACCTTCAATGGAGGGGCCCAAATTTCCTGGTCCCCTACAGAGCTTTCCTCTGGCGCGGGAAGCAAGCTCAAGCGCATTGTCATGGGCTGGGGGGACAGCGCCATTGATTTTTCCGCTGCCAACAAGCGGTATGACGGCGTACATGAACTGGGGCACGTGGTAAACTCCCTTTTGATCGAACAGAACTATAGAGGCAGGGGCGCCAGAGATGCAGACTGGAATGGAAACATTACCGCACAGGCCCTGATACAGGAAGCGCTGCAGGGGGTAGCGGGCCAGGATACCAAACAGGGCCGCAAGCTGAAAAAATACATTGAAGAACACGGAGTAGCCGACGCCACCGGCAAGAAAAAGCTGGATTTGCAAAACGACACCTATATACGCGACAGGCATGGCGATGAAATAACAGACAAAAGCACCAACCAGTACCGGCACCGCCATAAGCTGAAAAAAATGGGCTTGACCTCAGAATATGGCGCAAGCGACGCGGGAGAAATGTTTGCTGAAGCCTTTGCAGACGTGTACGAAAAAGGGGAAAAGGCCAACCCCCTAAGCAAGGAGATTGTGCGCCTGGCCAAGGGCAGATTATCCCCTCCGGCCTCCGGTGGGCGGCCTTAACCCATCCCCTGGGAAGGCGGCTGCAATGCAAACCCTGGATTTGCTTTTTTACAAAAATTTTGATCGTTCAGGGGACTAGATTACAAAACGGGGCGGCTACTGCCGCCCCGTTTGATTATTTTTATTTCCTTTTATTTTTCCAATACCGCTTTGATGCGGCGCACGCCAGCGCTGGAGGCCTCCTCTTTCTTGATTTTGAACACGCCCAGTTCCCCGGTGCGGGAGGCGTGAGGGCCGCCGCAGATTTCCTTTGAGAATTCTCCCATGGAATACACCTTCACCTTGGAACCGTAGCGGTCATCAAACACGCCTACCGCTCCCTGGGCTTTCGCCTGATCCACCGTCATTTCCTCACAAACCACCGGCACATCTGCTGCAATGGCCTGGTTCACCAGCTCTTCCACCTGATCCAGCTCCTCCCTGGTTACCTTGCGGGGGAAGTTAAAATCAAACCGGAGGCGCTCAGCGGTGATGTTGGAGCCTTTTTGCTGAATCCCATCGTCCTGCAGCACCCGCTTGAGCGCCGCATTGAGCAGGTGGGTAGCAGTGTGCAAAGCGGCTGTGGCCTCGGTGTTATCCGCCAAACCGCCCTTAAAGCGCTGCTCCGCTCCAGCCTGGGACTTTTTCTGGTGGGCCTGGAACGCCTCGTGATACCCCGCTACGTCTACCAGCAAGCCCTTTTCCCGGGCCAGTTCTTCCGTAAACTCGATGGGGAAACCAAAGGTATCATACAGGCGGAAGGCGGAAGGCCCGTCGATGCGCTGCCCTTCCAAGTTGGCGGCCAGCCGCTCAAACTCCTTTATGCCCTTTTTGAGGGTGCGGGCAAAGCGCGCCTCTTCTTTATCCAATTCGGACAAGATCTTATCCTGATGCTCTGCAAGCTCTGTGTAAAATACCCCATACTGGTCGATGACAGCCTGGGCAACCTGATTTAGCCCGCCTTCCGGCATCTCCAACTGCATGGAGAAACGGATGGCCCGGCGAATCAGGCGGCGCAGGATATATCCCTGATCCACGTTGCTGGGGGTGACCCCTTTGGGATCCCCCAACATAAAGGTAGCGCAGCGGATATGGTCCGCCACAATGCGGAACGCCCGGGTGATTTCAGCGCTGTCCCGATATTGCTTGCCGGACAAACGGCTGATGGTGGCCAAAATACCGGTGAAGGCGTCGGTATCATACACGCTCTCTACCCCTTGCAGGGTAGCCACGGTGCGGTCCAGGCCCATGCCGGTGTCCACATTCTTTTGGGCCAGGGGCTCAAAATTACCTTCCGCCGTTTTATTATATTCCATGAACACATCGTTCCAGATTTCCAGATACTTGCCGCAATCGCACGCGGGAGAACAATCCGGCCCACAGGCAGGCTTGCCCGTGTCGTAAAACATTTCCGTGTCCGGGCCGCAGGGGCCGGTGATTCCGGCAGGACCCCACCAGTTGTTCTTTTTCGGCAGATAGAAAATATGGGAAGGGTCTACCCCCAGCTCCACCCAACGGTCATGGGAAACCGTATCCCGCGGGGCATGCTCATCCCCTTCAAAGCAGGTAAAATACAGCTTGTCCTTTGGGATGCCCAGCCATTTTTCATCCGTTAAAAACTCCCAGCTGTAGGCGATGGCTTCATTCTTAAAATAATCCCCCAAAGACCAGTTGCCCAACATCTCAAAAAAAGTGCAGTGGGACGTATCCCCTACTTCATCGATATCCCCGGTGCGCACACATTTCTGCACATCGGTAAGCCGGGTTCCTTCAGGATGCTTTTCACCCATCAAATAAGGCACCAACGGATGCATGCCGGCGGTGGTGAACAGCACGGTAGGATCGTTTTCCGGAATGAGGGACGCGCTGGGGATCACCGCATGGCCCTTACTTTTGAAAAAATCCAGGTACAGCTGGCGAAGCTCTTTGGAATTCAGATTGCGCATTGGTATCGTCTCCTTCCCCGGAAACCTGTAACATTCCGGGATTTGATTTTATGCTATACCTTTGGTTGGCAAGTGCGGACATGGTCCCACCCCGATCAACGAAAGGTATCAAAAGCGTTTGACTTTGAGCACCCGAACGCGCCGGCAATTACCTGCGCATCCGCTATCCTTCAAATTATAGCCTGCAGGCGGGGCCAGTGTCAATGCGCAGCGCAGGCAAACCGGCGCAAAATCCTCACCAAGAAAAAATAAAATTATAAGAAAATAGTTGGGGATTTTCATGATATACTCCAATAGTCGAACAAATGTTCTTCACTGTTTTTCCTCTTCTGACAGCGCTCAGGCCAATGGCCGGGCGCTGTTGCTTTTTCCGGAAACAGCGGTGAAGCATGGGCAACGACGGAAAGGAGAGGAATGTCATGAACAAAGAAGAGGAGCGGCAGAGCCTGCTCCAGCAGGCATACGGGCTGTTTGAGGAATTCCGCGGGGCTTACGCAGGGGAATGGCAGCGGCTTGACCATGCAGAGCGGATGTACCGGGGCGAGCACTGGCACAACGTGCCAAAGGGCGATCCCAACGAGCCCCGGCCCGTTACCCCCGTACTCCAGAGTACAGTGGAAAACGTATCCGCAGACCTGATGGACCTGTTTCCCGAGGCAGTGATTACGCCGGAAAATCCGGAAGACGACCTGCCCGCCCAGGTGCTGGAGGCGCTGATCAAGCAAAACCATGACGCCACCAGCTATAACCGGGAATACCGCAAGCTGGTGCATGACCTGTTGGTAGGTGGTTACATGGTGCAGGAAGTGGGTTACGACCCGGGACTGAACAACGGCCTGGGCGGGGCGTTTATCCGTCAGGTGGACACCAGAGGCGTGTTGTTTGACCCCTTGTGCACGGATATCCAGCTGGGGAGGGGCGTGTTTAAATTTGCAGCCCGCACCAGGGAATGGCTGGCAGAGCACTTTCCAGGCAAAACGGATTTCATGCATGCCGACGCCTACACCATGCTGGAGGTGATGGAGGACGACGTGCTCACTGCAGACCACAGCAAGTGCGTGCTGCTGCTGGAATACTGGTGGCGGGAATACGACCGGGAGGCTGGACGTTACCGGGTGCATATGGCACAGCTGGCGGGGGGAGAGCTGCTCAGCGACAGCAGGGAGCAAAAACCAGAGGGATATTTTTCCCACGGGCAATATCCTTTTGTGGTAACGCCCCTGTTTCCCCGCAAAGGCAGCGCCCTGGGGCTGGGCCTGGTGGATATGTTTGAAACCCAGCAGCGTTATGCGGACAAGCTGGACCAGATCGTGTTAAAAAACGCCCTGATGGCCTCTCATAACAAACTGTTGGTAACGGAAGCATCAGGGTTTGACCTGGAGGATTTGCGGGACTGGTCCAAGGACGTACACCGGGGGGAAAGCCTGGGGGGTGTGACCTGGTTTTCCACGCCGCCGCTGCCTGCGTACCTGATGAACTATATCGCCTCCATCCGCGCCTCCATCAAGGAAGAAAGCGGCGCCAACGATTTCTCCCGGGGGGCTACCATGGGAGGCGTAACCGCAGCCAGCGCCATTTCCGCGCTGCAGGAGATGAGCTCCAAACGGGCGCGCATGGCGGCGCGGCAGATGCACGAGGCCTACAAGGACGCCGTCCGCATGGAAATTGAGGTGGAGCGGGAGTTTAATTTTTTCCCCCGCCGGGTGACCCTAACCCGAAACGGAGAGAAGGAAACCCATATATTTGACAACCGGCTTTTTTCCCACAAAGGGAAAAAGGGGGAAGCGTTACCGGTGGAATTTTTTATCTCCATTAAAGTACAAAAAGAAAACCGCTGGAGCGTGCTGGCCCAAAATGAGCTGGTGCTGCAGATGCTGCAGCTACAGGCGATTACCCCGGTACAGGCGGTGGAACTGATGCACTTTGACGGCAAAGAAATGGTTTTGCAGCGTATGGCGCAAAAGGAGGAGCAGGCACAGCGGGCGGAAAAACAACAGGCGGGCCAAACCCAAGGAGATGGCGGCAACGGAACCCTATTCATCCCCATGCAGAAAAAGGCGGAGGCCCCATCGACGCAAAAGCGGCAGGGCCTGCTGCAACGGCTGCGTTCCCGCACAGGCCGGCAGTAAACAAGGCTTCACGCAAAACAGCGACCCTTTTGAAACCTGCTTTGCCCACCTCAAACGGGGGGCAGAGCTAACGCGATGGCACTGTGCTTTTATGAAATTCCCAGAGCTCCGGAATTTGGAAGAGACGAAAAAAAGGAGGATTTGTACAAATGCAAAAACAAACCCGATTACCTGCGGCTGCCTTTGAGTTTGAAGGCATGCCGCAACAGCCGGCACCCATCCAGGGGTACCCTATGCTTCCTTATCAGGGTGTAAGCGAAAGCGGCCCCCTACAGCCTGGCTCAGCTGCCGTAGCAGGCGCGCCTATGCCTGGAGCCGCCATAGCCGGGCAAGAAAACCGGCTACAGCAGCTATCCCCTTTGCGGGGTCTGCCCACTCCCCGGGAGCCGCACCCCCAAATGCTGCAAGCAGCCAAACAGATTCGGCAGGAACTGACCAGGCTGTGGCAGGAAGGCTATTTGCCCCCTAACTTTGACCCGCAAGCGGCGCTGCAGGACCCAACGTTTTTACAGCTTACCGTACAGATGCCGGTGTATGCCGCTGCGCGCGTGTATGCTGCAGAGCAAAGGGCAGCCCAGGCGGAAGAGACGGCCATCCGGGAACTCAGCAGCCGGCTCAGATCCCGGGAGGCATTGCCCCGCCAGGCTCGGGCGGATGCAGGGGCATCTCCCCACAAAAGCTACCTGCATATGACCACTGAGGAATTCAACCGCGCGGAACAGGAAATGCGCAAGCGTGCCCGCAACGGGGAAAACGTAGCGCTATAGCCCCAGCGCCTTAATAGGCGCTGAAAAAGCAGGGGAAAAGGGCCGGGCTCAGGCCTGGATGGAAACCCATGTTGAAATGAAACCGCATTACCAAAGAAAAGGAGAACGGATATGGCAAACTATAACACCCAAACCACGATCAACACCGGCGCACAGGCCGGTAGCGGCAACCAGACCTATTTAAACAAACCCTACTATGACAAAAAGATGTTGGAAACGGCTAAAACCCGATTGGTGCACGCCAGCTTCGGCCAGAAACGCAACATCCCACTGCACAACGGCAGGCGGGTAGAGTTCCGCCGTTGGGACCTGTTTGACCCCAGCCACGCAATCGCACCCCTAACCGAGGGCGTAACCCCGGACGGCCAGAGCCTGAGCCAAACCAGAGTGGAGGCTGAGGTGGAACAATACGGCGCTTACGTAGAGGTATCCGACATGCTGGATGCCAGCGCCTACGACGAGGTCATGAGCGATACTGCGGGACTGTTGGGCGAGCAGATGGGCACCGTGGTGGAATGGGTCACCCGGGATGCAATGAATGCTGGCAACAACGTGCAGCGTGCCGGGAACAAAACTACCCGCCTGGCGCTTACCGCCAGCGACAAGCTCACGGTGGACGAAATCCGAAAGGCGGTGCGCACGCTAAAGAGAGCCAAAGCCCGCATGTTTACCCAGAGCGAAAGCGGCGTGCGCAAGCCCCACTTCATCTGCATCTGCTCTCCAGAGGCTACCTATGACCTGCAAAATGACACCATGTGGCAAGACGTAAGCAAGTACGCCAACGCCGAACAGATTTACACCGGTGAAATCGGCAGGCTCTTCGGGGTTGTTTTCGTGGAGAGCACGGAAGCCAAAATATTTAAACCCAGCGTGGTAAACGGGGTAAACGCGGCTACCACCTCCTCCACTTCCTTTGTACTGAAAAACGACCCTACCCCAGACGAGGCCGCCTATCTTTCCAAAGGGGGGAACAAACTCTATATTGACGGCAGCGAGTATACCCTGGCCAGCACCGGTTCGTACACTGCCGCTACCAAGACGGTAACCCTTTCCGCTGCAGCCAGCCTGAGCAAAGACGCGGTGGTGTGCTCTGCCGATGCAGGGGCGATCGACAGCACCACCAAGGTGGCAATCCCCATCCACTCCACTCTGGTGTTCGGCGCAGACGCTTATGGCGTAATCGATATGGAAGGCAAGGGGACGCTCCGTTCCATCATCAAACCCGCAGGCAGCGCAGGCGCCTCCGACCCCTTAGAACAGCGGGCTACCGTAGGCGTTAAGGTGATGGC